>JBKPBY010000073.1:0-15229 GCA_046727075.1 bacterium | reverse complement strand
CCACCAAGTTTGGCTACAACGCTTTCGCGCAGATTGCTTCTCTTGGTGCAATAGATATCCTCGTAACTGATTCCTCGCCGCCAGCCGACCTCAACGAAGCCCTTGTCCGAGCAAATGTGGAGGTCATTGTGGCGTTCCCTTGAGTCCGTGAGATCATGACTTGCACGGTCTCGGTATAGTGATGCCGCACTACCGAACCCCATCCAATTTTTCTTTTTCAACTATGCCGCACCAAGACCTGGTTCTCGGGCTCGATGTTGGAACTACCAACATCAAATGTCTCGCTGTCGATTCGGATGGAAAGATTGTTGCTCAAGGCGCTGAGCCGACGCCTCGCTCTCATCCACGACCTGGATGGACCGATTTCGAACCCGGACCAGTTTGGGACGCCGCTTGCCAGGCCATTCGCGCGGTCGTCTCGCAACTTGAATGGCCGGAAGCGGTCAAAGGAATCGCTGTTTCAAGCATGGCCGAATCAATTGTGCCGATCGATTCGCAAGGTCGACCCTTGGCGTCTGCTATCGCCTGGTTCGATCTTCGGACTACGACAGAATACCAATGGCTTTGCGACCACATCGGATACGACAGGCTTTTCAACATTTCCGGCCTTAACCCGGATCCGATGTTCTCGCTCTGTAAGATTCTATGGACCAGGAACAATAATCGCGCCGCATTTGAAAAAGCCAGCTGGTGGCTCCTGATGGCAGATTATATAGCGTTTTGCCTTTGTGCTGTCCCGGCAACCGATCCAAGCCTGGCCTGTCGCACCCTTGCATATGATGTGCACCAAAGAGCCTGGTCCACAAGTATACTGGAGGCCGCTGGGGTTGATCCATCTTGCTTCCCGCCGGTTCGTCAGAGCGGGACTGCGCTCGGGCGCATCACTCATTCGGCGGCGAAACGAACCAATCTTCCCGAAACCGTGATCGTTAGTGTCGGGCTGCACGATCACATCAGCGGAGCCTTCGCTGCCGGCGGACTAGGTGCCGGCGTGTTGTTAGATAGCATTGGAACCTCGGAATCACTGAATACGGTTTTTCAAAAACCGATTTTGGATAGACGCGTCGCCGGACACGGGCTGGCGCACGGAGCGATCTGGATCGATGAACCCATCTATTATTTGACCGGTGGAATACAGACTGCCGGAGCCGCGGTCGAATGGTTTCATCGCGAGCTCGGTGGCAGAGCAGGTATCGTGGAGTTGGTAGAAGAAGCGAGATCAGCCCGCGAGTCCGTGCCAATATTCCTGCCTCACCTGGTGCGTAGCCTGACACCTTACCCGGATCCCCAGGCTTCGGGCGCGTTCGTCGGTCTCAAATCGAACACTACCCGCGGAGCCATGTTCAGAGCAGTTCTCGAAGGGCTAGCCTTTGAGGCACGAGCAATTGCCGACGCAATGGTGGCCATTGGGAGACTGCCTCAATTTGAAAAAATTCTGACCATCGGGAGCTCGTCCGAGAACTGGCTTCTCACCCAGATCAAAGCCGATGTGTATGGCGTCCCTCTCCATGTAAATCCGGTTCGAGAAACAGTCGGCTTCGGATCGGCTCTTCTGGCAGGGATCGGTTGCGGAATATTTGCGACGCCCTCCGCTGCAGTACAGGCTGCGCGCCGGGAAGAGATCGTAGTCGAACCAGACTCGGAGCGCTCTAAGAAACTGCAGGCCACGTACCAAGAAATTTATCGGGACCTTTACTTACAGCTCAGGACCGCTCACCATCGTTTGTACGCCGCAAGGCAATGAGGAAGTCAGCCCAATCGTGATTCGACGCGCGCCCAGTGTCGGTAGGGCCGAGCTTTATCCCGCCCTGGAGAGACTCGTGCGTGCTGTTAGCAGACTGTTTCCGCGTCCCTCGATTTCGTTTAGAATTGAACATTAGAATGAACTCGAAATTAATCGCGGTGGCCCTTCTGATTTACGTGAGTTCAGGTGAGTTGCCCGCACAGCCACGCCTGAACTCAAAGCGTCCCTGCTCATGACCAGCCAACCCCCAGAACATGACATAATCATCATCGGAACAGGTATGGGCGGCGGAACGCTGGCCTACGCACTCCGCGATTCTGGACTGCGTATCCTATTAATCGAACGGGGCGATTATTTGCCCAGTGAACCCGAAAACTGGGATCCGTCCGCTGTCTTTCACGGCCACCGTTATAAGCCGGATGAAATCTGGTACGACGGATCCGGAAAACCGTTCCACCCGGGTATCCACTATTTCGTCGGCGGTAACACCAAGGTCTACGGCGCAGCGCTTCCGCGATTGCGACGCGAAGATTTTCTCGAGCTGGAACACGAAGAAGGTGTTTCACCGGCCTGGCCGATCAGCTACGAAACACTCGAGCCATACTATGGCCGAGCAGAACAGATCTATAACGTCCACGGAGCAACCGGTGATGACCCGACTGAGCCACCGCGCTCAACTCCATTCCCATTCCCTGAGGTTCCGCACGAACCTTATATTGAGGATCTCTGTGACCGGTTACGGAAGCAAGGGCTGCACCCCTTTTTTCTTCCGCTCGGGATCGATCTGCGCGAAGGAGGGCGCTGCATTCGGTGCAAAACTTGCGACGGATTTCCTTGCCGGGTCTATGCCAAAGCCGAAGCCGATGTTTGTGGAGTTCGACCCGCCTTGGAATATCCGAATGTCACCTTGATGACACGCGCGTCCGCTCGACGACTAGTGACGGATGACTCCGGGCAACGAATCACCGGCGTTGAACTGGAACGGGACGGCGAACGCTTCCAAGTACATGGCAACCGATATGTCGTTTCCTGTGGCGCGGTAAACTCCGCCATTTTGCTATTGGGTTCAGCCAACGCAAAACATCCGGGCGGCCTCGCCAATGGATCCGGGCTGGTTGGCCGGAATTACATGGTTCACAACAACACAGCGCTCATGGCGATTCATCCGGTGCGCCGTAATCCGACTGTCTTTCAGAAGACCACAGCGGTGAACGACTTTTATCTTCGCGGCGAACAAGGCTGGCGCTATCCGCTCGGTAATCTGCAACTGCTCGGAAAACTGCAGGCCGGTATGCTGACCGCGAATCAGCCGTTCATGCCGCGCGCGGTACTCCAGGCAGTCGCCAATCGCAGTGTCGATTGGTGGGTTATGTCGGAAGATTTGCCGGACAAAGAAAACCGGGTTGAACTGATGTCCAACTGCAACATCCGGGTCCATTGGCGTCCGACAAACCTCAAAGCGCATCTTCGGTTGATCGCTGCGGCTCGCCGGATGATGAGCCGGGCAGGTTATCCTATCGTCTTAACCGAGCGCATGGGGATTGAAACAAACTCGCACCAGTGCGGGACGCTCCGGTTCGGTACCGATCCTTCGAGCTCGGTCCTGAACGAAAATTGCCGGGCTCACGAGGTTGAAAATCTCTACGTGGTCGATAGCTCGTTTTTTCCGTCGTCCGCAGCGGTTAATCCCGCATTAACCATCGCCGCTCAGGCGTTGCGGGTAGCAGAACATCTGCGTTCCCTAAACTGAATGACCGGGAAGCGATCGCTCCTCGTTCAACTGCGCCTGTTGCCGCAACTGCTCCAGCATGTCAGGCAGGTGCCGTCGAGTCAGCAGCCACCCGGTGATCGGCAACAGAATTAAAATCCCGGCGACGATATTTAACCAGATAATACCCACGAGATACAGGCTGGCGGCGTGTTCCGGGTTGTGACTGATGTTGTAAGGATACGTGAACCAGGTGAACAGGGCGATCAATGAGGCAGCGCCGATAAACGTCAGCGCCCAGAGCACTTTCGCCAGCATTGGCGTACCGCCTTCGATTATAAGCCGGCTCCCGCTGTTTTGCGGCTTCACCGTTCCCCTCAGATACGGTTTAAACCACTGACCAGGTGTCGCCCACCAGACGTACCAGGGAGTGTTAACACGATGCTGGAGCCGGAACTGATCCGCTTCCACTCGCCCGATGATCGGCCGCGATCCGGTAAATTGTGTCGGATTTGCCGGATCAATCTCTTCTTCATCTACGATGCCCTTAATTCTTGTCAGAACAGTGTTCGGATCCAACGGGGAGGAGAAAATCTTGAACATGGGAATACGACCTGATTCTCCAGATCTCATAACCCTGTCAAGTCCGTTCCTTGTCGCGCGCATCCTGTAGCCTCCAATTTCCGAGCCGTTCTCGCCCCCCATTTTCGCACCTGTTGCGGTCAAGGCTCTTTAGCGCAGAAGCCGGGCAGCTGGCGGCTGCACGTACCGCATGATGAAAGCTTGTTGATCCTCCGCGGCCGGATTTAAGACCCGATTCGCCACGTCTCCAGCGGCCGTTCCCGTCAAAGTTGCGGCCCAGTCTGTCAACACCTGCGGTATATAAAAATATGCCGAATGTGAGGTTGTTCCCGGCGGCACCTGCGGCACGTTCCTAATCACGGTATCGCTGATCACTGCCGCACAGTCGATACCCCAGGTATTGGCTGGCAACGCGCCTGCTTTGTAGCTGTACGGCCCTCCGAGGCCCAAGCGGTCAGGATAGGACGGGTTGTGATAAGCCCTAAAGAAAGTCTCCGAGTAGGGCAGCACATCATCATCCTTGGAATAGTAGATCGTCACGCGGTTTGAAAGATTCGAGATCGGGAGCCCTTGCCCTGTATCCGGTGGCGCGCCCACCTGCTGCAACGCCCCGTTGTTGATATCCGCCGCCACCAGAAGCACCTGGTTCAAAACAGGCTGCTGCCCTGACACTGCCATCCCCAACATCAACATATAGTTGCCTTCTGAATGGCATACAAAATTGATCTGCACAGCGGGCAGGCTGTTTCGGATCTGCTGCAACATCTCTATCAGGTTGCCGAATGCCCGTACCGTCCCGTTAATGTTGTCGCGAACCGTGCCAGACGTTTTGACGGGCGGAAACGAATACGGACTCGAAGCGTAGTACAGCGAGCTGTCCAGCAATCCGTAGCTCGGCCAATCGAACGAGATGACTAATCCACAATAACCAGCATACTGTTGCAGCCCCGTGCCTAGCGTGGTCATCTCGGTCACAGCGTCAGCAAAAAGGGTTCCCAGTCCGTGGAAAATCACTGTAAGCTGCGGACAGTTGTTTGCCATTGCGGTCTGGAGGTCACCTATCAGAGGATCTAGAAAGCCCTGTGGTGGTGTCTGGGCGGCAGGACCCACAGCTGTGTACTTGCTGGCGTCTGGTTCGTACTGACGTGGCGCGGTGTAGAACCAAAGTTGGTTATTTGGTAACGGAGTGATGTTGGAGTAATAAGTCGAGGAAGGCGTGTTGCGCGCCGAGATGATATAGGCCTGGTTGAAGAGATTTAGTGCCGGCATGGGAGGGATGCTTTCGTTAGATGTATGGACTGTTACCAAGGCGGATAGCTCTTCCCGTCGAGCCTATAGTCAAATAGATAATCCGTTCTGGACAGGAACGGACCTCGTCCGGTTTTATAAGCTAGACGGTGATACTCTGACAATTAGGACCGCTCGCGCTGAAAACGCATTCGACGGGGAGGAAGGTGAGTTCGTTCTAGTGTGGAACAAAATACTAGGAAACATAAAACCAAGCGAGTCTATGGAGCAACGCTCGCACACACCCTGTACGCGATGACTCTGGCTCGCCCTCATTCTTCGCGGACCGCAGGGGCCCCCGCCACTCACGCCTTCGGTGCAGAGTCTCGGTGTAAAATCGGGATCAGTGCAACGGCGCAGCCGAAAAAACTGAAGGAGTTGATCAATTATGGAGGCGGATATCCAAATTAGTCGTGTTGCGATAGCGAGTCCCGAACTGCAGAAAAAAGATTGTGGACGGCGTGCTGGAGGAGGTGAACGGCCGCTCATTCGAGGCGCCGTCGCATGAGCGTGACAACTTGATCATAGGACTGCTGGAATTGCTCTCGCATCGCCCCAAGGCGGAACCGGTGGCAGCGTCCGGACATAGGGCTGATGACGTGTAGTCGATCTCCTATCTAACCGGTGACAGGGATTAAGCCTCAATATTTAAAATGCGTTCAGATAACGAGGAGTTATGGCCCTAAAACATAACGACTTAACATTTAGTCCTACGACACATGCCACAGCAGTCATGGGAAGCGGTACGATGGGTTCACGGATCGCACTGATGCTGGCGAGCAGTGGCGGCGAGGTTCGCCTTTATGATCCGAACGCCGATCAGTTGGAGGTCGCCCGACGCTACGTCGAGGCAGAACTGCCTCGGGTTGTGGCGGGGCGGTCCGGAGCTCTTCCAGGTCGTTTGGTTCTCTCGGAGACCGTCCAAGCCGCCGTTGCTGACACTTGGATGGTTGTGGAAGCGATACCAGAGCGGCTGGATCTCAAGGGAAAGATGTTCGGCGATCTGGATCGTCTAGCGCCAGAAGATGCGATTCTTGCCAGCAATTCGTCGTCCTATCCAACCAGCCAGCTCATCGACGCCGTCTCGCGCCCTGGCCGAGTAGTCAACACCCACTACTACGGCGGGCTGCCTGAGGTGAATGTCGTCGAGGTGATGTCCTGTGGAAAGACGACCGACGAGGTGATGGCCCGCTTGTTCGAGCGGCTGCCGGCTTACGGATTGCTGCCCTTTCACGTCCTTAAGGAAAGCGTGGGGTTTATCTATAACCGGATATGGGCGGCGATAAAGCGCGAGTCTCTGGCCGTGGTGGCCGAGGGCGTTTCAACGCCTCAGGTCGTCGACCAACTTTTTCAAAGCGTCCTCGGTTCGCGTGACGGACCGTTCCGAAGAATGGACAAAGTCGGCCTCGATGTAGTACTGGACATTGAAGAGCATTACGCAGCTGTCCGTCCAGGCATTCCCGCTGAACCTCGCCAGTTGCTCAAGGGGTATGTCGAGCAGGGTCGGTTGGGGATAAAGAGTGGTAAAGGATTCTATTCTGACTATGAGGAAAAGGCGCCGAGGCGATGAACCCGAGGGATGACACAGATCTCCTTTTAGCCAGCAGCTAGCCAGACTGGGAGACAAAGATCAATCGTAGCCGCCCCGAGGACCAAGAACGGCGCTAATAGCTACGTCCGACCGTTTTCATGCACCTTTGCCGAAAGCTCACGGATCAAACGCTCAGCTCCGTTGATCGTTTCACGAAGGATTTCAGCAGCGGTCACAACGCCGTCAGCACCCAGGCAGAGTGCAGCCGCTAGTCCTCTTGCGTCGGCGATACCTCCTGCGGCCAGGACAAGTGTAGGTGCGACTGCATCCACGATTCGAGGCAAGAGCACCATGGTGGAAACCTCACCTGGCACATGTCCGCCGGCCTCATTTCCCTGCGCAATGATCACTTCGACTCCGGCCTGCTGTGCGCGAACCGCCTGTATTCCGGAATCGCGGGCGAAACATGGCGAGCGGTCCTTGTTTTGAGCCTTTCAAGAAATTTTCTGAAAGCTAGCAGCGCAAAATCGCGTTGTACGGGGGTTGAAATCGACAATCGCAAATGAAAGACCTGAGACCGATTAGAAACCAGACAGCAAAACAAGAAAAACGTGTACCCTTGCTTAGGAGTTCGAACAACGCCTCGAGCTTTGACAATTCGTTTAAACTCGATGGGGCAACAATTCTTGACGCTTCTTCCCAACACACCGCGGAGGCACTGCGATGAACACTGCTTTAGTTCTGGGCGGCGGAGGTGCGCTTGGTGACTTCGAGCTTGGCGTGCTCCAGTACCTTTACCGGTACAATATCAGACCGCAAATAATCTGCGGCACTTCAGTCGGGGCCATAAACGCGGCCAAGCTTGCGGAGGGCGAAGGGACACCCCAAGAGACGGACCGGGGGTTCAAAGGATTGCAGAACATCTGGTTCCAAAACATGAACTCGCCTTCCGATATGTACGTGAACGAGCCGGCCTTTGCCGCGCTCCCGGACGATATCCAGGGCGCGATCACGTCACAATTGGCGGAAAGCGCCGCTGCCGGTCTCATCTTCGGTGGCCTCTTCACCAGCATACTGGCCTTGATTGGCTTCGGTGTCAGCGACAAGGACAAGGTTGAGGCTTTCCTCAATTCGTCCGCGTTGTTTAACCTCTCGCCGCTCGAGACGCTCGCACGCCAGAAACTCCGGCCAGACCTGATAGGCGGATCCGGAATCAAGCTGCGCATGGCCATGGTGAGTCTGGAGACGGGCGCATTGAAATATACCACCGAGAGCGGGAGCATCCTTTTGAATGGGGAGGTACCAGACCCCTCAGTGCAGCCACAGCCCGGCCTGATCATCGATGGGATGCTGGCTTCCGCAGCGATCCCGGGCTTCTTCAAGATGAGGAAGATCGGAAACGAGAATTTTGTCGATGGCGGGATCAGGGTAAACGTACCCATCAAGGCCGCCCTTGACCTGGGAGCAACGGAAATCTTCGCCACTCTGCCGAACCCGCCCCTGAGTCTCGACTCCTCATATGACACAAAAACGTTCGTCGACATTTGGGAACGCGCACCCGCTATCATGCTCGATCAGCAACGGTCTGACCAGCTGTTCCCCCGCAATGGGCTTGGAGTGCCCGCCTTGAATGTCATTGCGCCGAATGTCCAAGTCCATGGGAGCCGAGACATCGATCCAGGGCTCATCCGGATAAACAGTGCGTACGGCTTCATGAAGGCCTACGACAATCTTTCTCAGCAGCTGGAACCCAATGCGCGACCGGTCCTGATCGCTCTTTCAGACCTCATCGCCGGGACACGAAGGGATATCTGGAACCTGGAAGTAAAAATCGCGTACGAGTTCTTCAATCGCCAAGCCTTCATCGCTGAAAATAACCCCATTGAAGCTCAGGGCGAAGAATCGTTGATAAAAACTGACCTCCCTACGCTTCGGTCCCTGAAGAACAAGCTCGCGGGCTACGTTATGTGCCGCTCAAGTATTGCGGCGGAATCGCTTCCCGCCGATGCTGACACCTGGTGGCTGTCATGGGAACAGCATAGCGATCCCGTAGTTACTGTAGAACTGCCGAAAAGTCCATGGGATCAGATCGTCTTCTCCCCCGGCTCTTTCATCAATCCGCCCGACGTAATACCCGCTGCCTCACCCACTGCCACGCCGTACCCGGGTTGCCCAAATTTTATTTCTGGTTCCACGCCCAACGGCAACTACATCCAAAGCGACTTCGGCAACTACGAGATGGTCATCCAGCAGGGAGAAAACGTGGTCCACTACTGGAGGGATAACCAGGATCCGCATCATGCTTGGCACTTCGGCTCTCAGATCCCGACCGGAAGCAATATCGTGTCCACGCTAAGAAGGCCGGTCCCGGACAGCGTCTCCCTCTTTCAGGATGATTTCCCGTCGCGGCTATATCCCCACGGTAACTTCGAGGTGCTGGTGCACTCCACTATGAGCGGGGTGGTGGTTGGCGGCGGGCCGAGTGGAGGAGGCACCGCGCCGGGCCGACCGACTCTCTGGCGACCTATTACTTCGATTTCAACGGGAACAAGTGGTTCGGCCCGTTTGAGATCATCGCCGACGGCAACCTCATTACAGGCGTTACAGGAAAACCAGTCATTATTCAGAGTGATTTCGGTAACTTGGAGATGATCGTTCCTCAGGGAGAGAGCCTGCAGCACTACTGGAGAGACAACACCGACGGAGGACAACCGTGGCAATACGCCAACCATCCATGGCACAAAGGGTTTGAAATCGTGTCCCCAGGCAGCATCGTCGGTGTCGGTACCGTCAAGCCTCAACTCGACAAGGTGGCTTTCTTCCAGAGCAGGAAGTTTAGGAGCGGACCCGGTAATCACGGAAATTTCGAAGCGATGGTTCACATCACCAAGAGCGGGCTGGTCGTTGGCGGGGGCCCAGGTGGCGTGGGAGGAGGCATCGGGTCGGCCCCGACCGACGCTCTTTACACTTACTCTTTGAACTGGGACACCGTGCAATGGACAATTGAGCAGATCGTAGCGGATGGCGCTATCGTCAGCGGCGTGACAGGCAGGCCCGCGTATATTCAGAGCGATTTCGGCAACTACGAGCTGATCGTGCAGCAGGGAAACCGTCTCGCGCACTACTGGAGGGACAACAGCGCTCCGAACCATCCCTGGCACAAGGGACTGCCTGACATCCCCTTGCCGGTCAGCCAAACTAAACTCAAGCAATCCGTCCCTGACAGCATTTCGTTTTTCCAAAGCAAAGTCTTCCGCAGCGGGCCCAGCGGGCATGGTAACTTCGAGGTTCTCGTGCACTTCACCGTAAGCGGGGAGGTTGTAGGAGGAGGCGTGCCGGGCCCCGCCGACTTTCTGGCGAGCTATAACTTTGATTGGAGTACCGATAAGTGGGTGGGGCCAACGGTCGTCGATGTTAACGGGAACGCGCTTGGTGGCGTGTCACCCTTTTGACCTGCGCTAGGAGGTAGGCGTAACGAAGGACCCCGAAAGGGAGTAAATAATTCGCAAAGTGACAGGCTGGCGGTTTTGTATTGTTCTCTCGGGACCGAATTGTCATATTCAAAGGCCCCAGGAGGAGAGTCCACATGAGTCCTGATTCGGGTAAACAGGCTCATCTTAGTTCAGCGAAGCGCAAGCCTGTTAAGGCGTCGAAGCGCAAGCCTGCTAAGCTGTCGAAACGCAAGCCTGTTAAACCGTCGAAGCGCAAGCCCCAGCCAAAACCTGTTGTGTCGTCACAGCCCAGCCCGAGTGTCTCCATTCCCAAAGGTTCTTTTGAGCACATCGTCATCATCCTCAAGGAGAACCATACTTTTGACAGCTACTTCGGGACTTTTCCCGGTGCCGAGGGAGACTCGACTCTCGCGCACGCTTCGGACCCGCCGACCGGCCGCTTTTCCAACAATCACTCTGCTTGGCTCGCGCGCGCTACCAAAGCTGTGCGCAAGCAATACCACCAGGCCGATATCGCGTCTTACTGGGCCTACGCCCAGCAGTTCACGCTGTGCGATAATTTCTTTACCGATGTCGCCAGCGATTCCACTCCGAATCATCTGATGCTGATCGCAGCCGCCTCACCGATAATTAACAATCCGAGTTCCGGCTCCTCACCCTCTTTCAGCCTGCCATCCCTGCCAGCCAACTTTCAGGCTGCGGGGCTCACTTGGCGAAATTACGGGGGGTTTGCCTTTTCCTACGTTGCCCAACTCAAGAGCAGCCCATGGAATGTAACGTCGCAGCAGTTCACCACGGACGCTGCGGCCGGGAATCTGCCCTCTGTATCCTGGGTGTATCCACCGAATCTCCAGAGCGAGCATCCCAATGACAACATGGCGTACGGCATGCAATGGACGGTGGACCAAGTGAATGCCATCGCCCAAGGCGGGTTATGAAACAAGACGGCGATTTTCATTAGCTGGGATGACTGGGGCGGGTGGTACGACCATGTGACGCCACCCAACATCGAGCAGTGGACCGACGGAACTCAGTTCCGCTACGGCTCGCGTGTGCCGTGCCTGGTGCTTAGCCCTTATGCAAGAGCCGGTTATATTTCGAAGGCGCTGCATTCCTTCGTCAGCATACTGAAGTTCTGCGAAGAGAATTTCGGCGTCCCGTCAATCAACCAGCGCGACGGCTCGGCCGACAACATGTCGGACTGTTTCGACTTCACGCAAAAGCCGCTTGGACCGCCAAAGTAGGGCGTTGATGCATCGGCCTTTGAACGGCAACCCGGGCCGGAACCTACCCATGCTTCAAAAAGCCTGCTCCCAAGGTTTGCCCGACAATGCCTGAGCCTAAGATTGCGACTTTCATATTCGATTCTCCAAACGGTGAAAGGTTTACGATCGGACTTTCAAGCGCATTCTAGAACGAATCGATCTCCCCATAATTTATTTGGTATGTAGACAGCCATACCGCTCTCTTGTTCGGCGTTACTATTTGGATTCACCGAGCGGCTATTGAGTGTACATCAAGCCGCTCAATGACGAACGCTAACTTAATAAGGTTCATTCCACGATTGGCTTGGCTAGTCGATAGGTACCACTTCCCATCTGGTGCGTGCCTAACAGAATTTTTTTCATGTATGTTGGTGATTCAGGATGCGTTGCAAAGTGACGAATGTGCGCTTCTGAGGACTTTTAATCGACGGTCGGTGGGCGACTTAACCTGTCACTTTGGCCGAGCGCGTTCTGCACACGCATTGAGGGCGTCAACTCATTCATTTTATAACGCCACTTGGCTTCAATAGGAGAAAGCAAAAATGCCAAATGTCAGGTGCCATATAGTCGATCCCCGAAATCCCCTAGCCCGGGCAAGATATACTTTTTGTCGTTCAGCCCGCGGTCCAGAGCGGCGGTAAACACTGGCAGCGCAGGGTCAAGCCGTTCGACCGCGCTGACGCCTTCTGGAGTACTCACGATGCAAACGAACCTGATGTCGCGCGCCCCTATCTTGCGCAAAACTGTGATCGTCTGTACTGCGGAACCGCCCGTCGCCAGCATCGGATCCAGGATGATCACCGACTCCGACCTCAGCGGCGGAAGCTTGCAATAATAGCTATGTGCGACGGCGGTTTCGTGATCGCGTTCTAAGCCGATGTAGCCGATACTCACGTCAGGAAAAAGGTCTGTGAATGGCTGTACCATTCCAAGCCCTGCTCGCAGGATTGGCACCACCACGAGGGGCGCCGCCAGAACGTTTCCCTCACATGATTCGAGTGGCGTCTCCACCCGAACCAAGCGTGTCGCCAGGTCACGCGTTGCCTCCAAAGCAAGTAACAAACTTATCTGGTAGGTAAGGGTGCGAAACGTCGCGGGCTTGGTTGTCCGGTCCCGCAAGTGTGTGACCACGTGCTCGGCCAGCGGGTGCTTCAAAACTTTCAGCATGGAAACTTGTTATTTGGAGGACACTACCCCGGATATTGCATGACGACCACCGTCATGCAATATCCGCCATGCGCATCGATGCGTTAGTAGTGACCCATAAAGGGGTTATGGGTCACGACACCATGCCGCTAAAGCTTTTTGGCTGTGTGTCGGTTTCCAAATTATTTGAGGCGAATTTTTCGCGATAAATAAGGTCTCAATAGCCGTGTTCGCCGGCCTGCGTGTACCAAATACCGTGGAAGCGTCCTCTGCCAGAGACGTGGCCGGAGGTCAAGCTCCTCTGGGATTGAGTTCGATCATGAACCGCTCGACTTTCTTCGATGAATGGTGACCGTGTTCCTGTCCGGATCAAGCACGGCGGCCATCCTGCACCCGGGGAAATCCAGCGGTTCAGTAACGAAATTAGTGCCTGCTTCTTTTAGCTCCCTGATGGCTTGATCGAAATCGTCTACTTCGAGCCCAACAGACCCGCCATTGGAAGACGGTTTCAAGTGTTCGAACCCGGCTCCGATGGCAACTATGCCGGGGCCAATCTCGTATTCGATCCAACCGATACCGTCCCCTTCGTACACCATACCCGGTTTTAGCCCAAGGGTTGCCTCGTAGAATGCGCGTGCGCGTTTGAGGTCAGTAACGGGATACACGCTGAATGCGATGTCGGTGACTTGCATAGATTACATTGCCTCGCTCTGAGTTTAAGGAAATCTGTAAGGATGTCGCCACCGGCGTTCGACCGTTCGCAACCAGCGACAGGAATGTCACGATGACCGCAAGCGTTATGGGCCTAATCATTAGGATCCCCTGTTACCAGACTCCGGCCTTTCATGCGACCATTTACGGACCACAATAGCCAGAATCCACGCGGGATGCCTGGCCTCTTTCCTCCAGCAAGCGAACACAGATAAAATTAATGTAATTTTATTCTTGCTTAAATCATAACATAACTTTAGATATGTTGTGATATGAACGATGAAGCTTGGCTCCGCCCGATCAGACAACCTAGTTATTGGTCGAGATCGATTATCGTTCCGCTTCTCCTGGCGCTTGCTCCGAGCGCCGCGCATGCTCAGCAGACCGGGTCCGGCGGCCTGCAACAGTTCATCGGCCCACTAAAGAGCGGATTGAACCTGATCATGATTTTCGGCTTCATCGCCGGGTGCGTCATGGTCATGTCAGGTTTCCTCAACGCTAAACGCGACGAGAACTGGAAGATGACAGTGATCTACGGGATCGGCGTAGCCGGCGCTGTCGCGCTGATGAAGGCGCTATTCAGCATGTTCGGAGCGACATCCGGTGCTGTGAACGATTTCTAATCTCTCTGATGCAAAGTCATGAACGAAAACCTGATCTATACGGATAGCCGCCCGAGAGCTAAAGGTACGGGTCACGCCTTTGGATTTGAAGGCAACCAGGGAATGCCAGTGATCGTTTCCGTCTTGGTCTCGGTCTTTATGATCACATTACTGCTCAACTCGGACAATCACTGGCCGCTACTGGCTAAACTGCTCGTCTCCTTAGCCCCCACGGTCGTGACCTCAGGTTATATCGTTCTGCTGCGCCACAAGAGACCGCCTCGATTTGATGTCGATCTGCTCGCTTCGCTTGTAAACGGTCGGTCATTTCAACCTGCCAGAGTTCAACCGCGTCACCCTCTCCATCGATGATCGATTCTGTTCTCAATGCCTGCGAGTCGCTTGTGAACATGATCTCCAGCAAAGATCAGTCATCGCGAATCTCACGTTCTCGGATGCCGAATGGATTTTTGCTTAACGATCTTATCTGGTTCGGTGACGGTGCTTCCAGAAGGACTGCAATCTCTCGCGGGTTCACCGTGGAGCCGGGAGAAATCAATGCGTTCAGCGTCCAACAACTGAACGAACTGCACGAACGGCTTCGCATTCTCCTTGGGATTCTGGGCGAAGAATACACCCTGCAAATCCAATGGAGCATCGATAGCGATTATCGATATGAATTGGAACAGTACCATCGTGAGACGCTCGATATTCGGCGTAGCGACCCGGTCTACGGTCAGTTCGGAGTTCTGATCCGGGCAGAACGATACGAGCGATACAAACAGGCGATGGCAGAAGGCCGCCTCAGGCGCGAACGTCTGACGCTGTTCTTTACTCGCGTGATTGATACCAAGGTGCCGCTGGCTGCGGATCACGCTGTTGCTGACTATTTCGACGCGCTTTCTCGTAAGGAGAGCTTGGCACTTATGGATTTCGCCTCGGGTGCGCTCAGTCGCTTGTTTCCTGATTGTCGGATCGCGCCGATGAGCGACAAAGATCATTTTCTGTTCTATTACCGGTTTCTCAATTCGAATCTCCAGGTCACAGAGGCTGACCCTCTGGAGCTGTTTGATCCTGCGCGCTCAATCCAGCAGAACTGTTTGCATGGTGAAGGAGTAACACCTTCCAATCGCTCAGGTGTCTCGTTCCAATTAGATTCGTATAGTCACGCGATCTTCGCCGTGCGCCAATGGCCGCGTCG
>JBKPBY010000072.1:0-37260 GCA_046727075.1 bacterium | reverse complement strand
CGATGAGCAGCCAATGATGCGTTGGAACTGCTCTGAATCAAGTATTTTTTTCTCTTTACATCACCGCCTTCGCCTTCTAGCGAAAATTATGGCAACCATCAAAGACGTCGCCGCCCGTGCGGGGGTTTCTTACACAACCGTTTCCCACGTAGTAAATAAGACCAAGCGAGTCAGCGATCAGGTTCGAAACGACGTCGAGGCTGCAATCCGTGAACTTGGGTATGTCCCAAACACTGTCGCGCGATCTTTGAAACAACGCACCACGCTAACAATTGGGCTGCTGATCTCGAACAGCACGAACCCTTTCTTCGCGGAGCTGGCGCGCGGTATCGAGGACGCATGTTACCAACGCGGCTATTCGGTGGTCCTGTGCAATTCAGAAGACGATCCGGAACGCGAACAAGCCTACCTGCGAGTGCTACTAGAGAAACGGGTGGACGGCCTTATCGTCGGTTCGACCGGAGAGAACAACACGTTCGCCAAACAGCTTCGACAGCTGCGTGTGCCTTTAATGATCATTGATAGACCAATTCCTGGCGTCGACGCAAACCTTGTACAGGTGGACCACGAACAAGGCGGATATCTCGCGACCAAACATCTGTTGGAACTAGAACATCGCGAAATCGGCTGTATCGCCGGGCCGTCAACCGCAATCGTCAGCCTTTATCGAGTGGCCGGATATCGACGGGCGCTGGCAGACGCCGGTCTACCGTACAGAGAAGACCTTGTGGTCGAATCAGATTTCACCTGCGAAGGAGGCTATCAATCAACCGCTCATTTACTCCAGCGCGCTAAGCCTTCGGCGGTCTTTGCCGGGAATGATTTGATGGGGATTGGCGTGCTTCGACGAGCAAAGGAAAAACGAATTTCGGTGCCGGAGCAATTATCTGTGATTGGTTTCGATGATATTGAGCTTTGCCGTTATGTTTATCCGGCACTGACAACGGTAGGACATTCCATCAGGCGACAAGGCGAGGTAGCAACCGCGACATTGATTCAAAGTATTACAACGGGTTCCCCCCATCGGCAGATGACGCTCGAACCGTCCGTATTCATCAGAGAATCCACAACCCGGATTTGACTTGGCGCTTTAGCCCCGGCAGCCGGGGCAGAGCTTCTCAACCTTGGAGTCTTTGCGCCTTTGCGTGAGATCCTTCCCGCACTCCCAAAGCCGCTGCCTAAACCATAGGCCTGAACTTGCCGACCACATCGCACAGTCGGTTGGTGATCTGGCCGAGGGAACAATGCTCGACGGTATTCAGCAATTCAGCAAAGACGTTCTCACCTTTTTCCACTACGTCGGCCAGCCGGTCTAAGTAGCGTTCCGATTCGGCCGCGTTCCGTTTCTCGAACTCGTGCAACCGATCGAGATGAAGCCGTTTCTTATCGTTAGCGGTTCGAATCATGTGCACCTCGGGCCATTCGTCATCTGGTTCACGGTACCGATTTAGCCCGATGACCGGGCGTATCCCTTCGTAGATCTGTCGCTCAAGCGTGTGCGCGGCCGCTTGAATTTGACTTCGCTGATACCGTCTCTCGATGGCTCCGATAACACCGCCCTGCTCTTCGATCTGCCGAAATTCCTCAAGGATTGCTGCCTCCACTGCGTCACCAATTGCCTTCATTCCCGGCGACCCGGCCAGAGTGTTCATCATGTGCTTAAACAAGCCGCTCTCTTCCAACAGAATCGCTTGGGCGTGTGCCGCGTATCGAGCGTATTCCTCGCTCGGGGTTGTGAACGGCTCATCCGCGGAATTGCTATGGCAGGAATTGGTCATGTTGAGGCAGGCCAGCATGAGCTCTAAAGCTGTCCGGGTGAGGTTGTTTCGCCAATCTGCCGCGATCAAAGAACGCCCGCTCGTCTGCGTATGCAGCTTGAGCAGCTGAGCGCGTTTGTCTGCACCGAATACGTCGCGCATACCAATAGCCCAGATCTTTCGGGAGACACGAGCTAAGGCGACGTATTCGACGTCCAACGCACAATCAAGGAAGAACGAAAGCCGTGGACCAAAAACGTTAACGTCCATGCCTCGCGAACGGAAATACTCCACATAGGCAAACCCGTTCGACAACGTATAGGCAGCTTGTTGTACGGGCGTAGAACCGGCTTCGGCGATGTGATAGCCGCTGATCGAAATCGGATACCATCTCGGCATCTCGCGGGCACAATAGTCGACCATGTCTGCCAAAAAGCGCAGGGACGGCTCAATCGGGAAGATCAATTCGTTCTGTGCTTGAACTTCCTTCAGCACATCGGCCTGAATCGTACCACGCAGCTTCGGTACAACATCGGGGCCGAACCTCCGTTTAGCCGCCGCTACGTACATTGCTAAAATGATTGGTGCCGGGCCGGAGATGGTCATCGATACGGAGACATTCGGCTGATCGAGATGAAAGCCGGCGTAAAGCCGCTCCATGTCCTCGATGGTATCCACAGCGACGCCGCCCTCACCGATCTTGCCGAATACTCCATTGGCAGCGGCGCCAACACCGTATAGGGTTGGCCCGTCGAACGCTGTGCTTAAGCGTTTGCTGCGCTGGTTACGGGATAAATAATGGAAGCGCTCGTTCGTATCCTCGACCAGGCCGAGACCGGCAAACAGCCGAGTCGGTTCTTCTGCTGTATGCTTCTTTTCGCCGTTTCCGTCGTCATCCAAACGATCAACCGCCGGTTCCAGATATTGCTCCGGGTAAGCAGCAGCCAGGAAGGGAAACTCCCCGGGTGACCCTTCCTCGGCCAGAAAGCGTGCAATCTGGCCGGGCTCGTCGTAATCCGGAAGCGCCAAGCGCGGAACCCGCAATCCGGTCGGCGTCAATGTAGTTCCAATCTTGGCTTTTCGATCACGCCATTGTGCAAGCAGTTGCTCGCCGTACTCGCGGTCAGATCGCGCCTTCTTGACCTGTTCCGAGACGTATCGTCGATAGCTTTCGACTGCTGCAACAACTTGTCCAATTGAGCTCATGGGGTAGAGGTAACCATTTTCTTCGTGGATGACTCAGTAGTGAAAAGCAAACTGAACAACTGATCAACATTCGGATCACGGTGCTTGTTGGCTTGAGTGCGAAGCAGTTTCTGGCCTTTGCGGTTTGTACGAATCCTGGACTCGATTTCCGCGACGGCAGTCTTGGCGCCACGCATGTCGGACTTGTTGACGACAATCAAGTCTGCCACGTCCAACATCGCAATCTTCTGGAGTTGCAACCTGCTGCCGTAATCAGGCGGCATGACCATGACCGCTTGATCGACCAAGTCTTTCTCAATCCCGAACGGGATCGCTTCTTGTCCTGTGCCTACGGTTTCAACCAGGATCGCTTGAAAGAGCCCGCTCCGGATCAAGACTTCGAGCAATCGGGTCGTTGCCGAGCTCAGGCCACCGGCAACACCGCGCGTGGCGATGCTTCGCATAAAGGCACGATCGTCTTGAGAATAAATCATCGTTGCCCGGTCGCCCAACAAGGCGCCCGAGCCGACAATGCTTGGGTCATGAGAAAGGATAGCGATGCGAGCACTCTTCGGAAACGTACGCAAGAATCGTAAAACCAGTTCATCGATAAGAGTGGTCTTACCTGCGCCACCCGGACCAGTGAAACCGATAACTTTGGGAGTTGGCGCAAAAGCGGATTTGCTGTTCGCCAGTCCGTTTTTCGCAGCTTGGTTTTCGACTAGCGTGAGCAGGCGAGCAAGATGCCGATCTGTGTTTGCAATTGAGCTATCGTACGCCGGTTGCCGGATCTCGCCGAAAGTAGTCCTAACGTACTTGACCATCTCCTCCAGCGACGTCCCGGCGAAAAAGATCCGATCAACTCCCCGCTTCCGCATAATTTCGGCATCTTCGGTAGTGATGGTACCGCCGCCGCCGCCAAAAAGCTTGATTGAGGGCGAAGGCTGCTGCTGCTCCAACAAATCGAGCACCTCGGCGAAGAACTCAACATGTCCTCCGTTGTAGGTCGATAGACCGATTGCCGCGACGTCCTCATGAATTGCTGCACGCACGATGTCACGAGCCGAGCGATGATAGCCTAAATAGATTACTTCGATCCCGTGACGGATAAATTCCAAGTTAATGGTGTTAATCGCGCTGTCGTGTCCGTCACAGATAGGGACGGCGGTAAGAATCCGGATAGGCTGCATGCTTGAAACAGGGAGGAGTCCCTTATTTCTCACAAATGGCAGGGCTGAGCAAATTGAAGTAGCGATGCGATAGCGATACGCCTTCAGCCCCGAATGCGTTCGGGGCTGTTATCCGTCAACGGTCCGCCGCCGGATTGGGAGTGCTGGAAGGTCATTCGGAGGATTGGGATAACCGAAGCTTCCAGTCCGGCCAAGGCCGGATGGGTTGAGACTTCCAGCTCGACGAAAAGAGGCGTCTTACTCCTCAATCACTGAATCCGGCAGATTATGCTGATCACCGGCTTGCGGCGGAAAATGTTTTGCCAGAGTTGCGCCAACCCGTTCTACACCTTGGACAATGGCGTCGGTGAATTTCCCTTCTTTCAGCAGGGGCTCCATTGCGGCGATTACTTCTTTCCAAAAATCGTCCCCGCACTTGGCGTGAAATTGGGTGTCACCAACAATGGCGAATCTGTGAGTTAACGGCGCGAGAAAAATCAGGACTCCGTTCCGATGCGGCAGCCGGTACATTTTCAGCTTAGTGAATCGTCGCTTTGCGTAAGCAAGGGCGTCTTTGCGTTTACGCTTGCTCACATAGACTCGGATCTGGCCGCTGGTCTGTTTTTCTGCTGCCGCAATGGCTGCGACGATACGATCATGATCAACCGCTTGGAGAAAATGACGTGATTTCATAGGTCACCAACTCCCGCTCGCACCTCCTCCTCCACCCCCGTCTCCGCCACCACCCCCGGAAAAGCCGCCGCCTCCAAAGCCGCCACTAAAACCTCCTCCATCCCCGAACCCTCCGCCACCTCGATATCCACCACCTCCGCCGCCTAGGAAAGGAAGTAACAGCCAAAGGCAACCCGGACCGGACCCGGCACCCGAGTAGACTCTGCCGCGTCTGGCTGCAGCGAACGTTGACATAAGAAAGAACAGGAGAAAAAGAGCGATAAAAATAAGCTCGATCGTAGCGCCGGTGCCCTGGCCCCTTGCCATCGCGCCCCCGCGTTCTTCCAGCGTTGTCCGACCGGTCCCTTTGTATTCACCCTTCGTGGCAGCAATCATCGCGTTGAGACCCGCTGCGGCACCGCCTGCGTAGTCCTGGTTACGGAAGCGGGGTACGATCTCATCCGCGATAATTCGGCGGCAAATCGCATCGGGAAGCGCCCCCTCCAACTCGCGTCCTACCTCAATGCGGATTTTGCGGTCCTGAAGAAAGACAAACAGGATCGCGCCATTGTCACGCCCACCATGTCCGACACGCCAGCTTCGAAAAGTCTGCTGGGTAAAATCCTCCATGACGGTGTCAGGGGGCAACTTAGGAAAAATCGCGAGCAGGATCTGGTTCGAGGTGTCGCGCTCGAATTGCTTCAAAGATTCATTCCATGAGGCGAGTTGTTGGGGAGGAATTATCGAAGCGTAATCATTCGCGTACGCCGTCGGCGGTGGCGGCAGCTGGACCGACGCCAGGTTTACCGCCAGTGAAAAAAATAGGCACGCGAATATCCAGAGCCTGTTCACCGCCGTTTCAAGTTCACGGTTGTTCGGATTACCGGACTACGGTTTAGCCCAAAACACCGTTACTCCGATACGCCGACTCTCCGATACGCCGACACATTCTTTTTCTATTTAGGACTCGCGGATGGGCTGAGCGAAGGGAAACTGACATTCGGCGCATTCTCGGCGCCAGGCGAACCTTGGAATAGTGGCTTGGGTTGGAATCCAAGGATTCCGGCGTACAAAATAGCCGGGAATGACCTGACTCGAACATTGTACCCTTGCGTGATCTGATTGAAATCGCGCCGGGCTACCGCGATGCGATTCTCGGTTCCTTCAATCTGGGCCTGGAGATCTCGAAAATTCGCATTCGCTTTCAGTTCCGGATATCGCTCGCTTACCGCTAACAAACGGCTCAGCGTGCCCGAAAGAGCGTCTTGGGCCTGTTGAAACTGTCGGAGCTGCGCCTCGTCAGTGGGGGCTTTGGAGGGATCAATCGTGACTTTTGTCGCGTTTGCGCGTGCATTGATGACGTCCGTCAAAGTCGATTTTTCGAAGTTCGCCGCACCTTCAACCGTCCGGGTCAGGTTTGGGATCAAATCAGCCCGGCGCTGGTATTGAGTCTGGACATTCGCCCAAGAAGTATCAACCCCGGTGCTGGACTGCACTAAGCCGTTGTATCCTCCGACAAGTGCGCCCCCGAATATTAGCACCAGGAGTACAAGAATTACCAAACATCCCAGGCCGAAAACGATTGCCTTGTTCATATGTAAAGGAAGGATTGAAATAGAGCGGGCACCGCCACATCAGTCCTCCCGCCTGGTTGCCGCCCACCCTTGCGGAAACGCGCTTCATACGCAACCCAAAAATGTTGTCACGATTTTCGTCTGATCAATTGACGGTCCAGGAAACCCCGGCTACTATGCCCTCATCCGAAAAGAACGAAGAGGATTTTATGCCCGAAGTTATTGTGAGAAAAGGGGAGCCGATTGATCGGGCTCTGAAAAGGCTGAAGAACAAACTCGATGCCGAAGGGATTATGGAAGAAGTGCGCCGACTGCGCGCCTTTGAGACGCCTTCGCAGAAGGTGCGCCGGAAGGCAAAAGCAGCAGCCAAGCGAGGAAAAATGAAGTTTCGCTTCAGCTACCCCGGCAAAGAATAAGGTCCTCTTTTTCAACAGGTTACGTACGATGAAACTCCGCTTCGGCGGAGTTTTTGCTTTTCGGGAAATGGGGGATGGGACGTACGCGACCTATACGACTTATAGCGACGTATAGTCGCTAGCGGGACGGATGGGACCAGTGCGCGAGGATAGCGTTCACTAAACCAGGGATGTCATGTTGTTTGGCCTCGATATCGACTCGGAGACCGACTTTGCGCATCGTAGCGGAGGTAACCGGCCCGATGCTTGCTGTTTTCATGTCAGCCGGCCATTCCAATTTCAACGCCTTGAAGTTCTCAACGGTTGACGAGCTTGTAAACGTTACAAGATCAGCGCCTTCCGATTGGAATCTCTGAAGACCTGTCATCCTTTCCGGGAGCTCCGGTAGCGACCGATACGCAATCGCTTCGTCCACAATTGCTCCAAGGCGCGTCAACCGCTTAGGTAAAAGCTCTCTTGCCCCGGCAGCACGGGCGATCAGGAACTTGAGATTTTCAACGCTTCCTTGGGCCTGGAATGCATCAACGATCGACTCGGCAACAAACTCTGCCGGCTGCAGATCGACCGCTAGACCAAAGTCTTTCACTCGCTGGCCAGTGGCTGGCCCAATCGCAGCGATCTTAACGTTCCCAATACTTCGAATGTCGTCGTAGAGCTTGAAGAACATCTGGAAGAAGGCGTCGACCCCGTTCGCGCTGGTAAAGACAAGCCAGTCATATTGATAAGCGTCCCTGACAAGTTCGCCGAACTCGAGGAGTTCCTCGGGTGGTTCTATGCGGATTGTCGGCAATTCATAAACGTCGGCTCCATAAGAGCGCAGCTGGGAGCTCAAAGCGCTCGCCTGTTTTCTGGTCCGAGTCACTACGATGCGGCGACCAAACAGAGGGCGTCGTTCAAACCAGTTTAACTTTTCCCGTAGGCGCACCACTTCACCAAACACGGCAACCGCCGGCGGACGAATTGCGTGAGCCTTCTGAACAAAAGAATCGAGATCGCCAACAACTGTCTCCTGACCGCCTGTCGTTCCCCACCTGATCAATGCCGCCGGAAGATTTTTGTCCGCGCCATGCGCGAGAAATTGGGAAACCACAGTTCCGAGCCGCTGCACTCCCATTAACATCACGAGTGTTCCTTTGCTGTCTATCAGTGCTTTGTAATCGATCGAAGTGGACTCCTTTTCTCCATCCTCATGGCCGGTGAACACTGTAAACGACGACGTTACATCTCGGTGCGTGAGCGGGATTCCCGCATAAGCGGGCGCAGCAATGGCCGAGCTGACTCCCGGAACGATTTCAAACGGGACTTGAGCGGCAGCGAGCGCTTCAGCTTCTTCTCCTCCTCGTCCGAAAACGAAAGGATCTCCACCCTTCAGTCTGACCACGCGCTTTCCCGCATTCGCTCGTTCAACCAGAAGATGATTGATCTCGTCTTGCGACATCGAGTGTTCACCGGCCTTCTTGCCTGCATACACTAGCTCGGCATTTGCCGGTGCCCACTGGAGGATTTCCGGATTGCAAAGGTGATCGTACACGATCACGTCAGCGCCCTCGACCGCTTCTCTAGCGCGAAGCGTGACCAAACCGATGTCTCCCGGCCCTGCCCCTGCAAGAATACAAGAACCTTTATCGTCCACTTCCATAAAGCTTAGTGATCAAGGCGGTCGCAGCTGCCTGCGGCGTGTTAAACGCCCCCGACACGGCTCCGGATTGGGGTTTACTTTGGTTATGAAAAGAAATCGCCTCAAAATAGAGCGTGCCACCCTGGATCCGAGTCTGTACACCGATAGGCGCCTGACAGCCACCACCTAGCAATCGTAACAGTTCACGCTCAGCCTGGGTACAAAACCAGGTGTTGGCGTCGTTGATCTGTCCAAACAACGCTTTTAGTTCCGCACGATGTGCTGCCGTTTCAACAGCGATTGCTCCTTGCCCGACAGCAGGAAGCATCTCTACGAGATCCGAGACGAGCAGTTCGGAGGAATCCAACGTGATCTTGCCGTCCGCCAAATCGAATCCAACTCGCTGTAGACCCGCTTTCGCGAGTACAATCGCGTTCCAGGAGTCCTCACGCAGAAGCTTCGATAACCGGGTTAAAACGTTCCCGCGAATATCCGCTACCTGGAGGTCTGGGCGGCGGAAGACGAGCTGCCTGCTCCGACGCGGGCTCCCGGTGGCAACAATCGCGTTCTGCGGAATCTCGCTCAACGAGCGCGCAGTCTTTGAAATCAGAACGTCACAAGGGTCGTGTCGCGCCAGAGTTGCAACCAACTCGAGCCCTTCGGGTAAGCTGGTTGGCAAGTCTTTCAGAGAATGGATCGCTGCATCGATCTCCTCGCGCACGAGCGCCTCTTCCAGCTCTTTTGTGAAGAATCCTTTTTCGACCATCGGTCCTGGCTGGCTCAGACTCAGATCGAGACGCTGGTCGCCGGTGGTCTTGATGATTCGTACCGAAACCTCCGGCGGATCCGGAAGTCGCTCCAGCTCTAGCTTTACCAGCTCGGTTTGCGCCAACGCCAATTGACTGCCTCGCGTGCCCAGAGTGATTCTCATTTCACAGCTGCTACAAGCGAGGAAACTCCATCACCGCCGACGGAATCGGAGATAGACCGCTACCGCCAAGCCACGACTGGAATTCACGAACATGCTTCTCAATCAAATTGGCGGAAGCCTCAGCTTCCTTGCGCCTCTCCTCCAACGCCTGTTGCGCGATTAACTGCAGAGCATCTAGATCGTATACATACGCGCCCTCAAGCTTGTGCACTTCCGGTTCTACGTCGCGCGGAACGGCTAGATCGATCAAGAACAGCGGCCGATCGCGGCGCATCCGCAGTATTGGCTCCAGTTTGGCCGCGGTAACTACGGCGTGCGGCGCGGCGGTCGAACTTACTAAAATGTCGAGGTCATGAAACTCCGAATCCCATTCATCGAATCGAATTGCTCGACCACCCATTGATGCAGCCAACGCGGCCGCTCGATCGAATGAACGATTAGAAACAAAGAGCTGTTTGGCGCCGCGTGCCTGGAAACAACGGGCAGTCTTTTCGCTGGTGTCGCCTGCCCCTAAAATCATTATCTTGCAGCCACGCAGATCGCCAAAAATCTGTTGCGCCAGATCTACCGCCACCGATCCGACCGAGACACTTCCGCGTGTTACGCCAGTCGTAGACCGAACCTGTTTGCCCACTTGGAACGCTCTTTGGAACAGCTTGTTCAAGATCTTGCCGGTTGCGCCGGATCGCATGGCAGCTTCGTAGGCGCGCTTGACCTGCCCAAATATTTCAGTTTCACCGAGCACCATCGATTCAAGGCCGGCCGCGACACGAAACAAATGACGAACTGTGTGACTCGATGAGAATCGGACCAGGGGGGCTAGATCCGAAACCGGCATCGACCCGTAGAAGTCCCGAATGAATCTTTCGATGCCAAGTTGGGCGTTCTCGCTAACAATGTAGAACTCGGTCCGGTTGCAGGTCGAGAGCACCACTCCTTCGGAGACATCTCGCATTTCAGAGAGCTTTGCTAAGGAACTTACCAACGCGGAATCAGCAACAGCAAATCGCTCGCGAACTTCAACGTTCGCCGTCTGATGACTGATGCTGAAACAAAGAATATTCATTTCTCTATAACGAGGGCCTCTCTGAGATAAACCGTATTCCCCAAAAGGTACCTAAGAGCAGGCTGAATGCGACAATAGATAACGCTGCAATCCACTTTCCGGCCATCGCATGCCGCAATCGAGCAATCAAGATGCCCCCATAAAGGCACCAGACTAGAATGGCCCAGCTCACCTTCTTCCAATCGATCTCCATCCCAGTCAAGAACCCAGTCGCATTCCCGATGGTAAACAGCGCAAACCCAAGCCAGAGCAGACGCGAGTTCGCGACGGTCAGCGCGCTGATTGGAGGTAACCGGAAGAAAATCGAACCCGGATGGCGCGTTTTTAGTTGGCGCTCCTGAAACAGGTACATTGCGCCGGCTACACAGGCGAGAGCAAACGCGCCACAAGCCACGATGGAGAATGACGTATGTACCTCCAGCCAGGGGTTTACGGCGAGGTTCGGATGTGCGGGAGGACCAGCCGGCACAATATGAGCCAGGATCAACATCACAGCTGCCACCGGGGCAGTGAAAGCCCCGATCAATGAGAACCGATAGGTGGAGCCGATCACTAGGTAAATCAGAACCATTGACCAGCTCATGAAAACCAGCAGCTCAGGAAAATTTGTGATCGGGCAGCGTCCGATTTGATGGCCTCGCGCAAAAAGAAAAACCGTCTGAAAAAGAAATCCGAGACAAATCAGGCCGAAGGTCAGTCGAGAAGTCAGATGTTTTCCAGTAACCAGGGAATGGATTGAATAGCTAAACCCGAGAAGGAAACAAATCAGGCCAGCCTCGATCCAAATTCGATCAGGCCACTGGTAGACTATGTTTACGAGGTCAGACAACATTCTCGATGCCGAGCACGTAAAGTCGGTCATTTACAGCGCCGGTCAAGCCGCGGTTGGCCGTCGACAGTCTTCCGTCGACCGTCTTCGGTTCATAAGCCTCAGCGCTGTGCGGTGGCAGCTCGCACGGCGATCCAGTCCCGCCGAACGTTCGATCATGGCGCACCTAGTCTGCGACCCTTTCAGGGTCTTTGCGGAGCCGCTCGAGGTTCCAGGGGTTCGCTGTCGCTCACCCCTGGCTGAGGTTTGCTGTCCCATTTGGGACACCTCTCACTACTCATCGTTCCCGGTGTTCCCGGCGTTGCCCAGGAAGACCCCTTGCAGGCTGGGGATTTTGAGGCCAACATCAGATTTTTATGCGAGACCAACTCTTGCAGCAGCTTCGCTCGGCAATACGGGACATCCCGGACTTTCCGAAGCCCGGAATAGTCTTCAAAGACATTTCTCCGATTCTTGGAGATGCCGATCTGTTTCGAAGCGTGGTAGATGCGCTTGCGGAAGAAGCGGAGGACGCTAGACCGTCGAAGATTGTCGGAATCGATGCTCGCGGTTTCCTGTTCGGCGCGGCCGTGGCTTACAAATTGGGTATTGGACTAGTGCCAGTGCGGAAGCGCGGCAAGTTGCCCTACAAAACGATTGGCTCAACCTACGAATTGGAATACGGAGACGCGGCCATGGAAATGCATATCGACGCGATCGAAAAAGGAGAACGCGTAGTCTTGGTCGACGACTTGCTTGCAACCGGCGGGACCTCCGGTGCAGCGGTCGATCTCATCCAGAAGATCGGTGGCTCGGTTGGCTCTGCTCTCTTTGTGATTGAGCTCGCTTTCCTGAATGGGCGAAGAAAATTGCCTCCGGATGTGCCGGTGCGATCTCTGATCAGTTATTGATGATCCGCTTCATCGCAAAGAGAGCTTTCGGATTGGTAGTTGTTCTCTTCTGCGTAATCACGATTACGTTTTTTCTTGTTCGCCTGATGCCGGGGGGGCCGTTCGATCGCGAGCGGAAATTATCGCCGCACATCGAAAAAGAACTTTTAGCCAAGTATAAACTGGACGGCCCGCTCACTCAGCAATATGTCGATTATCTAGGCGACCTTTTGCATGGTGATCTGCGTCTTTCGACGAAGTACCGGAACCGATCAGTAAACGAGATTCTGAGAGACTGCTTACCGGTATCGGCTTTGCTGGGCGGGATTGCGTTCTGTGTATCGACGGTCGCGGGAGTCTTACTCGGCTCACTGGCTGCAGCCAGACAACACACCTGGATAGATCGCGGCGCGATGCTTGCGGCGCTATTTGCGATATCACTCCCGTCATTCGTGATCGGGCCGCTACTCGTTCTTTTGTTTGCGATCTATATCCCGCTCTTCCCGGTCGGTGGATGGGGAACGATCCAAAGCTTGATACTGCCATCGATTACTTTGGCGGCGCCATATACCGCTTACATCGCCCGACTAACCAGGGGAAGCATGCTTGAGGTCCTGAGCCAGGACTATATCCGGACCGCGCGGGCCAAGGGCCTAAGCGAGCGCAAAGTTATCTACAAACATGCTCTCCGGGTCGCCATTCTACCGGTCGTCTCATTTCTCGGTCCGTTAGCCGCGAATCTCCTGACCGGTTCGATCGTGGTTGAAAGCATTTTCAGTATCCCGGGTGCTGGCGGCTTTTTTGTGAACTCGGTCCTTAATCGAGACGGCTTTCTTCTAGCAGGTGTGGTGATTGTCTATTGCACGCTCCTGGTCGTATTCAATCTGGTCGTCGACATTGTTTACGGATTCCTCGACCGCAGAATCGTGTTATATGGATAGTAGATCGCCTTGGATTCGTCTTCGTCGAAACCAGGCGGTGCTACTGTCCAGCGTTGTCCTTCTGTTCATGGCGGCGGTTGCGGTTTTCGGACCCGAACTGATGCAGGCTCACGCCGGAGACGTCTCGCGCGACAGCTTTTTGCCACCATCCCGACAATATTTTTTTGGAACCGATCTTAACGGTCGCGACCTGCTCTACCGCGTTCTGCTTGGGGCGCGAATTTCTTTGGCTGTAGGGATTGCCGGAGCGGCTGTCAGTTTTGTAATTGGAATTGTCTACGGCATGGTTGCAGGCTACGTCGGCGGACGGGCTGATTCTTTAATGATGCGATTTGTCGACGTTTTATATGCGATCCCGCGCTTGATTTTTTTACTGATCCTGATCAGCGCGCTCGACCCGGTCGTGCATCATTTCATGGAAACCAATGGTCTCCAAGGACTCGCCCCTTATTCAAAGATCGTTATTCTCGTATTCTGTCTTGGGCTTACGGAATGGTTGACCATGGCGCGGATCGTACGCGGGCAGACCCTCAGTTTGAAATCGCAGCAGTACGTGCTGGCGGCTCGAAGTATTGGACAAAGTCACCGAAACATTATTTTCCAGCATCTTCTCCCGAACGTGCTTGGAATCGCCCTCGTATATCTGACTCTGACGGTACCCGCGGTGATTCTTGATGAGTCATTTCTCAGCTTTCTGGGCGTGGGAGTACAAGCGCCGCTTGCCAGTTGGGGGTTGTTGCTCAGCGACGCCGCCCAAGTCATCAATCCGATTAAGGGTTATTGGTGGCTCCTCGTTTTTCCCGCCCTGGCCATGTCGCTTACGCTCCTGGCTCTGAATTTTCTCGGCGATGGTCTCCGTGATGCTTTGGATCCGAGAGGCAGGAGATGATGTATCGCGTGTCGGCGTGTCGGCGTATCGGCGTCGATGCCAGCGCTTTGGCGTAGCCTCGCGTCGCAACCAGACCTGCTACGCTGAAGCCAAGGATTCAGAGGCAGTGTCACGCCGACACGCCGATACCCTCCCCTTGACGCGCACCGCCTCCTCCTTGAAGGTGCTCGGCTACTCCGCGGGCGAATGAACTTACTGGAAGAATTGCAAACCACCGTACTTTGCGGTGATGGCGCGATGGGAACCGAGCTGATGTCGGCGGGCGTTCCTGTGGAGGTTTGCTTCGAAGAATTGAATGCCAGTTGTCCTGACATTGTTTCGCGCGTTCACGAATCGTACGTTCGCGCAGGCGCGCGTCTGTTAGAGACAAATACCTTTGGGGCGAATGGCGCTCGGCTTGCGAAACATGGACTGGAAAATCGCGTCAAGGAGTTTAACCAGCTTGCGGTCGGGCTCGCGTGCAAAGCGATTGGGAACCGACCAATCTATCTAGCCGGAAGCATTGGGCCACTTGGTTTATCATTCGACGAAGCAGAGTCACAAAGCGTTAACTGCAGCAACTTGTTCGCTGAACAGGCTGCAGCCTTGCTCGAAGCCGGAGTTGACCTTGTTTTCATCGAGACCTTTTTGGATTTTGCGGAAATTCAGATTGCCCTGGAAGCAGTCCGAAAGCTTGACCCAAAGATCCCAGTCATTTGTTCGATGGTCTCGTCGGAAGAAGGACGACTGCCGTCGAGTCTGCCGATCGTTCAAGCATTTCGAGAGTTAACCCGGTTAGGCGCCAACGTGGTGGGCGTGAACTGCGTTACCGGGCCCCACGCCATGACGCAGATTCTGAAGCGGATCCCGTCGGAGTTCCTAGTCAGCGCCTTCCCGAACGCCGGGTATCCACGCTATCATGAAGGACGATTTCTGTACAACGCGGCCCCGGAATACTTTGGAGAAGCGGCTAAACAATTCGTGGCTCTGGGGGCCAGCATCGTCGGTGGATGCTGCGGGTGCGGGCCGCGGCATGTGGCGGAGATGGCGAAAGCCATCGAAGGCTTGCGGCCCGTACGCAGTAAGCCGATTATTCAATGGGCAACCGATTCAGAGCGGATCGTCGAAAAGCGCCCGACCGAAACGAGTATCCTGGACCTTATGGCGCGCGGCCACACGGTCGTCGTAACTGAGCTCGATCCGCCCAAGACCCTGGATCTTGAGAAATATTTTAAGGCGGCTCGGGCATTGATCGACGCCGGCAGCGACGCGATCACACTGGCGGACAACTCGTTAGCAATCCTTCGCACCAGTAACCTGGCGATCGGCGCTATCCTGAAACAGCAGTATAACATCATGCCCCTGCTGCATATCAGCTGCCGTGACAAGAACCTTATCGGGCTGCAGAGCGAGCTGATGGGTATCGCCGCGTTAGGCATCAGACACATCTTGCCTTTAACCGGCGATCCTGCAAAATTCGGCGATCAACCGGGTGCCTCCTCCGTCTATGACGTAAATTCCATCCAGTTGATGGAGATCATTTCTAATTTGAATAAAGGTTACAACTTTGCCGGCAAGAACATTAAGCACCCCACCCATTTCGTGGTGGGCTGCACCTTCAATCCGAGCGCCAAGAATCTCGACGCCCAGGTCACGCGCCTGGAACGTAAGGTCGCTGCCGGCGCGCGCTATGTCATGACACAGCCAGTCTTTGATCCTGGTTTGATCAAGCAGATGCATGAGCGTATCAAGCACCTGGGCATACCGATTCTTACCGGCGTTTGGCCGTTATTGACCGGCAGACAGGCGGAATTCTTACATCACGAAGTTCCCGGGATCATCATACCGGATGCGATTCGATCAAGGATGGCAGGCAAGGAGGGTCCGGCTGCGCGGGCTGAAGGGATAGAAATCGCAAGAGATGTTGTGCGCGCGGCACTAGACTTTTTCCCAGGGATCTACTTGATCACGCCTTTTCTTGCATATGATACCACCACCGAGCTCGCACAGTTCGTCCGAAACTTATAGTAGAGTTCCCTGGCACCTGGCCCTTCAAACAATCGGATTGATCGCCATCGTTGCGGCCGTCTTTTTCCTTTCGACAAAATATCCGATTATTGAATGGATTGGGGACGCTCGTTACTCGGTCCAGAAGCTTGGTCTGTGGAGCGGCTTGATCTACCCGATCGCTTATGCCGGCTGCAATCTCTTGCTGTTACCCGGCGGCGTTCTGAGTATTGGCGGCGGATTCTTTTTTGGACTCTGGTGGGGTTTTTTGCTTGTGTTGATCGGTAACCTGATCGGCGCGTTGCTTGCCTTTCTGATCGCCCGAAAAGTCGGTCGCCAGCGAATTGAAAGACTGCTGCACACCAGTCGGAAGCTTCGAGTCATCGACTGCGCAATCGCAAGGCACGGTTGGAAGATTGTTGTTCTGTCGCAGCTCAACCCGCTCGCCCCCTCCAGTCTCCTCAACTATCTGTACGGTCTCACCAAAGTTCGTCTGAGCCGCTGCCTGTTCTGGATTGCGCTAGGCCAATGTCCCGGTCTTTTCCTTTACGCGTTCATTGGAACGCTCGGACAATATGGGATCGATCTGGCGCGCGGCTTGCGCCGGCCGCCGACCCACGACTATTTGATCTGGGGAACTGGTTTTGTTGTCACGATGGTTACAACTTGGGCGCTGGCGCGGGTTGCCCGAAGGATCATGGCTGAGGTCGAAGCCGAAATGAGTGATCCATCTTGACTGAATCAAGTTCCAGACTAGGTTTCTGACAGTCAGTCGAGCGAGAGCCATGTGTTCCCCGAAAGACGGCCAAGACGCGGACTTTGCGATTTACCTCGATTATGGGGTAGATAGCTGTTTTGGAAAATCAACCGATATCACCGTTCATGAACGAGGGATCGTTTTCAGATCGCGTTGGCAATTTCCGTTAGAAACACAGCTGGCAATTCGGTTATGCACTCATCCGGAGAAACTCGGAGAATCACCAGAATGCGAAGAAATAACCGGAATCGTTGTTAGCTGCGAACGCTTGCAGCACACCCGCCCCTGGTTTGAAACGGCTCTGATTTTTATAGACGTCACCCAACGGATCCAGAAAGAACTCGACCGGTTAGCGGATCAGCTAGTGACCGGATAAGAAACGCCCAACCTGCGTTTCTACGCTTTCTTCGCCGAGAGCTTCGCTGCTCTGCTCTTGCGTCGGTTGGCCAAGTTGCGGTGTACGATGCCGCGTTTGGCCGCTTTATCCAAACGGGAGGCCAACATATTCAGCGCGATTTGGGCTTTTGCCTGATCACCGCTAGCGACTGCTTCCGCAAGCCTTTTTTGTTGTCGTTTCAATCCGGTCAAAACGCTCTTATTCCGGAGTGTGCGTCTCTCAGCTTGTCGCGCTCGCTTAGCAGCAGATCTTGTGTTCGCCATAGTGTCAGGTTCGCAAGAGCGGGAAGCTAACATGCCTTTTTGACCTGTCAACTTTGCGCGTTGCGAGTTTCTTCTTGGCTTTTTGGGCGATTCATCAACGCGTTGAAAACACGTTTGGGCAAGCTCTTTCCCGCCTCTTCGGTTTCGAGGTCCGAAAGCGCATTCCGTTTAGCCTCCTCCCATACCGCTGGAAATCCCGGAGCGCTCGAGATCATGAAGCGTTCTGCTCTCGCAAATATTTCCAGCTCCCTCTGCTGTCTGCGATCCGGAAGCTGGTTCAAGCTTGCGACCTTCATCCGCAGGTTCTCATTATACTGCCGCAGTTCTTGCAGATCCTTTCGCAATCGTCCGGTAGCGTCTGCCTCGAGTTCGAGCTTATCCGATAGATGGCGCCGAAGGCGGGCAACTTCTCGTTTGGTCTCCCAAAGGCGCAATAGGGTGAACGCGATCGCAATCAATCCGAGTGCGATCCCAACGCCCAGCCCCCAAAAAAAGTGATTATTCAAGAAGTCCATCGGGAAGAGCGTAAACCGTAATCCGAAGACCGTCTAGACCGTCGACCGTTCGCCATGTGTAGCAACCTCACCTATGAGAAAGCATAACGGTAAGAATCTCAAGTGTTACCGATGTGTTGAACCAAATCTGTTACCCACGTCTTTGCCGCATGCAAAACGGTCGACGGTTGACGGTTAACCGCAGCTCTGTCGGGGCTGCGCTACGTTACGGATAAGTCACAGTTCAATATTTGAAAGCCGTGGTTTGCTGATTCAAACATCGTTGCTCTCTTCGCCCCGCTTGGAGCACCCGCGAGCCAGCAAACAGTTTGCCGAGCCGGTGGTTCGTCCAGTGGAAATGAGACTCTCTATGAGAACTACTTCGATGTGCCTGACAGGTTTGATTGCTGCGACCGCCTGGTTAAACACCAGCGTCGCAGACGAGACGGCCTATCCGATCAAAAATGTGGTCGTGATCTTCCAGGAAAATGTATCATTCGACCACTATTTCGGAACTTATCCGAACGCCCTGAACCCGCCTGGCGAGCCGCCATTTAACGCAAAGCCAGATACGCCGAGCGTCAACGGACTCAATGAAACGTTACTGACAAAGAATCCGAATTCGCTCCAGCCACAAAGGATTGATCGGTCTCATGTGAACACAGCTGATCAAGATCACGACTACACGGCGGAACAACAGGCTTTCGACAGGGGTCTGATGGATAAGTTTGTCCAGTTCACCGGCACACCGGAAGGAACCGGTCCAACCCGAGTGATGGACTACTTTGACGGCAACGTGGTCACTGCGCTCTGGAATTACGCTCAGCACTTTGCGATGAGCGACAACTCATATGGAACCAATTTCGGTCCCTCGACCGTGGGAGCGTTGAACCTGATTTCCGGTAACACCCACGGCGTCGTCAACGATGTTCCCGGCGACGCGATTGATGGAACCGTCATCGACGATCCTCAACCAACTCTCGATAGCGCCGCGACGCGAGATAACGTTCAAATGGACGGCCCGAACATCGGCGACCTTCTCAACGCGAAAGACCTTACCTGGGGCTGGTTCAACGGCGGGTTCGATAATACCAGTGCCACCCATATCGGGAGCGACGGAAAACCGAAGCCTGACTATATCCCGCACCACGAGCCATTCCAGTATTACGCCCAAACGGCCAACAAAAATCACTTACCGCCCACCTCGGTCTCGGCGATTGGGAAAACCGACCAGGCGAATCACCAATATGATATCACGCGCTTCTTTCAGGCGCTCGATGCAGGATTGCTGCCTGCAGTCAGTTTCCTGAAGGCTCCTGCCTACCAAGATGGCCATGCCGGCTACTCCGATCCGTTGCTGGAACAGGAGTTTCTGGTTAGCACCATCAATCGGATTATGGAGTCGCCATTCTGGCGGGACACCGCGATTATTATCGCCTGGGATGACTCTGATGGCTGGTATGACCATGTCATGCCTCCGCTAGTCAACCATTCGCAGACTCAATTTGATGCGTTAACCGGCCCAGGCACCACCGGAACAAATCCGCCGCTTGCCGGATTTCAAGGAAGAGCCGGATACGGACCTCGGTTGCCGCTTCTGGTTATTTCGCCTTTCGCGAAAAAGAACTTCGTCGATCACACGATCACAGACCAGAGCTCGATTATCCGATTCATTGAGGACAATTGGAACCTTGGACGTATTGGGAATGGTTCCTTTGATGATTTGGCGGGATCGCTGCTGAATATGTTCGATTTCAGTGTCCGGGAGGACGATCACCCGCGGCATCGTCGTCTGATTCTTGATCCATCAACAGGCGAACCGCGTAATTGGAGCAGATAGACCTTTAGAAACGGCAACGACGCTCAGCGCAACCTCGAAATCTTTCAGGGTTGCGCTTTTTTCTTTAGAGACGCAAAGAGGAACACGCAAAGACGCGGGAAAATCTCACGCCAAGACGCCAAGACGGATCTCACGCCAAGACGCCAAGTTAGAAAACGGAAAAGAGTTGCCGGATCTGTGGTCGATAGGGTGAATCGTTCGGTTGAGCTCACGCCGAAGTCTTGCTTGGCCGTTGTGACCCAAGCCCACAACCCACAAGGCACTATGGCGTTCCCAAGCGACACGCCCTTGCTAACCTTTGCGACTTGGCGTCTTTGCGTGAGATTTTCCTGCGTCTTTGCGTGTTCCTCTTTGCGTCTTGGCGTGAGATCCCTCTTTGCGTCTTGGCGTCTTGGTGTGAGATTTTCCCGCGTCTTTGCCCCTTGGCGTGAGATTTTCTCATTTCGTCTTGGCGTGAGGTCCAGCAGCCGAGGGACCGAAAACCGGCGACCAAAAAAGAAGAAAGTTACTGCCGGCTCAGCGAACAAACCTTCGTTCTTCACAAATTCAGACACCGCGGTGTGAAACACTCCCGGCTTGTCGATATTCGACAGATGTCCCGCCCCGGGAATCAGAACATACCTCGAGCCGGGATAAACACGTTGCAAGATGGTAGCCTGTCGCAAAATCAGCGGTGAATCTTCCTCTCCGTTAATCATCAAAACAGGGATCGCCGGTCGGCGTAGAAAGACGCTATGGAAGGTACGGACAGCGTTAATTATTTTGACCACCTCGGCGGGCTCAATCATTGCAATCGCTTTCTCAGCGAACTGCACACCGTCTTCGGTTTGCGACATCCACTTGCGATGCCCGTTCATGAATTGGGTGAAGAACCGCAGTCGCTTCGTTCCAAGCAGATTGACTGCCGACGGAGTTACAATCCCGACAAACTCACCGATCAACCGATCCGAGAGATGGTAGCGCGTGGAGATTGCTGTATTGCAAAGAATAAGGCCTCGAACTCGATGCGGATATCGCGCGGCAAAAGTCTGAGCAATCATTCCGCCGAGCGACAATCCGCATAGAATCGGTTTCTCGATCCTGAGCGCGTCCAGAATCGCAAGCAAATCTCGTGCAAAAAGAGCAGTGGAATAGCGTTTAATAGGCGTCTTTCCCGACCGCCCATGACCGCGAAGATCATAAGCAATACACTGGTACCGATGGGAAAGGGTCTCAAATTGGCGCTGCCAGAGATCTGAATTCAGCAACGCGCCATGAATAAAAACGATCGGCCTACCTCGACCGGCCGTTTGAACGAAAGTTCGCGACCCCTTCGTCTCGAGGATAAAGTTCTTATTCACACCTCCTTTTGACGACACAAACGCTCGAGTCGTAGCAAAAAACAACTCTTATTACTGTATGCGAGAATTCCCCGACCTGGATCGATCCCGCTCGGTCCCGCTCGATCCCGCTCGATCTCGCTCGATCCCGCTCGATGCCGCTCGATCCCGCTCGATCCCATGCCAGGGGGGAGATTTGAACTCCCGACCAAGGGCTTATGAGTCCCCTGCTCTGCCACTGAGCTACCCTGGCGTTCTGAGAGTCTCGAAAGTAAGTCAGTTTGCCTGCGTTTCAAGTCGAAGTCTGCGGCTCCTTTCGCGAAACAACACAATAAACGGTTGCTTTGGAGCAGCTCCCAACGGTAGACGGTAGACCGACGACGGAAGACGGTTAACCACGCGCTGAAAGCGCGCGTCTGTGAATGCGAATCGCGATTGTTCATTACAGCTCTTGGCCAGTGATCGGCGGCGTCGAGACAGCGATTCGCCAGCATGCGCTGCTGATGACTCGCCACCGTCACTCAGTAACGATCTTCTGCGGGCACGGCAGCACTTTCAGTCCGGATATTCCAACCAGGCTGATCTCTGAGATGGATTGGCGTAATCCTAAAGTCATAGCTGCCCAGGAAGAGGCCTACAACGGAAATCCAGGAGAAGCGTATTTCAAATTGTTAAGCGCATTGGAAGATTCACTCGGAAAAACTCTCCGGAGTTTCGACCGGATCATCGCTCACAACATGTTCACTATGCCATTTAACCTGGCGGCAACCCAAGCCCTGGGAGCGTGGGCGGATCGCGGAATGAAAATGATTGCATGGACCCATGACCTGGCGGCGATTAACCCGGACTACCACATACCCCAACGCCGAGTTTTCAGTTCTATCCGTGAGCGGCATCAAAAGGTGAAGTACGTAACGGTCTCGGACAATCGTGCGCTGGAATTCAAGTCCATGACTGGTTTCGAAGTCGATGCGGTGGTTCCTAACGCGTTAGACTTCGCAGGTATTTGGGGCATTTCGCCCGAAGTAGCTAATCTTGTCGAAAAAGATCTGCCGGATTCGATGATTCTGTTTTTTCCAACAAGAATTCTCCAACGCAAGAATATCGGGTTCGCCTTACAAATTGTGGCCGCACTTCGTGACCTTGGCGAGCCGGTGCGCCTACTGATCTCGGCAGCGTCCAATCTTTATAACCCCAGCGCCACCGAACATCTGGTTGCACTAAAGCAATTGGCGGCCGATTTGCACATCACCGAGGTCGTCACCTGGGTCAATGAATCGTTCCCTGTGGACGAACCGCGTCTTCGCAGCCTTTACGCTGTCGCGGACGCGGTACTTTACCCCTCACGCCAAGAAGGGTTCGGACTTCCGGTGCTTGAGGCAGCAGCGTTTCGGTTACCGATCTTTTGTTCGAATATCGAACCGCTAAAATCAATTGCACTTTCCGGTACACACTTATTTGACCTACGCGATTCTCCTGGAAATATTGCTAGTAGAATTCGCACCGCGCTCGAACAAGACCCTGGCTTCCAAGGGCGCAAACAGCTGTTGCGCAAAAATTCTGCCGAACGTGTCTATGTCGAAAAAATAGAACCACTGTTGCTGGAGCCATCCACATGAATGCTACGATTCCAACTCACGATATCGAACGACTGCTGCGAGGCCAACATGACGATCCCTTTGGAGCATTGGGGCCGCACAAAGTCGACCGCCAATGGGTCGTAAGGGCGTTTCGTCCGGACGCAAAGGAGCTAGTAGTTGTTGATCGCAACCAACCGCAACGGACGTTCCAGGCAGGCCGCGTTACCGAAGAAGGAATCTTTGAGGCGCAACTCGGCGACGTTGCTGAGTTCGACTACCTTCTACGAATCACCCGCTGGTCAGGTGAAACACTCGAAACCAGCGACCCGTATTCCTACGGGCCGATCCTTGGCGAGTTGGATATGCACCTCTTTCGGGAAGGGAACCACTACGAGATCTACGAAAAACTCGGTGCGCATCTTGCCGAGATCAACCGCCATCTTGGTGTAACATTCGCGGTCTGGGCCCCGAACGCTCAACGGGTCAGCGTCGTCGGAGACTTTAACGGCTGGGACGGGCGAACCAATCCGATGCGGAAGCGGATTGAATCGGGTATATGGGAAATCTTCATTCCGGGCGTCGGCGAAGGTGCCCACTACAAATTCGAAGTGCGAAACGCGCACGGCCAAATCGTGCTCAAGAGCGATCCATTTGCTTTCTACGGTCAGCACGGGATCCAGACCGCATCGATGGTCTTCGACGTCGACCGGTTTCGTTGGAACGACGACGACTGGATGGAGAAACGCAAGGCCCAGCAATGGCATAAGCAACCAATCAGTATTTACGAAGTCCATCTCGGCTCTTGGGCAAGGGTTCCAGAAGAAAACAACAGGTACCTGAGTTATCTGGAACTTGCGGACAAGCTGGTTCCTTACGTAAAAGAAATGGGGTACACGCATGTCGAGCTCTTGCCGGTCGCAGAGCATCCGTTTGACGGGTCGTGGGGATACCAGGTCACCGGGTATTTCGCTCCAACCAGCCGCTTCGGAAACCCGGACGAGTTCCGCCACCTGATCAATCAGTTTCACGAAAACGGGATTGGGGTCATTCTCGATTGGGTGCCCGGACATTTTCCGAAGGATATCCACGGCCTCGCACAGTTTGATGGCACGGGTCTCTACGAGCATTCTGACCCGCGACAGGGTGAACATCGCGACTGGGGAACGCTTATCTTTAACTACGGGCGCAATGAGGTGCGAAACTTCCTGATCGCAAACGGCCTCTATTGGCTGGACCGATTTCACGTGGATGGGCTGCGCGTCGACGCGGTCGCCTCAATGCTCTACCTCGATTATTCGCGAAAGGCGGGAGAATGGCTACCGAACCCACACGGCGGCCGGGAGAATCTTGATGCGATTTACTTCATGAAACGCTTTAACGAAGTTTGCTATGAGCGTTTCCCGGGAATCCTCACGATTGCAGAGGAATCAACCGCCTGGCCAGGAGTTTCGCGACCCACCTACCTCGGCGGACTGGGATTTGGGTTTAAATGGAACATGGGCTGGATGCACGATTTTCTGCAGTACATGAGCCGGGAATCGATCCACCGGCGTTATCATCAAGGCGAAGCCACGTTCTCTTTAGTTTATGCGTTCCACGAACATTTCGTCCTGGTTTTGAGCCATGACGAGGTGGTGCACGGCAAAGGATCGCTGCTCAACAAAATGCCAGGTGACCCATGGCAAAAGTTTGCCAATCTCAGGCTGTTTTACGCCTGGATGTATGCTCACCCGGGCAAGAAGCTACTATTCATGGGAGGCGAAATCGCTCAGTGGAAAGAATGGAATCATGACCAGAGCCTTGATTGGAATCTGCTCGAATATTCGCAACACTCTGGCGTTCGGCGCCTCGTTCAGCATCTCAATTATCTATACAGAAACGATTCTGCTTTCTCGCAGAATGACGACAGCTATGCAGGCTTCGAGTGGATCGATTTTCATGATTCGGATAACAGCGTTATGACATTCCTGCGCCGTTCCGAATCCGGATCTGCCGTCGTTGTAATAGTCAATGCGACTCCAGTACCGAGACACGCGTATCGAGTCGGCGCTCCGGGCGAAGGTTGGTACGAAGAAATTCTTAATACTGATGCGGAAGCCTACGGAGGTAGCAACGTCGGAAACTATGGTGGCGTCCATGCTGACGCTGTCCCGTGGCAAGGCCGATCGCATTCGCTATCCCTGACCCTTCCGCCGTTGGCTACAATCGCGCTCAAAAGGCATCCGTACCAGTAGCGTTCGGCGTTCGGAGTTTCGAGTTCGGCGTTTTGCGAGTTCTGGTTCCGGGCTCCGAGTCTCAGCTTCGATGTTTCGTGTTCGTTGTGCCGTCTCGCTATGGTCCGAAGAGGGTTATTCTATCTCGAAGCCAGGAGCGTCACATAATCGGCACGGGCGGCTTCAAAGTCGATTCGTCGAGGTACTCCCGGTCCCATTTCGACAGCGTAGCTACATGATCGTAAGCGTGCTGCGCAAAGTCCAGAATCATATCGTCGGGCGAGGGTGAATTGCGAACGATCTCGTATGGCAGAAGAAACTCGCCAAACTGCTCGGAGTAGTATGCAGGTTCGAGATTGGCTTCCGCAAATCCCTCCGGCACTGGGTACGCATACGAGTAGAAAACTGCCGGATTTTCTGCATCCCCGGGCCAGAACCCGAGACTGCTCACCTCGTGCGCGTATGCCTCACGTGTCACTGCGTCTGGCAGATGCAGAACGCCACCGGGGTGCGGGGGTGCAGGGCGCCCGGAAAAACGTGTCACGGCAAGATCGAAGCTTCCCCAGAAGAAATGCACTGGACTGCACTTACCGCAGAAACGCGATCTGAAGCGTTTGAATACGCGGTCAGCTTGAGCTAGCACACGCCAAAAGCGGTTGGCGTTTTCTCGACTGTAGGAATGATGTGTCTCGTCCTGATGAAAAGGAATCACTTCGGACAACTCGTTAGGTAAGCGATTGATCTTAATTGCGAGTCCAAGCTCCTCCAGTTCGTGCATGAGGGAGTTGTAGAACCAAGCGACAGACTGTGCGCTCAGTTCGATCACCCGCCTGCTGCCATCGCTCTTCAAGATGCGCAGCCTGTGGTCGATAAAGTCGAACTCAATCTCGAATGTGTAGAAGCCATATGGGATAGGCGACGTCGTTAGACCACGCGAAGTGACATAAAGAGTCACATGCCAGGAATGGTTGACCCACGTCGTGAGCGTCAATCGTACTTTGCCGACAATCTGCGTCCACAGATGCAGGGTTTGGGCAGTGTCCTGCCATTCTTCGTATGGCAATGGCGGCCAGAATTCTTCCCGCTGCGATGGCGTCAGCCCAGTGCTCATGCTCGTTCTCAGAAGCTAAACGCGTCCTCGCGCAAGCTATCTCGACTCATGCGCGTACCAGAATCAGTTATAGCATGTCTTCTTTAACACCGTAAACGTCGAAGCCGAAGATTCCTCTGATTGGTGAGTTCGGTATTCCAATCCGAGACGAGATCGATCTCGAACACCGTCTCTGAAGCATCCACCGATTTTCTTGATCGAAGCAGGGTGGGGAGCTTGTTAAAAAGTCCCGCGTGATCCGGTTAACCGTTTTCTTATTAGTATTGATCGCCGCAAGGGGATATGGCGAACCCGTCCTTCGTTGGGCGGCTGATCCAAATAGCAACGCTCCTTACACGTTCTTTAATTCGGGCAAAACGCTTACTGGCTTCGAGTACGAGATTATCAATGCGATCGGGCGACGGCTAGGGCGTCGGACGGAGTTTGTGCAAAACGATTGGAACGGGTTGATTCCAGGCCTGCATCGAGGACTCTACGACTGCGTTATTTGCGGGATCGAGATTACCCCGGAGAAAGCTCAAGAGGTCACTTTCAGTATACCTTATTATTTCACCTTCGAGCAATTGGTGACCAGGCGCAGTCAGGCACCCCTAACCTCGCTCGATGAGCTTCGCGGCAAACAGATCGGCACACTCGACCAGACAGCAGCATTACGAATGCTGGAAAATACGCCGGGTGTTGTGGTCAAGGTCTACGATCAGGAGGTCAGCGCCTACCAAGACATAGTCAATGGACGCCTTTATGGCGTGTTGCTCGACTACCCGATCGCCAAATATTATTCTGCGCCTTATCCAACCTTGGAATTCGCGGGGCCCCCTTTTGGTCATGTCAGTTACGGGATCGCGATCGACAAGAGCAACCCTGCGCTTGAGGCTGAGATTAACGGCGCGCTGCGCGACTTGATATCTAGCGGTGAGTTGCGCGACATCCTCTCTCGCTGGGGCCTCTGGACCGAAAGCGTTGCACAAGCCTTTAGTCAGCCCAGCGCGCCTTCGAGACCGGACAGTGAGTATCGAGCATTCACGCGGGACCAAGGCACGCAGTCCCATTTTTGGTCGCGGCTCCGTGTTTATGCCGGTGCATGGCGCGTGCTGCGTCATGCGGCTCTCCTGACAATCGCGGTCTCGGTAGCGGCAATGGCCGTGGCGATCATTGCCGGTTTTGTGCTCGCGACGTGCCGCGTGTTTGGACCATTGCCGGTGCGCTGGCTCGCCACCGCGTACATCGAACTGGTTCGCGGAACGCCGCTCCTGGTCCAACTCCTGTTCATATTCTACGGCCTTCCGATTATCGGAATTCGATTATCGCCTTTTGCGGCTAGCGTACTCGGTCTCGGCCTGAACTATGCAGCTTCGGAAGCCGAGAACTATCGAGCTGGGTTGATGTCCGTTCCGGACGGCCAATGGCAAGCGGCATACGCGCTGGGGCTGACCCAAAGTAGAGCGCTGCGGCTTGTGATTATACCACAAGCGATCCGCTTCATCCTGCCACCACTAACGAACGACTTTATAGCGCTGCTCAAAGACTCCTCGCTTGTGTCGGCCATCACCATGCTGGAACTGACCGGCGCATACCATCGATTGGCCACCGAGACTTTCGATTACTTCGGTACCGGTCTGTTGATCGCTTTGCTTTACCTCGCACTTGGCCTGCCTTTCGTGCGACTAGCTCGCTCGCTGGAAAAGCATTTCGGGCGAGCTTCCAAACAGGAAACGCGGTGACTGCAGGCGCGCCGCGAAGATGGGAATGGGTTTTCCTGAGAAAGGGAATTTACGATCGCAAGTCGCCCTCAATAAGAAGAGGCGCAGGCTAATGAACTAGCAACCCAGAGTGGCACAAAAAGTGCTAGTTCTAGTCCTGTTCAGGACCTCAACGACCAGCGCCAAAGGTGCTGAATAGCAATGATTCGCAAGTTATGAATACTTCAATAAAAAGATCCCATGATCCGGGTCTTGGCCGCTGCACCGTCTGCGGCCAATGGAGGCTGCTGGAAATGTGGGACGACGGGCTGAATGGCTCCTTTTGCGCAGACTGCTTCGATCAGGTTGTCGACGCCGAAGAGTTCCTGGTCAGCCAAGGACTTGTTCATCCTGAAATCAAGAGGCCTGAACAGGCGTGATATTACATCCGCGTCTTGCTCGGACTCCAAAAAAGGGGTGCCGAGCAAGAACGCGTGGATGCTTCGATCAAAAGAACCATCGCCTCTTCCTGCGGTGGAGGAAATCGTCATCCGGCACGGGTCTTCAAACGTCCGACTCCTGAACGCCGGTTACCTCTGACTCAATCGTTCCATCAGACAACCGGGTTCTCACTTTTGAGCCGAGCTCAACTTCGGACCAGCTACGAATCACGTTTCCATTCAGATCCTGAGTAATCGAATAGCCGCGCTCGAGTGTCTGTTGCGGCCCGAGCAGGCGAACGGCTTTTGTCAGCTCCATCACTCGGTTCCGTTGCCGTTCTAGCCTGGCACCGACCGCTTTTCGCATGCGGTCGTCGATGCTGACCAGTTCCTTGCGACAAGTCTGAATCCGTTGTTGTGGGCGGAAGGAAGAAAGAACCAGAAACGCCTGGCGCAGGCGAACATGGTACTGTTCGAAGAGGTTCTTCCGAACCTGAAGAAGCCGCTGTTCGGCGCTATCGACGAACTGCCGACGATTGATCAAGATGCGTTCAGGTTCTCTGAAATAGCTGGTTACTCTCTGTATCCGCAGCTTTCTGAGCTCTACACTTTGCGCCAACAGGCGCTGCATTTTTCCGCGGAACCCGAGAACCTCATTGGTCAACGACACGACGTCGGGGGCCACCAACTCTGCTGCAGCGCTCGGTGTGGGGGCCCGCAGATCCGCCACAAAATCGGCAATTGTGAAATCGATCTCGTGTCCGACCGCCGACACCACTGGAATCCGGGACCGATGAATAGCGCGCGCGACAATTTCTTCGTTAAATTCCCAGAGGTCTTCCAGACTGCCGCCGCCGCGTCCAACAACCATCAAATCGATCGCCAGCTCTTCTGCGCGCCGGCTGACTTCATTGATCCGGCCAGCAATCTCGCGCGAAGCGCCGTCGCCTTGCACGCGTACCGGACAAATCAGGATGCGAACCCACGGGCTGCGACGCCGCAGAATATTGAGCATGTCCTGAAGCGCGGCGCCAGTGGGCGAAGTTACCAGCGCAATCCTTCTGGGGAACCGAGGCAGTTTTCGTTTTCGAGCGGTATCGAACAGTCCTTCAGCCTCCAGTTTGCGTTTCAGGGCTTCAAATTTTGCCTGCAGGAGTCCTTGTCCCTTCGGTTGGATCAACTGGACGATCAATTGGTACTGACCCCGCGCTTCGTACACTGTCACCTGTCCGAACACCTGGACGAGCAACCCGTCAGCAAGTCGAACACGGCTCTGGGCTCCGTACGAACGTGCAAACATTACGCAGGCAAGCTGCGAGCTATCATCTTTCAGTGTGAAATAATGATGCCCGGACGATTGCTTGCGGTAATTCGAGATCTCGCCCTCGACCCAAACCATGCCGATGCGACCTTCCAAAAGCTCGCGAACAACACGGGTCAGTTGTGTAACGGTCAGGATGGACTCCATTGCAGGAGGATAGTGCGAGTTTAATCGATTTGGTAGGCCGAACGCGCTTGCTGTAGGACGGCCAGCGCATCCTCGGATCGCAATTGGAGGGTGATCCCCCGGCCGCGCGATCGCCGCCGTCGTGGCAAGATTCAGTGCGTCAGCCTTCAACAACGGTGCGACGGGCGGCGCCTCCATTTGTTACATCATTGTTGCAATGTGTTCGAATATGCTTGTTGTAATATTGTAATTACTGTAATATCGCACGCTACCGGAAGTCTAGAATCGACTAACCTCTCTCCCCATGACGAATATCATCGAATTGATTCTGAAGATGCTTCAAGGCGGTACGCTTCAGTCGTTGGCGTCATCTGTTGGCCTAGGCGAGAACCAAACGAAAAGGGCATTAGCCACTCTCGTTCCCGTGATTCTCGGGTTGTTCATGAAAAAAGCTCAGGAATCCGGCGGTGCACAAAGTCTTCTTGACGCGATTACTAAGACCGCTCCCGGAGGTGCCCCCAGCGCCCCTGGCGGCATTGACCTGGCAAATCTAGCGAGGGCTTTCACCGGACAAGGTCAACAGAATGTGCAGAACGCGGGGACTCAGATCCTTGGACAAGTGCTTGGCGGCTCATCGAATATACAATCGGTCGTTTCGGCCCTGGCCTCGCACGTAGGGACTGACCAGGCTAAGACAGGACAGCTCCTCAGTTTGGCGACTCCTATTGTTGCCGGGGTATTGGGCAAGCAAGCCAGCCAACAAGGTGGCGGAGCGAATGGACTGGCTTCAGTGCTGCAGAGTCAGGGTGACTTTCTCAAAGGAGCGTTGCCAGCCGGCCTGAGTAGTGCGCTGGGATTGAGCGGTCTTGTTGGTGGCGTGGGCCGCCAAGCCGCGGCTGGGGTTGCCGCAGCGACAGGTTCTGCACGGGATGCGGCTCAAAGAGCTGGTGATACTGCTTTCGAGTCCGCTACGGCAGCCGGAAAAAGGGGGAACACTTTTCTGACACGGATCCTGCCTCTTTTGATTCTACTCGCCCTTGCATGGTGGCTGTGGCGCAGTTTCAACGCAGGTAATGTTCAACCCGTTCCACAGGCTCCCCCGGCTGCGACTGCGAGTCCAAGCGTCGCGACCGAAGCAAAAATGACTCCTGCCACTGCAGCTCCAACGGTAAGCGCGACCCCCGAAACCGCGGAAACGCCAGCAGCCAGTCCGACCGCTACACCAGCCGCTAGTGCCACGCCTTCTCCGTAGCGAGGTAGGGCGGCAGGGGTAACGGGTAACTGGCAAACGGTCGACGGTTAACCGCTTCGCCGAAGACGAAGCGGAGGCTCGCTGTTGGGCAGTCAGAGACGATTCTTTTTGGCAAACGATCTGCCGCTTAACGCGCATTGGACGTCCAATGCGCGTTAATCACTGTCCACCGCATACCCTGGAAACGAGTTCGCGGTCGTCGTCCGCTTGAGAAGCGCTTGCCTGATTTACCTTGGACACTCAGGGTGGCTGGCTTCAGTTCGACTATTGTTCGAGCATTTGCCGGACTTCCTCTGCGCTCTTTCCCAACTTTTTCTGAAGTCTGCCAATCAATTCGTCGTCCTTACCTTCTGAGTATGTGAGATCGTCGTCCGTCAACTGGGCGTACTTTTGTTTGAGCTTGCCCTTAAGCTCATTCCACGAGCCTTTGAATTGGAGTTTGTTCATGCCAACTATTCGGCCGCGCCTAGGTCACCGGTTTTATCATTGCGTCAACTTTTTTGGCCCAGGGATTTATAGCGACAACCGCTCGGGTTCAAACTGGGATTTGCCCTCCCCCGACCATGGAAGCCATAAGCTCTGATTCATTGCCGAGATCGACGGCCTTGCGACCAAGCCGCATTGTTAGACTTAATGGAGTCATTGTTCAGAGCGACAAGACAAGCTGGCTTGGCGCGTGGATTATTCGACCGTCGAGATGTTGGATTTGCATTTGGCGGGCATAGGTCGCGAGATTGGCTCCGAACCGCTTCCGATGCACGCGGGCTTGGACGTCGAACTTGAAGACGGTCGCAGGTTTGTCGTTGAACAGCCTTTTGGGACGCTTCGTGAGAATTTTGTAAACGGATTAAACTGGACACCTCTTGAGACATTTAAGAGGCGAGACCACGCAGGCTGGGATGTTACGATCCCGCCCAGGCTTTTCGGAAAATTGATCAGAGCCTTGCTAGCGTTGGGGTTTGTCGCAATTGTTGCTTTCTTGAAAAGCCTGCCTCTCAACCGGCGATGCCGCAACGGCTGACAAAGGCGAGCTTTTTAACGAGAAAACCCAAGTGACGGCAAAAAGAGCAATTTCAATAACGAGTTTGAGCAAGCGCATGCAGTTGCGATGAAGTAGGTTGAGCTCGTCACGTTTCGATGTTAATTGAGTCGCGGGGTCGGAATCAGCATATTCTCGACTGGACCCAGCATCAGCGTAAGCGGCGTGCGGATCCCATCTTTCGGATGATGCTGCTCATTTCTTGGCCTCAGCCCGGATTTGGACGTGGAACCAAAGCGATTCAGAATAAAGCGATTACCCATCCAGCCGGATCTCGCGGTGCGTATTCTCACATAATCAAAGCAGCGAGGAGATTACATGCCCTACATCGATTTCAAGGAAGACGCAGGGGACCTTGCGTATGCGCTGGCTGTGATGCGAGCCACGCTGGAAGCCACCGCAGACGGAATTCTGGCGGTAGACCGAGAGGGTCAAGTCGCCAGTTTGAACACAAAGTTTTTAGAAATGTGGGGGATGCCGCAGGAGTTGGTTGAGCTTAGAGACATTCAAAAGTTCCGAGCGTTTATTGCTCAACAGCTAAAGGATCCAGAACGCTACCTGGCCCGTATCGCAGAAATCGAGGCCTCAAGAGGGGATAGCTTCGATTTGCTGGAACTGGCTGACGGGCGATCTATCGAGCGGTATTCCGACGTAATTTTGATTAGAGAACGGGTTGTCGGCCGGGCATGGAGTTTTCGATGCGTTACCCAACGTCAAGAATCAGATCTGATCTCGCGCCGGTTGGCGGCAATCGTGGATAGCTCGGACGATGCCATAGTCGGGAAGGATCTAAATAGCATCATTACCAGCTGGAACAAAGGGGCCGAACGCATCTTCGGCTACTCGGCCGAGGAGATGATCGGAACCTCGATCATGCGACTCATTCCATCGGAGCTACAGAGCGAGGAGGAGGATATACTGGCTTGTCTAAGGCGAGGAGAACGTTACGATCATTTCGAGACCATTCGCCTCAGCAAAGACGGACGTCGGATTCATGTTTCGCTAACGATTTCGCCGATCAAAGATGCCAATGGCAATGTTATCGGAGCGTCGAAGATAGCCCGCGATATTACTGACAGAAAACTGGCCGAGGAGGCTCTCAGGGAGGCGCAAAAAGTCGCTGAAGTAGCCAATGCCGAGAAGGCGCGTCTGCTGGAAAGCGAGCGAGCAGCGCGATCGGAGGCTGAGAAGGCCAACCGCATGAAAGATGAGTTCTTGGCTACTCTTAGCCACGAGCTTCGAACTCCACTAAACGCTGTGCTTGGGTGGGCAAACACTCTTCGTGCAAGCCATCCCCGCCCCGAAGAATTAGCCGAAGGACTTGAAACGATCGAGCGCAACGCTCGGGCTCAGGCCCAGTTGATCGACGATTTGCTGGATATGAGTCGCATCGTCTCAGGAAAGGTGCGCCTCGACGTTCAGCGTCTTGACCTCCCCACCATTATAGCCACGTCGGTTGAAGCGGTACGCCCGAGCGCGTTGGCCAAAGGCGTTCGCCTCCAGATGGTAGTCGATCCACTCAATGCTTCGGTTTCGGGAGATCCGGATCGACTTCAGCAAGTTTTCTGGAATCTCCTCAATAACGCCATCAAGTTTACACCAAAAGGAGGACGTGTTCAGGTTTTGCTTGAGCGGGTAAACTCCCAATTAGAAGTAAGCATTACAGATACTGGCGAAGGAATTCCACCTGAGTTCCTGCCTTACATTTTCGATCGCTTCAGACAGGCGGACGCGTCGACGACTCGGCGGTATCGAGGCATCGGACTAGGGCTCGCTATCGTCAAACACCTGGTTGAGTTACACGGTGGCACCGTGCGAGCAAAAAGCGCCGGAATTGGAAAAGGAGCGACATTCATTGTCAGTCTCCCATTGATCGTGTTGCATCCTCCCCCGGAAGCGCGGGAGCGCCAACATCCCCAGTCAGGACCGCAGAACCTTCCGGTTCTTCCAACAGTATCCCTTAAAAATGTAACCGTATTGGTAATCGATGACGAACCAGATTCTTGCAATCTCCTGAAGCGGCTCCTGGAATCAACAGGAGCAGCGGTGTATCTGGCGCGATCGGCGATGGCTGGGATGGAGTGTCTCCGCACCAAGCCCGTGAACGTTCTGATCTGCGATATCGGAATGCCCGATGAAGACGGGTTTTCCCTGATACGTCGCATCCGTGCGCTTGACGACCGTCAGAGGAGCGAAGTCGCCGCAGTGGCGTTAACCGCATATGCTCGGCTGGAGGATCGTACCGAAGCAATTCGCGCCGGCTTTCAGAACCACCTGTCTAAACCGGTAGAGCCGGCTGAGCTTTTGGCCGTTGTGCAGAGCTTGGCAAGTTCCAGGTCAAAACGCTAATCGGGGAGCTCAAAAATTTTAACCCCGAAGGGCGACACAGTGTCAGACTACCATACTCCTCATGGCACCCACCAATCCGAACTCTGCGCCAGCCGCGATACATATCAGACACAGATATGAGCATTCGAAACCCTTTGCTTTTTGATGATGGCCTGAATCCGAGCCGCGGCACAGCCACGAGGCAAAACCCTGAGCTGCGCTTTAGTATGGCGATTGACGGCGCAACTCTGGCCGCGTTCGAAGCGGCTCTCGGATTCTATGGCATGGACGAGAAGGGGTTCATTAGACGCATAATAGATCGGCTCATTCACCACCACCAGAACTTTACAGAGCTCGAATGGCCACTCGATTTCGCGGTTAGACACTCTGTTTCGTTTGGGCTGGAACAATCACCTCGGGGAAAACGGCAAAATCCCGCCCTCGGATGAGATCAGGGGTCCTTGTTTCAAGACCTACCGATTTGGTCTCGATCAGCCGGAAAATCAAAAACAACCGGCCCAAAGCATTCCAATTCTTTGGGACTGGAACGCGCTCGGGTGGGCATAGTACCATGCCGGATTTTTTTCGCCTATAAAAGGAACTATCCGAATTTTGCAGCCGAGCTCATTGCACTACAACAACCTCCGCGTCCGCCTCCCGCCGTACCACGGCGACGTCGACGGTATGTTCCTGCCTGGAAAAGTCCAGATCAACCGATCCATTCATTACCCTAAGGTTTCTTAGTCGGACTGCCTGAACACTTCTAGGGAGGGAAGGATAGTGAAAGTAGATTCGCGACTCGGCAGCTCGGACCGTTAAGCCGAGACAAGATTGGAGAATCAGGAAAACGGCGCCGGCCGCCCAAGCCTGCGGTGCGCAAGCGACCGGGTAAGACGTCGGACCTCGTCCCGCCTCGCGCGGGAAACCACAAAACAGCTCTGGAAGGCGATGGAGGTCGAAAAACGCAGACGCGTCCAACAATCCGGAGAGGATTTGGCAGGCAAGGTTTTTTGTTTTTGACCCGAGAGAACCCAAGGCTATTAACGCGTTATCATGCGGCCAGACGGAACCATTGTGATACGACATTGGATTGTAACGGGCCGCCGAGGTGGCAATTGTTCGCACACCCCAGCCGGAATAAAAATCACTAGCGGTCAAGCCCTCAGCCACTGTCTTAGCGTGCTCAAAAGTCGCAATGCCAGCGAACAAACACTGGCCTGCGTTTGAACTCCGGACCCGACACGACTCCTTGGCTCCATCCAGCGCCAACGCGTATGAACCGATTTCCTCGCACCAAAACGCTGTTTGGAATCGTTCGCGCAAGGCCGACGCTTGATGCTTCAGAGATTCGGCCAGCGCATGATAACCAAGCGCTGCGGCTACCTCCGAGATGCCGCGCTTGGCCGCGTACACATATGCCTGAACCTCGCAAAGCGCGATCGGGCCTTGAGCGAGTCTTCCATCGGCATGGAAAACAGAATCCTCCGAATCTTTCCAACCCTGCTGGAGTAATCCATTTTGCGACGAGCCCTTATATTCGATAAAGCCATCGTTGTCGCAGTCACCGTACCCATCGATCCATTCGAGCGCTCTCTCGAGGTTGGGCCAGATAGAGCTCAATAGTTCCAGGTCTCGCGTTCGCTCAAAGTAAGCCGCGGCGAGAAGGACAAACAAAGGGGTGGCATCGACCGTGCCATAGTAGCGCCCGAACGGAACTTCACCGATTCGAGCCAATTCCCCTTTTCGAATTTCGTGGACGATTTTGCCGGGCTCCGCGTCACGGTCTGATATCACCGCTGTCGCCTGTGTCGCAGCCAGGTTGGAAAGAACGCCTTTTGCAATCGCTGGCTCGAGCCAAAGGTATTCAAGCGCCGTGATGATGCCATCGCGGCCAAAAATAGTACTATACCATGGGACTCCAGCGTAAGGGTAGAGCCCGTCTGGCGTCAACGTAGTCAACATCTTGAGATCGGCGTGCGAACGATCCAGCCAGTGATTGAATTGCTCATTGGATGTCGAGATGTCAGTCTTACACCCCTTGTCTTGCCGGACAGGTGACTTGAGCGCCTCATAAGCTCTCTCATACGGCAACGACTCGTTCGAGCGATCCGCACCGCAAATGATTCGAATGGAAAAAGCGTTTCTGTCCTGAGGTTGTAAGGTCAGCGGGACGCAGAACGCCGACGAGCTAAAGCCCGTCGGCCTGATACTCGTTTCAAGCCTCGTAGTGCGAACAATTCCATCCAATCCCTCATAACCGAGTGTGATAGCGGCTGGCGTGATCTCGGCTTCTAAAGCTCGCCCGGGTCGACGCCGCTGATAGCCGCGGACTTCAAAAATGTCTGCGAAATCGGCTGCAAACTGGAATAACAATTCAAAGGTGACCGCGTGGCGGTTGTAATTCTGAACTTCGAACTCTTCGTAACAGGTGCTGCCCAAAAGAAATTTCGTGCGCTTCAAATGGACAGTACCACGAGAAAGTGCCGTATTGCGCCAACGCGTGTCAGGGTTTGTAAGGTCGACCCATAAGATCGCATTATCTGGGCGAACCTCCGCATTGAGTGAGAGCAAATGTTCGCCCCGGATCGATATTAGAAACTTAGAAAGATGTCGGGCTTCCTGGAAAAACAAGCCCTGTTCGCCGAAAGCGACGTTCCCGCTGTAGTCCAAAACCGCAAATAAGTCTCCTCGCATGAGGACGTGGGAGCGGTGATCGAAAAGCGTGGATTCCGCCTTAGGGCGCGGAGCTAGGCAGTTGTTGTCTTCTTCTGCGTCGGTCATTCTTTGTCCTTTTCGATATCTTGAAGCGTCATCTGGAAAACCGGTGCTTACGAAGCCGCTGCCGCAGGACGAAAAATGAATCACCAGTGGGAGAAATCAATGCCGGATCTCTCGTGTGCAAAATCAATGGCTGTTGCGTGCTCGCCGCGGGGAAATGGATTTGGCAAAGCACCGCTATAAGAAGGTTCCACCGTGCCCTCTAAAATCTGGGCCTTGCGCTCCCTTACCCTTCAATCAGGGGGGAAGGATGCAGCCAAAATGACGGTCCCGGTCGAAAGCGCATCGATCGAACATGAAGATAGCTCAAGTTGCTCCTTTGGCTGAAAGCGTCCCTCCGAGATTGTATGGCGGCACAGAACGAATTGTATCCATTCTCACCGAAGAGCTCGTCAGGCTGAATCACGATGTTACGCTTTTT
>JBKPBY010000071.1:0-4598 GCA_046727075.1 bacterium | reverse complement strand
GCGAATCCGAACAATTCCTCCGCATCTTTTCGAACCTGCTCTGTAGATACGTCGCCTACTACAACCAGAAACAGATTGTTGGGCACATACCGCCGATGATAGTACTCCAGGACATCTTTCTCCGTGAGTTGATCGAAAATTTCGCGGATGCCGATGACGGGGAACCGGCACGGGTGAACCTGAAATGCGGTGAAATAAGTGAGATGGTTCAGCACTCTGTCTGGATCGTCCAGTCCCATCTCGAACTCCCGCCGAATCACATCCATCTCTCGAGCCAAAGCCGATGGCTCAATGACGGAGCGAAACATCATGTCGGCCAGCAGATCAATTGCCAGCCGGACAGCCGGTCCCGGACAGTCTGCCCAGAATACTGTCCGATCGAACGACGTATAGGCATTCAAATAACCGCCGACCGCGTGGATCTCCTGATTAATCTGCTGGGATGTGCGCCGCTCTGTGCCGTTGAATAACACGTGCTCCAGTAGATGCGTCAGCCCCGCGCCAGTCCATTTTCCTTCGTGTACGCTGCCGGTTTGGCACCATGCCTGCACACTTGCTACAGGCGCGGAATGCTCCTCAGCTACAATCAAAGTCAATCCATGCGGTAAATCGAAAAGCGAAGGCTGAACTGTCTCCATCTGGAATCCTTCCTACTGTCCTGCTCAACAACAGGATTTAAATTCAGGAATTGGCCGGTCTTGAATTGCGCGACTCGAACGGCGTCACAAACGCCTCTCGAAAATCAAGTGCCCGCCGAAAGTCATCGATCGAGTCCGACTCGGTTTTTCCGAACACACCGTGCTCGATCAAGCTGTAAACCATTTGCCCGACATCTTCCGGACCATGGATTCCCCAATACTCCAATACGGTCACCACCATCGGCCCAAACTCTTTCAAAGCGAGCTGACGGAATCCATCCAACAGCTCAACCGCGTTCACATGTGAACCAGCCTCGCTCTTGCCGCGCTTCTTTTGTTTGATGGTGAATTCGAGAGCTTCTTTCAAAAACAGGTAAGCATCCTTTGCGTACCGCCGATCCTTTTCCAGAATTTGGTCAACCACTTCGTTAAACGACTTCTGCATAGATGCTCATCTATTTAGATTCAACGTGCTGCTGCTGCCGAGGCAAGTTGTCCCGAACGTGCTTAATTACTGCTCCCACCAAGAATGCGACGGTGATCGCTATCACGAGGATCTGCTCATTCCGAGTCAATCGAAACACCGTGGCAATATAGGCATCGCCAGGGATTTGTCACTGCGAGGATCCTTTAGCGTGAGTTCCTCCCTTCGACTTGGAACCCGAAGGTATGGGCGTCGAAGGTGACTTGCCCGATTCAGTTTTGGCCCCTGATGTTGAAGGAGACGATGTACCCGATTCCTTCTTCGCCGCCTCCTTGTAACCGGCACTTCTGTAATCGGTGATGTAAAAGCCGGACCCTTTGAAAATTAACCCCGCTCCAGTGCCCAGAAGACGCTTGACCTTTCCTTCGCCCCAGGCGGCCTGCCGGCACAATTCTTTCGGACAGACGGTGTAGGGCGCATCCTTCATCGATTGGAAGGCCTCGAAGGTCTGCTGGCACTTCTCGCACTGGTACTCGTAAGTCGGCATAGTAAACGTGCCTCCCTATACACTGTTCCTGCTCGACCGTCCACCATTCGGCGTTTGGCGTTTCGCGTTTGGCGTTCGGCGCCTGAAGCGTCGAAAGCGGACCAAAAAAATTGGGTATTCTGCCGCAAGCGCGATGCTTGACGTAACCGCCAACCCGGTTTATTGCGAGACGCTGCAAAAGTATGTTTCTTCGTTGGTATTCCATCGTGCTGATTACTTTGCTTTTTGCGGGATGCGGCGGCGGCGAGCGAGCCCGGTTAGCAAATCCAAACACTAGTTATATTCCGTTGGCCGGTGGCCCCGGCCCGGAACAAGGTGACTACGATTCTATCTCCTACTGGGATGGCGATGGCGTGCCAGGACCGCCATCGATCAAGATCTATCTGAAGGAACAGCGAGCTTATTTCTACAAAGCGGACCAACTTGTGGGTGTCTCCCAGGTCTCGGCCGGCCGCGAAGGTTTCAACACGCCTTTAGGCAGCTACAGACTCGTTCAGAAGGATAAAGATCACGCTTCGAATCTCTACGGCGATTATGTCGACGCGCTCGGCAACGTCGTTCAGAAAGATGTCGATTTGAAGAAAGATCGAAAACCGCCCGGCGCAATCTTCCGCGGAGCCCCGATGCCGTTTTTCATGCGGATCACCGGCGGCGTCGGCATGCATGAAGGCTATCTGCCCGGCTATCCAGCTTCCCACGGTTGTATCCGGATGCCCGGAAAAATGGCCGAGAAATTCTTCAACAACGTCGACGTCGGCACCCCGATCCAGATCGTCGACTAGCCGCGCTGCAAGCGCGGCTACCCGCGGCGGCTAAAAATCAGTTGGTATACGAGCAACAAAATGATCGCGCCTCCAAGAGACGGTAGGAATCCCATCGGGGTCAAGCTTTGCGGGTGTCCTGACGTCCAATGCAGAGCTCTTGCTATGTAAAAAGCAGTAATTGAGCCGGCGATCCCAATCGCGCTCGTAACGAGGCATCCGCCAGGTTGTCTTCCCGGCACTATCAGTTTTGCAAGCGCGCCAACAATCAGCCCTATGATCAAGGCGCCTAGTAGGTGGAATAGCATCACTCACCGCTTATTCGCAAATTCGGACGCCGTCAACCATTCCCGCCGTTTCGCGGCGGGCTTTTCCGTCGACCGTTCAGCGCGAGCAACGGTGGACGGAATACCAAGACTGAAAGTCTCTCTGCATCCGGACTCGACGACACCGTCGCCACAGGCTATCAATGAATGCTCCCCTAGAAAGTTCCTCTCATGAAAAAACTCATTAACTCAGCTGAGAACGTTGTTCATGAATCTATGCGCGGCCTTGAAGCCGCTTTTCCCGATCTCGTCTCCGCTCGCTTCAATCCGAATTTCATAATTCGAAAAGACGCACCTGTTCAGGGCAAAGTCGCGATCGTTTCTGGCGGCGGCAGCGGTCACGAGCCGATGCATGGCGGCTTTGTCGGTCGCGGCATGTTAGATGCCGCTTGTCCCGGAGCAGTATTCACCAGCCCCACCCCAGATCAAATGCATGAGGCCACTAAAGCGGTTCATGGAGGAAAAGGTGTTCTGCACATCGTCAAGAATTACACTGGTGACGTCTTGAATTTTGAGATGGCGGCGGACCTGGCTCGATCAGAAGGAATCGAGGTCGAAGCTGTTGTTATCGACGATGACGTCGCCGTAAAAGACAGTCTGTATACCGCGGGCAGACGCGGCGTTGGCACCACTGTACTGGCAGAAAAGATCTGCGGTGCCGCCGCTGAAGCTGGTCAATCGCTCAAGGACGTTGCAGGTCTTTGCAAGAAGGTGAATTCGCAAGGCCGGAGCATGGGTATGGCGCTTACCTCTTGCGTTGTGCCCCATGTCGGCAAGCCGACTTTTGAAATCGGTGATGACGAAATGGAGATCGGAATCGGGATTCACGGAGAGCCTGGCCGTAAGCGAATGAAAATCAAACCTGCCGACGAAGTCACTGAAATGTTGGCCAAACCAATCATCGAGGACCTTCCGTTCAAATCAGGCGACGAAGTATTGTTGTTCGTCAACAGCATGGGCGGAACACCACTGCTGGAGCTGTTCGTCGTGTATCGAAAAGCGCACGAATTGCTGAAGGACGCCGGTATTAAAGTTACCAGGAGCCTGGTCGGCCCATACATCACCAGCCTCGAAATGGCCGGTGCTTCGGTCACCGTCCTCAAACTGGATAACCAACTAACACAACTCTGGGATGCACCTGTAGTCACCCCCGGTCTGCGCTGGGGAGCATAGAAAAAGTGTAATCCTTTATCCGTAAGCCGTATCCGGTATTCGGGCTTCCGCGATTCCCTCAGCGCGGAACGCGAAACGCGGAACGCGGAACCCGATAGCCAACTCCATGCCTACATCAGCCCAAATTCTAGCGTGGTTACAGCGATACGCCGACGAGATCGCTAAACAGAAAGATTTCTTGACCCAACTCGACGCCGCAATCGGCGACGCCGACCACGGCGCAAATATGCATCGTGGCTTCCAGAACGTAATTACTAAGACAGCTGCGATGAGCGAGCAGGACATCGGTGCGATCCTCAAGGCTGTCGCAATGACACTCATCTCTACCGTTGGCGGCGCCAGCGGGCCGCTATACGGAACCCTGTTTCTTCAAGCAAGCATGGCAGCAGGTGCCAAGAAGGAGGTCTCCCCCGAAGAGTTTGGCGCGATGTTAGAGAAGGGAGTAAGCGGAGTCGTTCAACGGGGCAAAGCAATCGTTGGGGATAAGACGATGATCGATGCATTAGAACCGGCCGTTGACATGTTAAAAAGCGCGCTGAAAGCCGGAGAACCTTTATCCGAAGCGCTTTCCAAGGCCAGCGAAGTCGCGCATCGAGGTGTCGAATCAACGATTCCTCTCGTCGCTCGAAAAGGTCGCGCAAGCTATCTCGGCGAACGCAGCGCCGGCCATCAGGACCCCGGCGCAACATCGAGCTGGCTCCTCATCCAAGCCGCCGCCGAAACAATAAC
>JBKPBY010000070.1:0-15809 GCA_046727075.1 bacterium | reverse complement strand
TATGAGCGCGCTTGAGAACGTGATGGTGGGCGCGTCGCCTCGCCTTCGACTGATGTTGCTACCTTCGCTGCTCAACACCGCAAGGATCCGCCGCCAAACCGTCGAGATACGCGATCGCGCGGCGGCGCTGATGGCGGAAGTCGGCCTTTCGGATTTCATCGACCACGCCGCAGATGCGATGCCGTACGGTGCACTCAAACGGCTCGAACTCGCCCGCGCGCTAGCAGCGGACCCCGAGATCCTGATGCTCGATGAGCCGGCCGCAGGGCTGAATCCGCGCGAAACGGCGGAGATCGACGAGGTGATCCGGCGCATCGCGGCGAGCGGCATCGCCGTCCTGTTGGTCGAGCATGACATGAAGCTCGTGATGGCGATCTCCGAACGCGTGGTTGTGCTCGATCATGGCAAATGCATCGCGGACGGCCCGCCGGACGAAGTACGCACCGACGCCGGCGTGATCCGGGCCTATCTTGGGCCGCAAAGGTGATGGCGTGCCGCGGCACGACCAGTAACAATCCAGCGCAACATTCCCCATCTGTGGCTAAGATTTGGAATCCACCGGATACGTGTCCTCCACTTGCCGCGCTTTCGAAGATCGATCTCTTGCCGGTGCGAAAGGCGAGGTGTCCGAACCCGACCAACGTTCAACTCAATGCGCCGCCGCTTGCTTCAGCTGATCGGTACGTTCAAGATATGCGGCGGTCACGCTCTCGATCCGCCGGTCCATCCAGGCTGCCATTCGCTGTTCTTCGCCGCGCGATTCGCCGAGCAGGGATTTTGCGTCCTCCAGGCCGAGTTCCTGCGCCATTCTCAGGAGCGACTTGTACACGGCAAGCTCGTAATGCTCGAACGCGTAATTGCTGAACGTGTTCTTGAGAATTTCGTCTTCACCCATTGCATTCGAGGTCGCGGTTAGATTTCCGAGTAGCGATAGCGCCGTGTCCTTGAGGATGGAGGGACGCTCGTTCAAAGCCTCAAGACATCGTTCCAGGCGCCGCAACTGTTCCTCTGTTTCCACCATGTGTGATAGGATGCGCTTTTCGATTTCGGGATATTCGGCAAGTCGCACCACTTGCCATTTCATCAGCTCGAGCGATTGACGTTCCATCGCATGGGCGTTGCGAAGTTCTAGTACGAACACGGCGCGGGCAGTATCCTGTGACATGGCGATTCTCCCGGTCAGCTTTGTACAAACGCTTTAGGGCTGACTGGCGTTCCGAGACAGGATAGCGCAAGTATCGATGACGCGGCGCCGCTTCGCCGGAAGCGGGGCTGTATGAGGTGGTATGGGTCGCGGAGGCGTTACGCCCACTCTTTCGGCTCGGCGGCGGCCCAAGCATCGTCGACTTACCGGAGAGTGGCAAGACCAATGCATCGCCACAGCGATCGTCCGAAACCCGGGCTCATGTCTGCCGAGGGGCGAAAGCAGCACGTGGTCGAGATTTACATCGACACAGCACCTGACGCGAACGGGATCCTATATATGAGGGAGCCTAGCCATCCGGCAATCGCGCCTCCGGATGCATGAGATACTTCGCCGATCACGTTTGCGCGCGTAAAAAGACCGAAGTCTCGAACTCGTATCCGCACGCGTCGCACAACCATAGATGTCGCACACACCGCTCGCTGACATGCTCGGACCATTCGGGAGCGACAAGCGCATCGCCGCATTGCGCACAGGAGAGCAGTGACGAGTGCTCCAGTTCCAGATCGGCGACACTGAGCATGACTTCCTCCCATTCTTTAAAAGGCTGCGGTCGCGACCAGAGCGGGCGGCGCCATGCGCGCCTGCTAGAACCCGATCTTCAGTTTGAAAGCTTGGCGGGCCCGGAGCTTTCGCTCGCGACGCCGACGTGCTTCGCTTGTTCGGCGAGGAGGACCCAGGCCTGTGCCAAGTCCAGCAACAGCGCTTTGTGCGTCTGTGTCTTCGCCTGTTCAGCCATTCGCAGACAATCGGTTACATGACCTTGGAAATCGACGGACCTACTCACGTGCCATCCCCCTATCAACACGTCCATCCTAGTCGTCAGACTGGTCGTAAACTGTGGCGACAGTCGGTCGCAAGCACGGCTAACGTGGTGCTGGTTACGATTCGGTAAAGGATGGGGTTGCCTCGATCGCAGGGCTCTCTAAGTGTGCCGTTCCGCGCCTCTGGACACGCGCTCGGAACGGTGCCATTGCGCAAGGTCGACTGAAACGTGGCGGAAAGCCGGCGGTTCCTAGCGAGCAGGAGGAATCGAACGATGGGCGGGGCAGCCAAGGTCGTGCTCACCGATTACGTGTGGGATTCCTTGAAGGTGGAAACCGAGACGCTGGAGGGTATTGCCGAACTCGTGGCACTGAAGACGAGGACACCGGACGAGTTCCTACCGCACGCTTTGGACTGCGACGCATTGCTCAATACCTATGCCGGGCCGATTACGGCCGAGGTGATGGCACGCATGCCCAATTGCAAGATCATCGCGCGCTACGGCATCGGCGTAGATACGATCGATCTCGATGCGGCCACCGCGGCCGGCATCATCGTCACCAATAATCCTAGCTATTGCATTGAGGAGGTGGCCGAGCACACGATGGCGTTGGTGCTGGCGTGTGCCCGCAAGGTCGCACTCTACGATCGGCTGGTGCGGGCGGGACGGTGGGAGGTACCTGGGGGCAAGCCGATTTTCCGCGTCGCGGGCAGCACCCTGGGGCTGGTCGGTTTCGGCAATATCGCCAGGCAAGTGGCCAGGCGTGCCGCCGCATTCGGGATGCGAATTCTTTTTTTCGATCCGTTCATTGAGCAGAGCGAAGCCGGCCCTGAAGTCGAAAAGCGCGAGCTGATGAGCTTGCTCACCGAAGCGGATTTCGTGTCGTTGCACGCGCCGCTCTCACCGGAGACGCGGAAACTGATCGACGAGAAAGCCCTCAAAGTCATGAAGGCGAGCGCTTTCCTCATCAACTGCGCGCGCGGCGCGATCGTCGATACGGACGCTTTGGTTGAGGCTCTCGACAGCAAGGCAATCGCCGGCTGCGCGCTGGACACGATCGAACCTGAGCCCCTGCCTGACAAACATCCGTTGCGCGGGCGCGACAATGTCCTGATCACGCCGCACGCCGCCTGGTACAGCGAGCAGGCGATGGCTGGCCTTCAGGCAGGGGCTCCCGGCGAGGTCCGGCGAGTGCTCATCGGTCAATGGCCGGTGAACGTGGTCAACCGCGCGGTCAGAGCCCACAATCGCGCGGGTCTTTAGCCGTGCGCGCCAAGCTCTTGCCATGGATAGTCGGTCACGCAAAGAGAGGCGCTTATGATCGAATGGTTCGATGATCTCGCGTTGGGCATGCGATTCCAGAGTGCAGAGAAGCTGGTCACGCGTGAGGACATCAAACGCTTCGCGGCAGAGTTCGACCCACAACCTTACCACCTCGACGAAGCCGCCGCCGAACGCACGGCCTTACGAGGGCTGGCGGCCTCAGGCTGGCACACGGCGGCGCTCGCCATGCGGCTCGCGACCGATTTGCGACCATTCGGCCCTCACCCGCTCCTTGGAATCGGCGTCGACGAGCTGCGATGGCTCGCGCCCGTTCGCCCCGGCGACATGCTCCATATCGAGGGAGAGGTGGTCGAGCTCACGCCCTCCAGGACGAAACCGCAGGGGGTCGTCAAGGTCAAATGGACGGCGTTCAACCAACGGGGCGAGCCCGTCTATACCTTCACGCCGATCGGCGTGGTGCCGCGCCGACCCGGTTGAGAATGCATGCCCGTGAGGTCGATGCGGGGCCGGCTACGTGCCACCCGGAGCATTCATCAGCGCGGCAGGGCGGCGCCGCACGTTCTTGCGACGAAACGACTCCGGCATCCTTGCAAACGCCCGCGTCTCGATCACGCGCCGCGGACGGTCGAGTACATCGCAGTCATCGTATTCAGCAGCTGATCTGCATTACCCCAAAGCTGCGCGGGCATCCTGCGGAGCTGGCAGATTCCAATTTCCGGCGCTAAACGAAAGAGGGCTTGACTCGGCGGCTGCGGCGAATGAGGGAAGCTCGTCAAATCGAGGACAGGAGCATGAAACCAGGGCTAAAGCCGGGAGCGTCTCACGTCAACCGCGTCAAAGTCGACCGCGACCGCACCATCGACTTCATGGGCGAGCAGGCCCGCGTCTACGGGACGCCGTTCCTCGTCCGGGATATCGAACAGACGTGTCGTCAGCTGCTGCTCGAATATTCGGATCCGGGCGAGGATTCGGTCGGCGTGGAGATTGCAGTCAAGCACTTGGCCCCGACGCTGCTGGGTATGGAAGTGGAAATCACCGCAACCGTGACGACGGTCGACGGCCGCAGGATCGCGTTCGAAGTGACCGCCCGGGACGAGCTCGAGCCGATCAGCACCGGTACGCACGGCCGCTTCGTGGTCGAGAAGGCGAAGACCTACGAACGGCTCAAAGCAAAGAGGGCAAAGCTGAACGACGGCATGACGCGTTGAGCACAGCCGAACCGAGGAGCCGGCGCCGCGGCGGACTCGCCGTGTCCGCCCCGATCAACGGAGCGGTGCTCGTTACGAGGGGCCCAATGCAAGCCTATGAAGCGCGGGATGCCGCGCGCGGCATCGACGGCCTGGAACTGGTTGAACGCCCGATGCCGCAGCCGGGAGCAGCCGAGGTCCTGGTCCGGATCCGAACGGTGACGCTCAATTACCGGGACTTGCTCATGGTCAAGGCCGGCTACGGCTCGCGGCAGAAATTCCCACTCACTCCCGTCTCGGATGCGGCAGGCACGGTTGAGGCGGTTGGGCCCGGTGTTTCCCGCTTCAAGCCAGGCGAGCGGGTATTCAACAGTTTCTTTCCAAACTGGTTCGGCGGCGGGCCCAACGAAGAAAAATTCGCGGGGGCGCCGGGCGGTCAAGTCGATGGCGTGCTGAGCCAATACCATGTGTTCCCGCAGCACGTGTTGCTGCACGCGCCTGCACACCTCTCGGACATCGAAGCGGCAGCTCTGCCCTGCGCGGGCCTGACCGCCTGGAGCGCGGTCGTGAAGTTCGGAGCGGTCGCGCCGGGCGACGTGGTCTTGACCCAGGGCAGCGGCGGCGTCTCACTATTTGCACTGCAGTTCGCAAAATTGGCCGGGGCGCGGGTCATCGCGACCTCCTCCAGCGCGGACAAGATCGAAAAGCTGCGAAAGCTCGGTGCCGATGAGACCATCAACTACAGAGCCAATCCGGAATGGGGCAAGCAGGCGCGGGCGCTGACCGCGGGTCGCGGCGTCGACCTGGTCGTCGAGGTCGGCGGCGCCGGTACGCTCAATGAGTCGATCCGCGCGACGCGGTTTGGCGGCATGCTGGCCATGATCGGGGTCTTGGCCGGACCGGCGAACGATTTGCGGCTGCCGCTGGTGGTCATGCAACAAATACGACTGCAGGGCGTGACCGTCGGCTCGTTGGAGGATCTGCAGGCGATGGTCGCGGCGATTTCACAGCATCGCATGCGACCCGTCGTGGAAAAGACCTTTCCATTTGCGGCGGCTCCCGACGCATTCCGCTACATGGCCGAGGGCAAGCATTTCGGCAAGGTCGCGATCACGCTGGACTAGGCCAGCGGCCCCGATTGCGTGGTGGCGAGTGTGGAAATCTAGAATAGTGGCCCCTGCCTGCTGCCGAACAGCCGCAACAGTGCTCTGCCCGCGTGGCTGTTGAGCTCGCGTTTGTCGAGCTTTCCGTCACGATCTTTGTCGGCGGCTTCAAAACGCCTCTCGACCTGCGCCAGATACTGGTTCTTGTCGAGGGTACGATTGTCGGCGATGTCCGCTTGGCGAAGCTCCTGCGGGCTCATCGTCGCACCGAGTTCCTTGCGATCGAGAGTGCCGTCGTGATCGCGATCAAGCTCATCGAAACGCGCACTCGCCGCTTTCCGGACCTCTTCGAGGCTCAGCGTTCCGTCATGGTCGGCATCCCATTTCCGAATGAATGATTCGGCCGTGATGCCGGCGCTGTGCGCCGGCATCGGCATAGTCAGACCCACCAGTGCCAGGGCCACGATGCCAAACCATTTCGAAACCATATTCATGCTCCGGTGTGCTGCACGGTTCGCGTCATGCGGATGCGGATGACGCGTCTTTATATAATGGCCGGCATCCGGCGGCATGTAAATGAATGCCGAGCCGCGAGGCGCTTACCGCCCGGCCGTACGGCCGGGCGGAACAAAAACGGATCGCTTTGCTGAGAAGCGTGAAGCTATCGCGGATATCCGGTTGAGCGACTCCTCCTGCGCGTTAGTGTTCGGGGTGGCGGTTCTGGCGTTCGAGCGCGCGCTCCAGCCGATCGGTCATGCGGTTGATGGCGCTGACCAGCCGCTGTTCGACCTGAATCAGCGCCTCGGCCGTCACGTAGTTTCGCGCGACCTCCACCCGGAAGTCGTTATGTTCCTTGTCCATGTCGTTTAGCCGAGCCCATTAGTCGGATCACGAACGCTGCAACGATGCTGCCTGCACCGACGATGGCCGTCGTGCTGCTGCATCTCTCTCGACGGAAGCAGGTTCAGCCGGACATCTTCGATGCGGCGAACCTCGAGCTCGGCCTCGGCGAACAATCGCGCCCTTTCAAGCTGCTCCCCGGCAGCATGGGGGCAAAGAGCGCGAGCAAGCTCTTCTATTCGACTGCAAGTAAGCGGGTCTTGAAGGACGTTCACCGCGAGGCCATGCCGGAGTGCATTTCGGGCGACCTTATGCTTGCCCGCGGCGGTGCGAGGACCGGTGCTGCGCAGCGCATTGTGCCGGTTGGCCTCTATCTTGCGGGGTGATGCCATTGCGTGCGTACGATCATTGCGGTCAAATCGGCGCCCATCATGTGGCTGCGGTGCTGATGCCTGCGCTAGGTGGCGACGTTGGGCGCCAGCGGAATGGCCTGCTGTTGATCTTGGATGATGTCCGGCGGAATTGCCCTCATCCGGGCCGCCAAACCGGCGCGATAGATTTCGACCACGCTAAGGGCCTGGGTTCGTCGCCGTTCCGCCGATTCAATCAGCGCGTCTAAGGCGACGAGCTCGTTCAGCCTGAGCGCGGCTGCCTGGGCCTCGATTGCGGCTTCACTCAATTGCAAGCGGCCGAGAATCTTTCTGATCGGCATGCTACTGCCCGGGTCAGCAAACCAGTTGTCGGCCATCGCCTCTGCCGTCGCCCTGCGGTCACTTCCTTCTGGAATGTCGCCTTGCGTGAGCACCGACTCCAGGATGTTCACAAGCGCATCCTTTCGGCTCATCTTTATTAGGGCCGCTCGCACATTACGCCACCGCTGCATATCCCATGTCGAATCGATGAACTCCTTTACGAATACCAACACGACTCCGTCTTCGGAACGCATTCCAGCCAGAACGATCTCCACCAAGGCGTGGTATGCTCTTCTGTCTTCCGTCCCCAATAGAGGCGGATCCTCGAATAAGAACGACAGTTCGACCGGAATGCTCGATCGCGACAACATGAGGGCAGGAGTATTCAGTGTCATCTTATCTTCTCCGTTTGGTCGTTATGAGTCGTACATGGCCCCAGTTATAGGACTTGCTCCATGTTGGATGTCTGCTGCGGTCGATCGCGATTTGCGCTCTTGGCAGTGAACTCGAAGCGGAACTAAGCTTCTTCTTGAAGCCCTTCACCTGGGCGATCAGCTTCAAGACGTGCTCAATGCCCGCGCACAGCTTTCGGCGCATTTCCAATTCGGCCGCAAATCGTTCAGGCGTGATCAAGTCCCCTAATTCCGCTAGATCGGAATCGACCCTCTTTCGCGCAAAATCCTCACGGAAAGAATCGGGATCTGTCCGGATTTCCTTTATCGCCATGATCAGGCCCTCTAATTTCGCCCGATCAAAATCGACCCCCCCTTCGTTCAGAACCCTCGGGATCTGTCTGGATTTGGTCGGCGGGCAAGGGCACAGTTGGATTGTCTGCCGTATTCTCCTTGGCGCTGGACCACTTTCTCTTCATGGCGTCCCACATCTCCTTACTTTCTCTGGTCAATCTAAGGGACTCCAGAGCCAGCTTCCTTGGCCCTTCCTCCTCGTCGTCGAGGACCATTTTTCGAATCCAGTTTGCGTGCCAGTGAGAGCTCATTTCGATCTGGGCCAAGCGCCATGCATGTCTCGAGGGGTTATCGAAATATTTCGCGTATTTTGCGCGAGCGCGCTGCGCCCTATCGAAAATGTCTAAGTGGTCCAGACGCCAAAGGTACGAGGCTAAAACCAATCCCAATCTTTGCTCGACACTACCCTCAAGTTGCAGATCGCTGCACAGGTGCGCAACGAAGTCTTTAAATTCTTCAAAATCTTCGCCAGGCAGCACCGCCGCCGCTATAAATCCTTCCCGTTTTGTTATCGGATCGTCATTGTATTTTGCATACCTCGCAATGCGCTCGGGGCTTGTTAGAGAAGCAACCGTATTATTCCATTGCTTGATCGCGTTCTCAAAAAGCTGCCAATCCGACTCTTCTGCTGCTTCACGTACTTCCGACGCAGAACTTGAACTCTCTTCTTGCTTAAAATCTGCGTTTGAAGATGGGCGGCATTGCTCCGAAACATCGCCACTCTTCTCGGCAGATGGGTCGCCTGACCCTAACTTTTCGCCGGACTTGCCGGGGCGCTCAGTTGATTCCGACAATGCGCCCGCATGGTCGTCTATTAAAGCTCGATCGTCCGTTCTCGGTTCATTAGGCGGAACGCGGGACATGGCTGCGCCTTTCCGTGATCAGGGACTCTCGATGCGCTTGTACATCGGAAAATTAGTGCGACGGCCCCCTCTCGTTACTGCCGCGTATGCCGGGAGTCGTTGAACTCTGTACGTTGCCTCATGCATTCCGAACGCCACCGCGAATCAGCGAGCGGTCAACGTCATCTAACATTAGCTCGAAATCGAGTTTTCCGGAAGCTGCAACTGACTTTCCTGGAATACATAGCTGAATTGGCGCTCCCCTTGAGTCTATTAAAATTCCATTAATGCTGTTTACCGTCGGCTCTCCCAAATTCCCAGCCGATCCGTGCGGACTGTTTGCGGGATGGATGTGGAGAGCGTCGTCTGCGAGCCGCTGTAAGATCATTACGCCCCGGACGTTCAGTGCTTCAAGGTTCTGAATTTGGCTTGTCGCGAGCCTGAATCGGCCGGGGCAACCTCGCTTGTTGGGTTTATGGCTTCAATGTTGCGCGCGAGGAAATGCTGAGCAGCGTGGCTAGTGCCAGGGCAACTACTGTTTCCAAAACGTACTAGGACGGGGTGAAAAATTTCCGGATGAAGCTGGACAGCCATTCCAACCCAGCGTTCGCAGTAGGCTCTCCCTCGAAATGATTGATCACGACCAGCCTGTCGACCTCCCCCCTAAGAAAGGCATTGAGGAACACGGGATAGTCCCGGACGGACACGCAGCCGTTCGACTCACCTTTAGGGCCGAGCATGTAAGGATGGGCGAGGATGCCGGCGCGTCCGAACATTTTTTCCTCATCTACCGGAACAAGCCGGATAGCGCGGACACCATGGAATAACCGGTCCCGCAGCAGCAGCCGATAGACGTTCGGCGGCGTAGGCCCTTGACCCTTCACGCCAACGTAGCGCGGGTCATCCAGGCCGCTGCCGAGCCCCGAGTGCGCTTCCAGCCTCTCGCCGTTGGGCAAGTACACCGCATGCGCCGAGATGTCGTAAATCGCTGTCCGGGCGCTGCGTTCTTGCATCAGGTCGGTGTCACTCTGCACTGCTACCACCCGGGCGGGCTTCTTAGAATCACGCGGCAGTGAACGTTGCTGTGGAGGCTCGCCCGCCAATTGCGGTTCTTCGGCAGTCGCCGAGGCGGACGGCCCGGCGCCTCCTTGTCCTTCTTCCTCATAACGCTCGAATGCCGCAGCGAAGCGCTCAGTAAATGAGATTGACGGCGCTGGCTCCGGCTCTTCCTTCGGCTCGACTAACCCAGCGAACCGCTCCTCGAACACGGAACCCAGCCCTGAGTCCAGCACCACAGGCTGGGTTCTTGCTTCGACATCTTTCGCTAAATCGGGCTTGAGAGTACCTAACGGATGTGACTCGGGCAGCAGTCCCGGAGCGTCTGCGACCGCGAGCCATCCGACCGAGAAGGTGATCACCGCCAGCGTTGCGGCCACTGACCACTTGCTGGCTGGAACCAATGATATTGCCATATTGCGGAGCACGATTTCGGCGCGAGTAGCGTTTCCGATACCTTTGCGGGCGATTCGATTAGCTGAACCAGAACAGTCATTTACGGCAAGAATCGGCTGCGTTCATGACCAAAATGGTCCACTACAGGTCTCGGAAGACGGCCTTAGTCGTTCCGAGGCGGGAGCCGCAGGCCGCCCAGCAAAAACCGCAAATGCGTTGAATTAGCCGGTGACCCTCTGCCTATACGCCCCGGCCTGGCGGAAGTACCACGACGGGCGTACCGACCTTTGCTCGAATGTAGAGATCGATCGCATCTTCGTTGGTCATGCGGATACAGCCTGATGAAATAGCGCGCCCAATGTATTCCGGCTGATTGGTCCCATGAATTCTGTATAACGTATCCATGTCGCCCTGATACAGATACAGCGCCCGCGCGCCCATTGGATTGTGTGGCCCAGGCGCGACGTAATCAGGTATGTTGGCCAGTCTGTGTTTGATTTCGGATGTGGGCACCCAAGCCGGCCATTCTTCTTTTCGTCCTACTCTGGCAACGCCGGACCAAGCGAGCGCCTCCTCACCGACCGTTACACCGTAACGAATCGCCTTGCCGTGAGGAAGGACGTAGTAGAGGTACCGATTACCTGTATCGACTACAATTGTGCCGGGTGCTTCCCTTCGACTGTAATCGACTAACTGCCGCTGGTATTCCTGAGGAATCGATACTCGGGCGTAGGGCACATTGGCCAACAGCTGTCGGTCGCGTGGTGTCCAATTGGCCTGTGAAGCGGGCGCGAGCGTCCCCTGCACACAACCGCAGAGCGCTAAGCCACTCAGCCCAAGAACGAGGAACTCGCGGCGCATGGATTCACCATCCCTTCCCCCGCGCGCCAAATGATCGGCGAATTGTGTGGAGATCAGGACTTTTCAACCGTTCGCCGTCGATTTTTGTTGAGTGTTGCAATTCGACATCCGCTAATCAGTGCCGCTGTGGTTGGTTCAGGCCCGGACGACAATGCCAAACTTGAGCCGGTCCTGGATCTTCGCATCCGGGGCGGGTGCTATCGTAACTGGCCAATTCCTCAGTGCGGAAGAACCGTAACCGGGCGCACACGACAAATTTCGGCCGTTCTTATAACAAACCCAAATGTGATCATTTCGCCACGAATGTGCTCTGAATACAACTCGGGCACACGGCTGCGCGGCGAGGGCGTTTGTCGCATTCGTCCCTGCTACATCAGCCCTGGCCGCGCACAACATTATGGGCCTCGTCGTTCCCGCCGCCTGAGGGCAACAAGGGCTTTACGCGCACAACCCTCAGATGATCAGCAGTGCGCGTCCAGGACCTGCCATTGTTGCGGATAGGATTTCTTAACCCGTTTGCCAGCACAGTGGATAGGGAATCGTGCAGGGGGCTAACAATGGACGGGGACAGATGGTTCACACTAAACGTAACAGGCACGCCCATTTTTCATGGCCGCGAGCGGCGGTATGGCTGACGACGGCAGCAGTACTTTCCGGACCGCTAACCGGTTTTTGGTCTAGTGGCGCTCGGGGCCAGCAGGCTCCCATACAGTTGAATTCCTCGGATCAGCTCCAAAAAGAGCGAAAACATTCAACAAATTTCTCTGTTCAGCGTGTCCCAGTTGAATCACGCGTTCCAAGCTTGACGCCGATCGCGATACCCGTACGAGATCCACAATCGGCTCTGGGAAGCGCATTAGCATCGTGCAATAGCGCAGCGGAAAGTTATGAGCCCGCCTCTTTGCCGGGCGCCAAAGGCGAGATCAAGCTGGATCAGTGCTATCACGGGCGTGATCACCTGGTTTGCAGCTTCAATGCGCTTTTATCCGAAGCAAACTCCCTGCTCGGGAACTACCTGGAGATTGTCCATGTGAACTACCCTGCTATGAGCAATGTAGAGGCAGTTTGCAAAAGAAGTCCGGAAAGCCTTGCAAGAGATGTGGAACGGGCGAGCGATTTTGCCACTCGATTTAAGGCCTTGAGAGCTGAATACGATGCTCATATCAGTTGTGCCAACCGGATCGAGGAATCGCTGAAAGATGTAACACTGCCAGACATGGTTCAGGCACCTGCGATACTAAGTTCGATGATCGACTCCGTTGGACGCGACATTAAGGCCGTCTCAGACGCCCAGGTCCAGCTAGTCGAACTGTCCGAAAACATCAGTGCATCGCATAAGGCTATTCTCACAATCCAGAGGATACATCGAGCGATGTGCATGAGAAAGCAATCGCCGACAGCACATGCAGAGGATCATGGAGTCCCTGCCTTTTTGGAGCGCACAGGTCCGTTTCTAAACCGTTAGCTGTGTCTTCCAAGTTGAACCAGGAACCGATTCGAGCCCGGACCGTTCCGCGGAAGCGGTAAGAGCCACCATGAATGTCTTCACCGAGATGACGCTTGCGTGGGTCGGGGCTGGAATCGTTATTGCGACCGCTGTTCTGATTGAGCACTTTCGCAGGGAAAGCGGATTTCCCAAAACCGCGTGCTGGTGGCTAATACCTATGCTCATCATTGGGTGGCCATGGCCGATATCTTTGTGGTATGCGGCGGAGAATAGAAATCCTCCGACTGCTCGCATTGTCCCGGTCATATTGCTGCTGATGGCGGCCTTGGGCTTCGGCTGGGGATTCGGTTTGAAGCTGTATGATTCCCTGTACCCCGTGGAATTGGAACCGCCTGACGCACCAGCGCTGAGTGCCACGATCGAGCGCTTGATCAGCAATCCGAGTGAAATTGCGCGGACCCGAGTAGAGGCGCCGCCACCACTGCTTACGTTTCGGTAGGATACAAGCCATCAGCAAACGAATTGCAACTAGCTTCGATCTTTGAAACTTGCTCGCTTTCCGTGGCAATGGTGACGGCAGCTTGGACGGTCCCGGTACAGCAGGGGGCAACCCGAGAGACCGGGACCGCCCGGCAGGGAGAAAGCACTAACAAAACTAATTCACCCCCAACCACGTGAATCGGTCAGTGATTCGTGTGGCGCCTATACGGCGAGCAGGTGAGTTGATTGCAACGATTGACGGCAGCCGGTGCTTCAAAACCACCTGAAAACTAGGTTTCCTTGGCAAGGGCGCGGTATCGATCGAGCGCGACTATCGTCCGATCTGGCATACGTGGCGATCCCGAACCACCTGACCGGTTGAAAGTAACGACCTGCATGGGCTGAGCCCCCAACAGGAAAGTCATGAGTCGCGCCCTGAGAGCATCCCAGGCGATCAAACGCGAGGCCGATGTCGTTGCAAACAACCCTCCAGCCATTGGCTCACCCGCTGCGCTAATCATGGAGATGGCGGGAACGCCGACGCCTGCGGGGTGCTGCCGGTTGCCACAGGGCGTCCAGCACTTGCCGCGGCTGAAGGGCCGATCGTAACCACGTTGAAGTCCGCCGGCCTTGGGCCCACCGCGGGCTTCTTGCTTGGCTTATCGGCTGTGGCCGTAGCTGGCTGTGGCCGCGCTATCGGCTTGGAAGGATGAGCCATCCTGCCGATGAGTCCCGGCGGCCGCTGTGGCGCTGCGGTGCCGAAGATCGACCGCAGCCACGGCTCGGCAGGTGCGGAACTCAACGAGCTCAGCGTGACGAGACTCATCGCTAGGATTGCTCGGAGCTTCACGCACTTCTCCCGACAAGCACTCGGAATAGGGTCGATAGGATCGGCTTCGATTGAGGCATGGCTTGGGCCCTCAGTTGTCCTGATAGCGGCGCGGAACGCTTCACGCGGACATTTCACTGGCACCGCAAATATCGTAGCCAGCAATGCCGATGCCGGCGACGAGGAGTCGCCTTCTCATTACTTCTACCTCCTAGCAAACAGACGTTGCCATAACGAGCGAACTCGAATGGCCTCAGTAGCAATGCGGGCAGCGGCGCGCGCCTTCCAATCAATGGACCGCTCTAGTAGGTCGATGTGCCGCGGTAGGCGTTGCCACGAGGAGCGCGTCCGATTGACTTTAGCATGAACGCGAGCGGCGACGCGTGTCGCCCAATCAACGAACCCTCCTAGCAGATCGCTCTGCCACTGTGGCGGTGGAATGACTTCTGGCTTCGGTGTGATCTTCGATGCGGGCAACGCGGGCGGCGGCTCTTGGCGAAGCGCCCTGGCCCGCTGGCGAAGGAGTTCCGCGGCAAATGCGGTGTCATTCTCGATGTGCTTCAGGATATCGGCCATTGTGCGCCCTATTGCGATCGGCTGCGGAATAACCGCGCCAGCCGCACAGCAGGCATTCACAAACTCGGTTACCGGGGGTTTCAGATTGCCCAGCGCATGCTCCAAGGCGACGGCATAGGCATCGGCTTCGCGAGCCTTGCCCTCAGCATCCCGCACCTCCGCGTCAGCAAGTTTAGCAGCAAGTTGGGAAACCTTGGCTTCCTTCCCGGCAATCGCTCCAGAAAGAGTCGAGATGCGATCCTCGACCTCACGTATTCTGCGGTCGACCTCCGCGACTTTGTCCTCGTCGGCCCGAGCGAGCAAAAGAACCTGGTGCTCCCTCATGGCCGTGGCATGAGCCTGTTGGGAAGCCACATGCTGGGAGCGGAGCGCGTCCAATCTGGATTGCTCGTCTCCAAGCTCGCGCTGCGTGCGATCAATCTCACTTCTTGTCGCAGCCTGCATCTCCCTTTGCTCGACCGAAAGCTTTACCCCCAAAGGACTCGTCTTCGGGACGCGCTGCGACTTTCTTGCGTTCGGACGCTTCTTCGGCATGGGTCGGTTAACTCTCCGAAATGTTGCGGCAAACCAGGGACAACGTGCCACCTTTCGATTGCCAGTTCGCCCATTTGGGGCTGGGAGGAAACGGCGCCAAGCCCATTAGCCCTCGGAGGCATCCGGACGGGGCCGCACTGAAGCCCTGGAGTGTTCCAGCGAGCTTATCGTGACGGCAATTCGGACCATTTTGGGCCGGCGAAACGAGTGCGCTCTGCGTGCCAACTTCGCTGCCAAATGATAGTTTTTGCGCGTCAAAACTGCCGTCGTTCTCATTGGATCCCGACCTCGCCTTCACGCCCAAGGCCGTAAATTCGAGTCCGCTTCCGCGCTCAACACGGTGCCATTGGCCCGGCCTGACAAGAAATTGAAGAGCGGGGACAACGCCAAATGTCCGAGTTGGAGTCATGAACGGCTGTCCACTCCGTTGCAGAGGAATTGCTCGTAGAGCTTCGCTTCCGGCGGTGGCACCTTGCCCGCAGCGAGCGCAATTCCATAGAGCTGAGCGACGACACTCTTTGACACGGAGCGCACGTCGTGCAGCACGTCGGGCGCGAAACTGATCACGCCAAGCGGTCGGTTCCACGCTTCGTCATTGGCCGAACTGCCGCTGCGACCTGGGCAGGTCAGAAGCGTGCCAAGAGGAGACATCGCGCGCCCCTTTCAAATCCTCCGCCGCCGGAGTAGTTATCCACGAGCTACTGACGGGACTTGCCGTAATCCTGTCTTTTGAGCGGCAGCGGTTATGCCATCGGCAGGCATGGCATCCTTACTAAGTCGCGCTTTCTTCTGGCGCCGCCGACCTAGGAGGCATCAATGAATGAACCGCTCGTCGTCCGACGCGAGACACAGATCGCCGCGCCGCCTGCTACGGTTTTCGCCTTCCTCACCGATCCGGAAAAGATCATCAGCTGGATGGGCGCTGAGGCAACAACCGAGATGCATCCGGGCGGGCTTTATCTCCTC
>JBKPBY010000069.1:0-5880 GCA_046727075.1 bacterium | reverse complement strand
GAAGAGCCCTTTCGTCAGCTGGCCGATCAAAGAGACCCAAGATGCGGAGAACGGACAACTCAGGCCCCTCGCCAAACCACGTTTGGTACGATTCCATGACTTTTCGCGCATGAGCCCCCTGTCGTACGTCGTGAGCAAGATGTTCGGAAATTTCTTTGCGGTGACGAATATCCCCGTTATAAGCGTCGGTCAGATAACTGCCTAATAATGTTAAAGCGAGACAGTGGCCACTGAATTCGTCGCTGGCGCTTCGCAGCTCAGCTTCATCTCCCTTTACGTTTAGCGCTCGGAGCAGTTTCGCACCAGCATCGTTGGATAGATGTTCCAGGTGACGACGCAAGGCTGAGGTGTGCTCGTGATCCGCAATATCAGCGACCGGCGTGCGCGTAGTGACCACGCAAAGTCCCGTATTGAAGGCAGCAAGCTCACGCAAGAGCGCCTGGAGGGAAGGCTCGCGCAGCCGTCCCTCTTGTGAACCGGGCAGATTTTGGAGCGGCTCCAAGCCGTCCAGCACCAATAAGGTTCGGCGATGGGCGACGAGCTTCGCCAATCTTTCACCTTTCTCCCACGCCGTTCCAAACCAGTGGAGAGCCGCATCAAGAAATTCATCTGCAGACGAAGTGTCCCCACTGCTGCCCTGTCTGTAGAAGGACCAACCAAAAATAAGCTCTGCAGAACGATAATGGTCAGTAGCCATCCGTCGGAGCCAATGGTTAATGAGCGTGGACTTCCCGACCCCGGCCCATGCAACGATCGAAATGACATTTACATCCTGATTTGCCCATGCATTATCCAGGAAAGCGATATCCTCCTCTCGCCCAAAAACATCGCTTCCTGTCACTGGTAATCTGGCCACGGAAACTTTCTCTGGCGCCAAACTTGATGGCGGCTTGCGGGTCACAGGGCGCGAAGCGGCAGACTCCGTCTTCCGGAAGCTCTGACGATTGATTCTGCGGCCTGCGTCGATAGCGTCCGCTATTGTCGGTATCGCCATCAGGAGCTCGGTCTGGCTCTGAAAACGCTGCCGGGGATCCTTTTCAATCGCCAGACGGAAGCTTCGGGACGCGCAGCGCCTTCCTTCATCGGTTCAATGCACTTGCTCGCGGTTGTAGCTCCACAAAGCTGCGTCCAGCCTGTGCGATCGCGACGCCCGCATGAGCGAAGAATTTTTCATCTTGTGTGGAATATTTGCGAACCAATCTTAGTCTTCTGGAGGAGGATGGTATCTCCTATTTGAGCCGCCAAGCGGGCGGATTCAGCTTTTCATCAGGGAGCTTTCCCGGGCAGTTCTTTACAGAAGTGTAACTATGAAAACGAGCAGCTTGTCTAATCACTCCACCCAAGTGGTTCGGAGCTTTGCGGCAGCCCTATTTGTTACCGGGCTGGTGTTGTCGTTGCTGGCGTTCCCGATCGGCAGTCTGCGAGCGGACGAAAATGAGGAGCGCAATGCGTTCAACTGGAAGAACCTTCAGAGCGATATCGCAGGCGTTGCCGATCGCACTGACCCAAATCTGGTAAATTCCTGGGGGCTGGTCATCAACCCAACGGCGAAGATTTTCTGGGTCGCCGACAACGGTACCGGGGTATCTACCTTGTACCGCCCTGACGGGACTCCTGTGATACTGGGGAATTCGGGGCAGAATTTCGTAACACTTCCGCCTACTGTCGTCGATCTAGCGATGCCGCCTGCGACGCCCACTTCCGCACCCACCGGCATTGTCTTCAATGGAACCCCCGGCGTGTTTTTAATCCCCGGGACCCGCACCCCCGCCATATTCATGTTTGATGGCGAGGACGGGGGAATCTGGGGCTGGAATCCCGGAGTCAATCTCTTGACGGCGACCCTGATCGTTAAGCCATCGTCACCCGACCCAACAACGAATTCGGTGTACAAAGGGCTAGCGCTGGCGAATCGCCAGAGTGGCGGGCCAACCCTTTACGCTACGAACTTTCGCAATGGGACCATCGACGTGTTCGACAGCAGTTTCAATATGGTGACCACATTTAGTGATCCCTCCCCTCCAGCTCCTGGATATGCGCCGTTCGGTATCGCAAACATCGACAACCTGCTCTACGTGACTTTCGCTTTGCAAGATGCTGCCAAGCACGACGATGTGGCTGGCCCAGGCAACGGGTTCGTTGACGTGTTCAGCCCCGATACCGGCTTTCTTAAGCGTTTGATACCGCTCACTGACAAGGGCCCGCTCAACTCGCCGTGGGGCCTGGCCAGGGTACCGCACGAGTTTGGAAAATTCGGTCACAACATTTTACTCGTTGGAAATTTCGGGGACGGTAAGATTAATGCGTTTAATATCCACAACGGCGCTTTTCGCGGCTCGCTACTACACCGGCCCGGCCAGCCACTGGAGTTTAACGGTCTTTGGGCGCTATTCTTTTTTCATAATCACCTTTACTTTACAGCCGGGATCGCTGACGAGTCGCACGGACTATTCGGGGTGATTCGAGCGCAAGGAGAACAAGAAGAAGAGGGCGATCACGGAGACTAGGGAGGACAAGGGGGAGAAGGAGCAGATCAAGGTTAGGCACTTGGCTTGATTCCGGCAAACCGAGCGTGCAGCTCAATGCGACCAGGGCCTTGAGTCTCGCCTCTTTTGTAAGAGACGAACCCGCTCGTCTATCTCGCTGGGCAGATGCTACGGCAAGGCGGTCGGTGCATCGCCTCCGCGAACAAGAGTCACGAGAAGGGCGGCTGCGGCGCGATCGAGTTTTCGTTGTTGTCGGTGAGGTTCTGACCGCCGATCACCTCCTCTGGGCAGTGGGTAAACTTGCCAGCGCTTGGTCCTGCCGGTGCGCGCGTACCTGGCGGCGGTGCTGCCCGGGTTGGCCGACTTCCCCGTCCGGCGCGTCTGCGAACTCACGCCCCGGACCTGGGCGGCTCGCCAGTGACCACCCGCCTTGGCCCGCGACGGCTTAGGCCTCCTTTTAACATCTAAGCATTACCTAAGTTTCCGTTTCCTGAGCTGACCCGAAATTGATCAACGTTTATCGTGACAGAATCGAGTCGTTATCCTAACAAAATGCGGTTCTGGTGCTTCCCGAAAGAAAGGACCACACCCTTATGATTCTTATTACTGCTGCTACTGTAAATATCAGTACTGAGCTGGTTAAACAACTGCTCGCTAAAGGCTCTCCTTTGCGAGTCATTAGCCGCGACCAAAAGAATAAGCTTTGGGAACCATTATTCATACATTTACGGTCCCAATTTTGGAACATTTAGGAATTTGATGGGATAAACTGTACGACATTTGCATCCTTGTTTACCCAAGCATCATCCAGAAAAGTGATATCCTCCTCTCGACCAAATAGTTCACTTCCGGTAACGGGTAACTTCGCGACTGAAATTTTCTTGGGTCCCTGAGTTCTTGGCGGCTTGCGTATTCCGGTGCGCGAAGCTTCAGGCGGCATCTTATGCAAGCCGTCGCGGGTAATTCTACGGCCCGCCTCGAATCGTGCGGTTATCGTCGGTATTGCCTTCAGAAGTTCGCCCGGATCCTCAAAACGCCGCCCGGGGTCTTTCTCAAGGAGCGGCCACCTGCGTGGTGATTTCCAGCGCCAGCTTTACCTCGAGGCGGCCAGAGCGTTTGATGAGATTTTCAAGCGTTTCCCCTTCGACGAACTCCATCGCGTAGAAGTAATTCTGGCCGGTTCTGCCCAGGTGGAAAACCGAGGCAACGTTCGTATGGCGTACCTTCGCGGCTGTCCGCGCCTCCCGCAGAAAACGAAGCCGAGCCGATTCGTCACCCAGATATCGTTCGCTTATGACCTTTAGGGTTACCGGGCATCGCAGATCAACGTCCAGGGCCTTATAGGTGATGCCCATTGCCCCACGACCCAACTCGACCGGCCTGCCAGTCTCATCCAACATCACTTCATAGTGCTCGAACCGCCGAACCTGCGGCATACCTTCCGGAAGCCAAGGGCTCCCTGCCGGCTCAGATGCTGAACCCGATTCCCCGGTCGCTGTAGATTCCCCGCCCGCAGCTCCCCGCAGGATACAAACTGGACAGAATCCGTCATCGGCGGTGGTGAAGAACTTGGTGCCGCAGACCGGACAGGTACGTGTTTCCTGTTGCACTAATCCCGGATCTTTACCGGATTCCTCCACAGATTCTTCAGATTCCGCTTTCCGACTCGATCGGGATTTTTACGGCAGCTATAGGGCAGGAAAACAGCAACACATGTCTAAATATCTGTTATCGGCCTACACGTAAGTGTCACTATTTAAGGGGCTTTCGCTCCGAGCCGGCAATCGGGCTCGAACCGATGACCTGCTGATTACAAATCTGCTGCTGCGCGGCGTCGGGCAGACGGTCAGACTCTGCTGCATTGTGCTAGCTCTGTATTTCCAGCGGAGGCGTCTGACAATACGCCTCGCACCTTAACCCAACTGTGGCTCGTTCAAAATCCTGACCTCGGCCAAGCGATCAAAGGCTAGCTATTGTACTTGCTTCCTCTGCTTCCGACGCGTCCTCGGTCATAGACTCGAGACCGACTGATCCGTCCCGAAGAATGGCCAGGACCTTTGTCTGGACGCACCCCAAACCGGACATGATGCGCGGACGCCCTGGTGGCCTGGGAGAAAAGCGAGAATTTTTCTCCTGTTCCCTTTTCCTGGCTGAAAAGCTACCCAGTTGCACCATTCGCTTATCTTGGCTTCCTGATTATGTCATCATTTGCGGCGGTCATTTCCTCGCTTATTGATCTCTTGCGGCACATTGACCGTTGATCCAGTAATGCAGGCAATTCACGTGGGCGGAACTTACGAGAAATTGCCGATACTGAACGTGCCGTGGCTCCGTACGAAGGGAACCCCAAACCCCTGGCCCCGACGACACCCCCTCGATTTTTCACCGCTGGAAAGCGATGGACATCAGTGGATCTGTTGCCATGATTTGTTACCATTTGTCGACATAAACCACAGGAGCAATGGTTTTAACTTGTTCGACTGTAGGCACTTATCTTGAGTGGCAGCGCGTACGGGACTCAAACCCGTGCACCGGCCTCACTCATCCATCGATATCGGTTCCCTCCGCAGGACTACGCCGTTGATCGCGCTCTCGAGGTGCGTGATCCCAGAACTAGGGCGAGTGCTGGCGAGTTTATGGGCATTGATGACCTCAACCTCACTATCGACCTCAAGCGGGGCGCTTCCCATTATTAACTACGCGACTGAATGGAACCGAACTGGCCCGATCGAACGCTTGCCTAATGGTTGCATCCGGAATCAGAGCCCTACCGGCTACTCAGAGGCATCAAACGATAAATCGTGCCGCTTTCATCGTCCGAGATCAGTAGTGAGCCGTCGTTGGCAGGCTTGACGTCAACCGGTCGCCCCCAGTAGGTCTGCGACCGGTCGTCGAGCCATCCAGTCACCAGGTCAATCTGTGCCCCTGGCTGCCCGTCCTGCCACGGGAAAAAGATGACCTTGTACCCAGTCTTGCGGCTCCGGTCCCAGGATCCGTGCAGGGCAATGGCGATTCCGTCGCGGAACGGCTCCGGAACTTTGCTGTCCTGCAGAAAAGCCATTCCGAGCGGCGCTGAGTGAGCCTGAATCCCCTTATCGACCCGTGTAAACATGCTCTCCGGGTATTTGCTCCAATCGGGATTTGTTTCGTAATTCGGAGCGAAAGGCATGTTGTCGAGCCCGTTTGGGGTATCCGGGTTCGGATTAGCAAATGGCCAACCATAGTTCGCTCCCTCCTTCACGTGAATGAACTCGTCGGGCGGATGGTCATCAACGTAGCTGGAGATCAGTTTCCCGTAGTCGATCGATCCGCTGCCTTGCCAGCTGTCGTGGAACGGGTAGAGAATGTCATCGGTTTCGTTGACCGCGGCCCAAAGCTCATTCGTACCTGGGAC
>JBKPBY010000068.1:0-6326 GCA_046727075.1 bacterium | reverse complement strand
GCGCAGCTGAGGGATCATCACCGGTCGCTCCCCGGTTGAATCTCGCGTACGCGGAACCGGCACTCTGCAGCTAACATTGTACCTGGGGTCAGGACAACCAGACCGTGCGCCTCTGGTCCCGGCGGGAGATTGTGGGCATTCACTGCGTGGCTTACCGGTTCAAAGCAGAAGAATGGAGCATCGGCGGAAGGCGAGTAGAGGATAAAAGTCGAGAGCGGATGGCGCGCCTCCATATCAAGCGCTAGAGGCCGATCTTCCCAGAGAATCGTGGCGTGGCCGTTCCAACCGGTGAAGGCGTTGTTGATCCAGTCGATCGGGAGCGATCGAAACGATGAAAAATCCCACTCAGGGCGACTGGTCACTGGCACGCGCTTCACCGGCAAGTGGCGCGCATCTTCGAGCCAGACCGATTCGGCCTGGGCCATCAAACGCGTCCCCGGAGTACGTGGCAGCCATGGATGGAACCCCAGCCCGAAAGGAAGCGCGATGGTAGCGCGATTGGTCGCCACCAGTCGGATCGTCAGCGCATCAGCGTCAAGGGTGTAGTCGAGCGTTGCCTCATAGCGATAGGGACCAGGACCGTCAGCTTCGCGTTCGAGTCGCACGCGCCGATCATTATGGAAGGAGACATGCCAGGACGACAGCCAGCCATCGCTGTGGAGAGGGCAGGGCTCATCCGCGATGTTGGGCGCCAGCGGGTGAAATACACCACCGAAGGTGAATGCTGAGCCGGAGATGCGGTTTGACCAGGGCACAAGCACGTACAACCCCAGTTCGTCGGGATCGTTCGTTCCGCCGTCCGGACAAGCACGGAACACCTCAATGCTTTGCCCGTCCCGTAGAACGTCGAAACGCGCGACTCCACCTCCTAGTGACGGCACGATATCGGCGACCAGGGAATCCGCGGCGAGCCGGACCACAGTGCGCATTGCTACCAGCCTCCGTCGATTAATATATTTTGACCGGTAATCATGTCGGATTCTCTGGCGCACAGGAACAACACCAGATCGGTGATGTGTTCCGGAAAGATACGTTCCTTCAGCGACTGTCGGTCGAGCACCCAGTCATTATATTCTTGCAAGCGATCGCCGAAAACGCGGTCCTCAGCCTCCGAGCGTACCGCTCCGGGGCTGATGGCGTTGACGCGGATACCGTGCCTGCCGAGTTCGCGAGCGAGCGTTTTGGTCAGACCGTAGAGTGCGCCTTTTGAGGCCACGTAGGGCACGTAGCCCTCAACCACGCCATTCAACGTGACCGAGCAAAAGTTCACGATTTTACCGTAGCGTTTGGCAATCATACCCGGAGCCACCGCCTGCGCCAGAGCGAACGCGGCCGCCGCGTTGACGCGCAGTTGATCCTCGTATTCGGCGAGCGAAAATTCCATGAACGGGCGGTTGACGATCAGCGCGGCGTTATTGATGAGCACATCGATGCCGTCGTGCTCCTTTGCGAGCAGCTCGACTCGCGCCTTGGCGCCTTCGAGATCGGCCAGGTCTTGCCCGATGAACGAGGCTGCGCTTCCAGTGGTCCCGACGACTTCAGCCGCGAAGCTTTCACCCCGCTCGTGGCCCGGCCGGTCCAGAAGCAGAAGGCGCGCGCCGGCGCCCGCAAGGCGGATGGCCTGAGCCCGCCCCAGCGAACCGAGCGCACCGGTGAGCAGAATGGTCTTACCCTCGAGTCTCATAGGTTCAACCCAAAATCCCAAATAGGATCCACAGATTTCACAGGTGAATTAATCCACAGATTTCGCAGATTACGCAGATTCAATGAGTTGTCGGAAAAAACGGGTACCAGATCCTAGCTACGTCGTGAAAATTTCCCGGATTTTGATGGTCCCGAGCCGATCTTAATCTGCGTAATCTGAGTAATCTGCGGATGTTACCTCTCTGCGAAATCTCAGCTAATACGCGGATGATTTCATCTGCGGAATCCAGGTTCATAGAGCGTCCGAGACCTCGTCCACGTTGGTCTCCCCGACAGGCTTGTCAAAGACGATCTCGCCGCGCGCCATTGCGACGATGCGCTCGCATGATTGGAACACGTGATGCAAGTTGTGGCTGATCAGTATTCCGGTCACACCCTGCGCAGGCAGACTGCGCACGAACCCGAGCACCTTAGATGTCTCTTTCACGGAAAGATGGTTCGTCGGTTCATCCAGGATCAGAACCCTGGACTTGAAATGCATGGCACGCGCGATGGCGACGCCCTGCCGCTGTCCGCCGGAGAGTTCGCCTAACAGTGCGTCGGGTGAGCGCACCTGCAGATCGACATCGGCGATGGCCCGCATCGCGTCGTCGCGCATGCGCTGGTAATCAAGCAACCCCAGACCGCCGATGGCAAAGCGGAGCGGCTCGCGCCCGATGAACAGGTTACGCGCGATCGACATGGTGGGCACCATGGAGTTGTCCTGATAGATCGTCTCAATGCCAAGCTTCATTGCCGACTTGGGTGAGGTGATTTCGACCAGGCGGCCATCGATTCTGATCTCGCCGCGGTTGGGGCGCTGGACGCCTGAAAGGATTTTGATCAGCGTCGATTTGCCGGCGCCATTGTCGCCGACCAGGCCGCACATCTCGCCGGGCTGGACATCAAAATTGACGCCCTTGAGCGCGTGCACGCCCGAGTACCATTTGTGCAGGTTGCGCACCGAGATCAGGGGGGTGGTCATTTCAGCCCTCCACCTTAATGCGGCGTGCGGTCCGTCGCAGCCACGAATTGGCCACGACGGCAAATATGGTCAGCCCGCCGACGGCACATTTGAACCAGTTGGCGTCGACCTGGGACAATACCAGGCCGTTGTCGATAACCCGGATGAGGAGCGCACCGACGACGGCGCCGAGCACTGTGCCGACGCCGCCGGTCAAAGCGGTGCCGCCGATTACTGCCGAGGCCACGGCCTGCAGCTCCAATCCGTCGCCGATCGACGGAAGCGGCGCACCCAACCGAAAGACTTGGATCGTTCCGCCGAACCCCGCCAGCATGGCGCACATGACGAAGCAGGTCATCTTCACCCGCCATACCGGGACTCCCATCGCCGCAGCGGCATCAAAGAAACCTCCAGTTGCGCGGATCCAATTGCCGAAGTTGGAGCCGCCCAGCATCGCTGCGGCAACCAGCGATATGACGGCAAACCAGATGAACGAGGCGCGGAGCATTCCACCCGGACCGACGAATTGGGTGAAGATGCCGATCGGCAGATCACCCGAGAGCAAAGGAGGGAATCCGCCGGTAAGAACGACGGCCAACGAGCGCACGATGAAAAGCATTCCCAACGTGGTGATGAAGCTCGGTATATTGAACATCAAGGTGATAAAACCGTTGGCGAAACCCACCACTGCCGCGATCGCCAGCCCAAGTAGCATGGCTGGAATAAAGGGGACACCGGCGTTTGTCATCAGTGCGATGCACACGGGCATCAAGGCAAACATTGAACCCACGGACAGATCGAATTCGCCGCAGATCATCAAAATGGTGACGCCGATCGAGACCAGACCGACTTCGGGCAGCAAGCCGAGCACGCCGCGCAGATTCTCGGCTGAGAGGAACACGCCGTTGGAGCGGGTCTCGAACACCACCGTCAAAACGATAAGCAGCGCAACGCCAGCTAGCTCGGGCTTCTCGAGATATATCCTGAAGAGCCTCCTCACAGTTCGTTTCCACCTATTTAACGCAGATTCCGCCGACGAAAATGATCCACAGATTGCACAGGATCCGCAGATTTCACCGATTACACAGATTACAAGAAAGTTAGATCAGGAGAAACTGCGGACTTTCCTGTCCGGAGATTAAGCGTTCCTTTTGAGCTAGCCGACTGAATCTGTTCTGCTCTGCTATCGAACAACTAAGACCAACATGTTGGTCTTAGTTTCTGTGGGTTGATCTGCTAGTTAGCGAGCGGCCTTGAATGACAGAAGCAGTAAAACATTTAAACAGAAGTGAGCAAAGGTAGCAAAGGTTCAAACTTCTGACCGTTCGGACCGTGGTTGCGGCTTCGCAGCGCTATGTAATCTGCGGATAATTTATCTGCGGAATCTGGGATTGGTAGACTCAGCGCTTGCCTTCCTTCGAAAGCGGCATGATCGACTCGACTTGGTCGGGGGTGATCACCGCCTCACCGGTATCGATATCGGCCGGCGCCAAGCCGATGCTCTTTTTGAGGTAGACCTCCATTACCGGCAAAAAACCCTGTTCATAAGGTTGCTGGTCTATCTCGATCTGGATATATCCGGCCTTCATCATTTCGAGCACCTGCGGTACCAGATCGAAGCCGCCGAGGAACACCTTACCTGGTGGAACATTGCGATCCTTGAGAACCTTGGCTACCCCGGCGTGCCAGAATCCCATATCGAAGTAAGCGGTAGTATCGGTGTGGGCATTGAGATAAGCACCGACACGGTCCGAGACCGTCGCGAGATCGGTGCCCGAATCGATCTTCTCGATGGTCACTTTTCGATCCGGGTTCGCCTTTTTGAACTCCTCCAACCCGTTCATGACGCCTTGGGCGCGCTGCTCGGCCCAGTTCTGACCAGGGGCGCTCACCCCAACCAGGACGCGGATCGGGCCATCTTTAGGGAAGAGGGCCGAAAGACGCTTACCCAAGGTAGTTCCGGCCGGGATGAAATTCTGCCCGATGAAGGCTTCCCTCAGCTCGAGCGCAGGGCCAGCGGTGGCGTCGACGTTGGAGGAGATGATCGTTATACCCTTCGCCTTGGCGTCCTTGAGCACCCCAACGAACGCGTTATTGTCGACCAGCGATGTAATCAGTGCGTCCGGTTTGCGGGCAAGGGCTGCTTGCATATTGGCGACTTGCTGTTCGATCGAGCCTTCCGTCTGCACGAAGATGAACTGACCTTTCGCTCCCACTTTGGTGCAGGCGTCGTCGAAGCCGAGCTTGACCGCCTGCCAGAATGAGTTGGTTGTCGCCGAATGGCAGGTAAACACGATGTTGAGCGCATCCGCGGCTGATGCGGACCCTGCAAGCATAAACAACAGTGCCAGTGCGCCGACCCCGAACGCGCGACCTGAGAATCGCGGGAATCTAAAGGCCACCATAAGTAAGGCATTCTAATCAGAGGCCCACATAGCCAGTCAAGAAACGATTACGTCCCAGATTCCGCAGATGAAATGATCCGCAGATGAAATGATCCGCAGATGAAATGATCCGCAGATGAAATGATCCGCAGATGAAATGATCCGCCGATTACTCAGATTACACAGATTCAAACCAAATCCGGGAGTTTGGTCCGCCACGCCGGATCGTGCTCGTACTCGTGTTCGTCCTTCGATGCTTTGGCTAAGCTACTTCAAACTTCGATCCCCTCTCTTCAGCAGTTGCACCGCTTGACGTTTAAAGTCTTCTTCAAAATAGCGGCTCCGCCGGCCTTGATATTCTTTATATTTCCTTTTGGCGCTCTTCCACGGTGTGCTCCGTAGGTTACACCGTGTCCGCAAAATCGAAGCCACTCCATTCTGTCGAGGACGAGGACGACTCCTCAAATCGGAGTTTAGATTCAAGGATTGCTTATCAAAAGGAAATGCTGAGTCTTCGCGCAAGAGAGTTGGCAGCTTCTCCCCGAGCTAACTCTCTTCTAATCTGTGTAATCCGTGAAATCGCGGATCCTATTTAGAATCCAGGGTTAAAGGCTTGAGACTACAGTCGAGCAAGGTGGGATCGATCTGTCCCTCGATTGTGTCGAACATGCCGGCGACTAAATCGATCAACGCGTCAGAGGCGGCCATTGCTGCGCCGATCCGGCGATTGGCCACGGCGTCGAGCACAGCGAGATGGCTGTCGATTGTCGGATCGAGCCTGGCATCGCTCGCGATCTGCGTGTGATAGATCCAGCCGATGCGACGAAAGATCGTATGCAATGGCCGCAGCGTGCGCTCAAGGAACGGCTCGTTCGCCTCTGCGATGATGAGCTGGTTGATACGCCGGTCGAGCGCGTTGAACTCGTCGATCGTCATTCTTTCGCGCCGCTCGCGCAGGGAACGAGTGATATGGATCATCTGATGGCGGTACGACAATCCGGCACGCTCAGCCGCCAGCCTAATAACGAAACGCTCGATGTCGTGCCGCAACCGGAGCAGGACACGCTCGCGCGCGAGATCGATCGGCGCAATTTGCAGACCGTGCCGCGGGCGAACAATGATGAGCGTATCGGCCGCAAGCCGGCTGACCGCCCGATGCACCGGCGTCCGTCCAAAGCCGGTGATATCCTGCAGATCCTGCACGGCAAGAAGGCGGCCGGGCTTAAGCTGGCAATTTACAATAAGATCTTCGATCCGCTCGTAAACGAGATCGAAGAGGTTCACCAGATTATGCC
>JBKPBY010000067.1:0-18820 GCA_046727075.1 bacterium | reverse complement strand
GTTGGTTCTGCACGAACCGATCGCGATTCCCGAACAAAAGCAGACGAACGAAATCGAGCAGCGCGCTCTTTTCCTTCTCACTCTCCTCCAGCGCTTCCAGGCGCTCGGAGATTGCAGCGAACATCGTCTGGTTAGTCCAGGAAACGCCTACTCTCGGAGCGTAGATCGCACGAATGTAATTCACGATAGGGAAGGATACAGGAGCCAGGAGTCAGGAGCCAGTAGGAACGCCGTGATCGCCGTGAACGGAATACGCTTTCGGTATTCCGCGACGGCGACGACAGAGCGTCGCCCTCCAGGGGCGGGACTTTCCGATCTCGGCGTTCTCGGCGATCTCGGCGTTTCACTCAGTTGACAATAAATTTAGGTGTGACTATTAATGTTAGGTGTGATTATAACGGCGCCCTACCTGACGTATGAACCATTTAGCTGACCCGAGTGAAGTGATTCCCCAAGACCGAGGTTGGCGGTTTCCGCGGACCGCTCCCTCGTTGCCCGAAGTCTATCGCTCGGTCCGAGTCCCCAGGGTTGGCCGAGGCCGGTGGGGCATCATTCGCAAACTACTCGCATTCTCCGGACCCGGGTACCTGGTCGCAGTCGGTTATATGGATCCAGGCAACTGGGCCACAGATCTGGCCGGAGGTTCGGCTTTCAATTACGCTTTGCTTTCGGTCGTCATCATCTCGAGCTTGATGGCGATCTTTCTGCAACATCTGGCACTCAAGCTCGGAGTAGCTACCGGAAGAGACCTCGCTCAAGCATGCCGGGACCATTTCCAGCCTGCAGTTGCGTTTCCCCTTTGGATCGGATGCGAGATCGCTATCGCGGCATGTGACCTGGCCGAAGTGATCGGCGCCGCGATCGCTCTCAACTTGCTCTTCGGGTTACCGGTAATCTGGGGAGTTTGTCTGACGGCGTGCGATGTTCTTGCGATTCTTTATCTGCAAAGCCGCGGATTTCGTTTTATCGAGGCGCTGGTGCTGACCCTGATTGGGATAATCTCGGTCAGCTTCGGCATCCAGATGTTTCTGTCGAAACCGGACTTCGGCGCGATTGCGCTCTCTTCAATTCCATCGACGGCGATCTTGCACGACCCGAAGATGTTCTATCTGGCGATCAGCATCCTGGGCGCAACGGTGATGCCTCACAATCTTTATCTCCACTCTTCGATTGCGCAGACACGTCATTATGCCTTGACGCCAAAAGGCAAACGGGAAGCGATTTTTTACGGAACAATCGATTCTTCGGTTGCATTGTCTTTTGCCTTTTTCATTAACGCTGCAATTCTCATCGTCGCCGCAGCCACGTTTTATCGCAGTGGTCATCATGAGGTCGCCGAGATCCAGGATGCCTACAAATTGTTGAGCCCTTTGCTGGGTATGGGTGTCGCCAGCACTTTATTCGCGGTTGCCCTGCTTGCTTCGGGCCAAAACTCTACCCTGACCGGTACGCTGGCCGGGCAAGTGGTAATGGAAGGCTTTTTGCGCCTGCGTCTTCCGCCGTTCCTGCGACGGCTCATCACTCGGCTGATTGCGATCATTCCAGCAGTGATCGTGACCGCTCTCATGGGGGAAAGCGGCACCGCTCAGCTGCTTATCTTGAGTCAAGTCATCCTTAGCATGCAGCTCAGCTTCGCCGTTATTCCTCTGGTAATGTTCACTGGGGATAAAACCAAGATGGGCGAGTTCGTGAACCCGCCATGGGTTAAGATCGTCGGATGGACTCTGGCCGGAGCGATCGCTCTGCTGAACGCCTATCTACTGTGGCAGACATTCACCGGCCGCTAGCGCAGCGCTTTCAGCCCCGAACGCTTTCGGGGCGGTTAACCGTCGGTCGTCAACGGTCAACCGTCCACCGTTGCACTTTGAGACGTGGCCAACGTTATGTCCAGATCGCGCAGGAGCGCGAACCCTACCGGCAAAAAACTCTGCCTGTTTGTCCAGGCATCGATTGATCACCCACGGGCAAGTGATCCGGTCAACCTTAACATTTTTTCGGGTAATCCATTTCATGCTGTGACGAAAGGCGAATTGAGACTGGTTTGTCTTCTTGACACGTCTATTTCTTGATGTAACACGTATAACTACGGACCAGGAAACGCCCTGACCTTAGCGCAGGCGGTCAACAGCGCTATCGACAGCCAGCCATCAACCGCAAAAAACTAGAGCAATCTCAAACGATAGAGAAATCAATTTATCCGCGCGTGGACAAAAAGCGCCGGTACTACAACTATTGGAATGCACGGCTTGACAGTATTGACTGGGCAGTTCCTGACAAAGTAAGGTGTATGAAAACGCTCGTTTTCGCCGTTCTTAACGGCTTCTTGTACGCATTCTTCGCGGAGGCCGACATCCCTCTGCGCCTTGAGAAAGAGATACCTTTAAACGGTGTTGACGGAAGAATCGATCATTTCTCTGTCGATACAGCCGGCCATACACTTTTCGTCGCCGCTCTCGGAGCTGGCTCGGTTCAAGTCATTGATACTGAACTTGGCCAACGTAGTGGCGAAATCAAAGGACTACAGGAACCACAAGGTGTCTGTTATGATGGGAAGAAGGGCCGCTTATATGTTGCTACAGCAGGAGACGGCAAGCTCCGCATCTACGATAGCAAATCCCTGAGTCTTCAGAACACATTGTCGTTAGGCAGCGATGCCGACAATGTCCGTTATGATCAGCAGACTGGCGATATCTGGGTTGGTTTTGGTTCAGGCGGAATTGCGGTTATTGATTCTGAAGGCCGGCCAACGGGTACAATTTCACTGGGAACACACCCGGAGTCATTCCTGTTTGAAGATCCAGGCGATCGCGCGTTTGTGAATGTGCCGAAGCAATTCGGAGTAGCGGTAGTTGATCGAAAAAAAAGATCAGTGATCGCTAAATGGGGAGTTGGACGGACGGTTGCGAACTATCCGATGGCTTTGGACGTCGGTCGCAAACGGCTGTTTGTCGGCTGCAGATTACCGGCCCGCCTGGTTGTTTTGGATACCGTTTCTGGCGCTGTCAAAGCGAACCTTCCAACCGTCGGCGACAGCGACGACATTTTTTATGACGCTTCAAGAAGCCTTATCTACGTTATTGGTGGAGAAGGCGCGATTGAGATCTTCCGGCAGATCGATCCTGATCATTACGCCAGGGTCGCAAAAATGCCGACAGCGTCTGGAGCACGAACCGGTTTCTTCGTTCCGGCCTGGAACAAACTTTTCGTTGCAGCGCCTCACCGCGGCTCGAATCAGGCGCGGATCCTCGTATTCGCAGGCCGCTAGCGCGGCCGGCGGTTAACCGTCAACCGTCTTCCGTCGACCGTTCGCGCGCGGGGGCCATGCCCCATGATTGCCTTCGTCGATCGCCGGTAGGGTTCGCGCTCCCGCGCGACCTGAACCCGGCGTGCGCCACGCCTCAACCAAAAACGGTAGACGGTTGACGGTCGATCGTATAGACGGTTAACCGCAGCGAAAGCGTTCGGGGCTGAACGCGCTGCGCGTCAGCGGCCAACGCTCCATTCCTGGAGCAGCTCGGCAGGAATTTCTTTCAAGAACCGAGAGGGCCGTTGCAGTTTGTTTTCTGCTGAACCACCGGGCCAAAATGCTGGACAAGTCAAATAAAGCTCGTCCTCTGCCCGGGTGATCGCGACATAGAACAATCTTCGTTCCTCTTCAATCGCGTCTAAATAAGGGATGGACCGGCTGCTCGGGAACATGCCTTCTGTCATCCAGACAATAAAGACCGCTCGCCATTCCAGCCCTTTTGCCTGATGAATCGTAGAAAGTGTGACGCGTTCGGTTTCGTTATCGGTCTGGATTATCCCCTCGGTTTCACCGGTGGCCATCAGCGAAAGCTGGCTCAAGAATTCGATCGGATCGGCAAATGTCCGGGCAAACGCTTCCAGGGTCGCCAGATCGTCACGGCGTTGTTCATAGTTCGCGTACTTGGCCTGCAAATAATCATCGTACATCGCCTCCAGAATCGTGTGAATCATCTGGCTCGGAGCGATTGGTTGTTTGCCTGGTGCCAATTCGTCCAAGGTGTATCCAAGCTGTCGCCACGATTGCGCCGCTTTTTGACCGACCTTCCCTTTCTCTAGCCAAACCCGAAAATCGGTTCGATCTGCCTCTGGAACTGCGGACAACTGTTGCCACAGGCTCTCCGCCGTCTTTACCGCTACACCAGGCAACAACCGAACCATCCGCTTGAAAGCAATCTCGTCGGCCGGGTTGGTCACGAACTTCATGAACGCGGCGACATCTTTAACATGTGCCTGCTCGAAGAATCTTAGTCCGCTCGTAATCGAAAAAGGGATCCCTGCCCGCGTAAACGCCAGCTGGATCTCCAATGATTGAAAGTGCGCTCGATAAAGCACAGCAATCCGGTTCAGGTCAATGCCTTCATCGCGTAACTCCAGAACTCGCTGCGCGACGAACATCGCCTGTTGTTGGCTTTCAAAAACAGAGACCAGCACCGGCTTAATTTCCTGACTCTCACGATGAGGACGCAGCGTCTTCTCGAACTGTTTGGTGTTACCCTTAATTGCCGCATTCGCTACCTCTAATATTTCGGGCAGGCTCCGGTAGTTGACTTCGATCCGATAAATCTTCGCTGTCGGATAACGCTTTGGGAAGTCCAGGATGTTCTGATAGTTCGCGCCGCGCCAGGAATAGATCGATTGCGAATCGTCCCCAACGACCATCACGTTCTGGTGACGCGCCGCCACCAAATCAATGAACTCGGATTGCAGCTTGTTTGTGTCTTGATATTCGTCGACCAGAACAAATTCAAAGAAACGCTGATAATATTCCGCGGCCTCGGGATTTTCGCGTAACAAAGCAACCGTTCGCACCAACAGATCATCGAAATCCATGGAATTGGTCGCCCGTTTACGCTTCTCGTACTCCTTCTGGACGTACTCGATCTGTTCGGTGAGTGGATGAAATCGCTTGTAGCGAGTAGCGATAACTTCTGCCACTGGCTGCGTGGTGTTGAGGGCAAGGCTGAAAATTTCCGTGAGCACTTCGCCGGTTGGAAATCGAATCGCCCTTGTATCGATCCCGGACGTCTGGACGACCGCGGATAAGAGATCTTCCTGGTCCTCGCGATCCATGATGGTGAAACCGGGCCGAAAGCCAACCTCCTTAGCATGGCGCCGCAAAAGCCGGTTCCCGATCGAATGAAACGTCCCGCCCCAAACCGCGTTCGTCTCCTGCGGCAGTAGAGATGCGACACGCGAAAGCATTTCGCGCGCCGCTTTATTGGTGAACGTCAAGAGCAGGATCGATTGCGGCTCGATCCCGTTATTGAGCAGCCAGGCAACGCGATAGGTCAGTGTCCGCGTCTTTCCGCTCCCTGCTCCAGCCAGCACCAGAGCCGGTCCAGGTCCGGAGGTGACGGCCTCATACTGTTGATCGTTCAGCTCCGCCCGATAGTCGATCGAGCTGGTCTTGACCGAAACGATTTTCTTGAGGTGATATTCAATCGCCACAGCGCAGGCAGTTTTCAGTTTTCCGACTTCGTCCGGCCAAGGCCGGGCTACGTCTGACAGGTCAGTTTTTCGGTTTCCAGTTTTCGGTTCGAGAGGCGGAGAATTATCGCGCCAACGAAGCGAAAAGAGGAATAAACAGAAGATCGCAAAGACTACAAAGGATAAGAGGGCTCACCCTGGCGCAGCTGCAGACCGATTAGGTTGGCCACAAAAATCACACAGAGCACAAAGTGGCCATTGCTTGACGTCCTTTTAAATAACGGATGTCATGGCTACCCATAACAGGATCGAGGTTGGCCCGCGATGAACTTCATCCTTAGCAATCGTGACCGGATCAATTTGCCGCCCGATCAGTGCTTGTTGACGTTCGACGATGGACCGGCAGGCAGAGTGACGGATGAACTGCTTGCTGTCCTGCGCGAATTCAATACCAAAGCTTGTTTTTGCCTGATCGGTTCGCTGGTTCGGAATCAGCCTGAACAAGTTCAGCGGATTGCTGACGAGGGTCACATTCTGGTAAATCACACGTACCATCATCGTTTCGCGAACCTGTTGAGTCTCGACCGGCTGGAGAAGGATCTTTCCCTTTGTGATGCCGCGGTTGCCGAGGCCATTGGAGGGCCATTTTTTCCACTGCTTTGGTTTCGGCCTCCATTTGGTTTGATAACAGATGCTGTGCGGATGGTCGCGAAGAAGAGGCGGATCTTGCCTATCACGCACTTCGCATTCGATACCTTATTCCGAACGGATCGGGCGGTCGGTGCTGCGCGATCCATTGTGCAGGACGCAAAACGCCATCGAGGGGGGATCTATGTTTTGCACGACGGACTTTTCCAAAGCCACGTTTCAAAAGTTGAGTCATCAAATCGAATCTGGATTCCGCGGGCGGTCCGCCGGATTCTGGAGGAGCTTTCGGGGTGCGGATTTGAGTTTCCCGAGCCTGAAAAACTGCTGCGCGATATCTTGATCTAAGACAAAAGGCAGAGTTTGAACAGACGATCGCAAAGGCCACAAAGGCAGTACCAAATCAAACCTTAGTGTTCTTCGTGGCCTTCTGTTCGGGATTCGGTTCGCGGTGGTGCCCCAGTGTTATAATTAGCAAACGCCACCCAAATATGCCTCTCGCACCAGGCTATTGGCTCTCAGCTTGGCCGATTCGTCCTGTAGAATGATTCGGCCGGTTTCCAGCACGTAGCCGTAATCGGATATTTCCAGAGCCAGATTGGCGTTCTGTTCAACTAATAGGATCGTGATTCCCAGTCGCTGATTGATCTCGCTAATCTTGGAAAAGATCGTTTTTACCAGGATCGGCGCAATGCCAAGCGAAGGCTCATCGAGCATTAGGTAGCGCGGCTTCGACATTAAAGCGCGACCGATTGCCAGCATCTGTTGTTCGCCACCGCTCAATGTGCCGGCTACTTGTTTTTGCCGTTCCTTCAGCCTGGGAAAAATCTGAAATACGTATTCTGAATCCTTGCGAAACTCCTGTTTATCTTTCTGGCGGAACGCCCCCATTTTTAAATTCTCTAAGACCGTCAGGTTCGGAAAAATCATTCGCCCTTCCGGAACCTGAGTGAGTCCTTGACCTACGATGCGGTGCGGTGGGCGATTGGTGATCTCGTGTCCTTCGAAGAAAATCTTGCCTTTCCGGACACGGCGCAGCCCAGAGATAGCGCGAAGCGTCGTTGATTTGCCTGCACCGTTCGACCCGATCAAAGTGACGATCTTTCCCTTCTCCACTTTGAGCGAAATGCCGTGCAGAGCGGTGATCGAGCCGTAAGCAACTTCAAGATCTTTAACTTCTAACATAAGATTATCTCACGCAGAGATATTCCCTCCTGCTCCGGCGGGTTCTTCGCCCAGGTATGCCTCAATTACTTTTGGGTTCCTGCGAATATCGTCCGGAACGCCTTCGGCGATTTTGACGCCGTAATCCAGAACCGCGATACGCCGGCAAATGCCCATGACGACCCGCATATCGTGTTCCACCAAGAGCACCGATATCACGAACTTCTCTTGAATGAATTCGATTAGACGCATCAAGGCCCCTTTTTCAGTGGGATTCATGCCGGCAGCCGGTTCATCCAGTAACAGGAGTTTCGGCTTTGTGGCCAAAGCGCGCACGATCTCCAGTCGCCGCTGATCTCCGTACGGTAAACTGGTGCAGAGGACGTCGTGGTATCGATCAAGATTGAAGATCTTCAACAGCTCAAACGTCTTCGTTTCGACGTCCGCTTCTTCCTGCGAGAATACTCGGCTGCGGGTCAACGCGTGCCGTGCCCCATGGTTCAGCTGCAGATTAAAGGCCGCGCGAACATTATCAAAGACGGTTAACGATTTGAAAAGGCGGATATTCTGAAATGTCCGAGCAATCCCCTCGGCCGTGATGACGTAGGGTCTCAAGCCGTTCAACCGTTTGCCCTCAAGCGTTACATCGCCCTCGGTTGGCCGGTAAACACCGGTAATCATGTTGAATACCGTCGTTTTACCAGCTCCATTTGGGCCGATTAATCCAACCAGCTCGCCCTTCCCCACCGATAGATCAAGATTCGAGACCGCGGTCAGTCCCCCGAATCGAATCGTGCATTTTTTGAGCTGAAGGAGAGCGGACATTGTAACTTCGTTATCCGTCTACGGTCGACCGTCCACCGTCTACCGTGGAAGTTTTCGGTTCTCGGTTTTCAGTTTTCGGTTTTCAGTTGCGCAATTTGCGAGCCGTGATCCACGCGCCAAAGAGGAGACGTTTCTGAATTTGAACATAAGCCAGCAAAGACAATAGAGGTTCAATCTTGCTTCGCCTTCAGCATTCTTCATGTTCTTTGCGTCCTTCTGTTTAATTTTTTGGCTTTAACTCGCCGGCGGCGCAGGCGGGATAGGTGGCTGAACTGGCGTTCCGCCTGTTCCTTTCTTTGGTATTAGACGTTTGTGCACAGCGCTCAAGTCACCAAACAATCCCTGAGGACGGGTTAGCATGAAGATAATCAACAACAGCGAATAAAGGATTAACCGATTTTCGAGCAGTCCGCGGTATTGAAGTGGAACAAACGAAGTATGGGCAAGAGCGCGCTGCGCCTCCGACAAAAGGGTCAGCATCGCGGCAGTTAAAACCACCCCTGCAGTGCTCCCCATGCCGCCGAGCACGACGATAACCACGACTTCAACCGATTTGAAAAAGTTAAATCCTTCCGGTGTCAAGAACCCGACGTAGTGAGCGAAAAGCGATCCCGCTATCCCGGCAAAAAACGCGCCAACTACAAAAGCGATGACTTTATATTTTGTGGTGTTGATCCCCATAGCTTCAGCAGCTACTTCGTCGTCCCGAACAGTTAAAAAACCGCGGCCATAGGTCGAGTTCACAAGAGTTAAGACGACGTAAATGCAAATGGCAGCGACACCGTAGGTCCAGAAGAGATTGGTGTAGGGTGCGATTCCGCTATAACCGCGAGACGCGCCAAGAAAGTCGATATTCAAAATCGCGGTGCGAATGATCTCGCCGAATCCAAGCGTCATGATTGCCAGATAATCACCCCGCAACCGTAGTGAAGGGATTCCAACGATCAGGCCGGCAACAGCTGCAAGCAATCCGCCAAACAGCATGGACAGCAGAAACACAGTATTTACGGCCAACGGGTTACCGCCGCCTCCGAGCAGATTCAAGAAAATAGGGTCAAGATGATCCGACCAGCTAGCCGAGGCATAAGCGCCTACTGCCATAAAGCCTGCGTGTCCCAATGAAAACTGCCCAGTGTAACCATTCACCAGATTCAGGCTGGCTCCCAGGATAATATTGATGCCGATCTGCATCAGGACCGCGTAGTAGTATGAAAGATTCTGGGCAAACGCGCGCTCGCCGAACATTGAGAACAACAGCAGCGCCAATAAAACAATCGCCAGAATGAGGCGGGATCTGTTCATACTTTTTCGCGCTCGACTTTGCCGAGTAGACCAGTCGGCTTGAACAGGAGAATTACGATCAGGATCGCGTAGGCGATTGCGTCGCGCAGCTCCGGTCTCAGATAACCGACGACCAAAGTCTCCAGAACCCCGATCATAAGCCCACCCAGCGCTGCCCCAGGGATATTTCCGATCCCGCCGAGTACAGCCGCCACAAATGCTTTGATTCCAGGCAGATTACCCATCAGCGGTGAGATGGAAGGGGAGTCAAGCGACACCAGCACGGCTGCAGCGGCCGCCAGCGCAGAACCGAGGGCAAACGTAAACGAGATCACTACGTCATTGTTCACGCCCATCATCGAGCAGGCCGTAGGGTTCACCGAGAGCGCGCGCATCGCCATGCCGAGCTTGGTCTTCATGACGATGAACCAGAGAACCGCCAGCAGCACAACTGTTGAACCGATGATTGCTGCCTGGGTGGTTAATAAGGTCAAATCGCCAAGACCCGGAACCGCTTGAACCGGGATCAACTGAGGAAAAGCCTTTGGCTCTGCGCCCACGAAATATTGGGTCATGTTCTGAAGAAACAGCGAAACTCCGATCGCTGTGATCAGGACATTCAGGCGCGGACGCTCGCGCAAGGGGCGGTACGCGATCCGTTCAATGGTTACACCAACCGCGGCACAGACGATCATCGATGCCAGCATCACAATTCCCGCACCGGCAAGAATTGAGAATGTGTTTTGCGTCGTGAACGATTCGTCTCGGCCATGGGTGAAAATCTTGGCGACCTGGGGAGCAACAAAATAGCCGGTGAACGCTCCGAGCATGTAAACATCTCCATGCGCAAAATTGATGAAGCGCAGGACCCCGTACACCATGGTGTAACCGAGAGCGATAAGTGCGTAGATCGATCCCAGTGAAAGCCCATTCAACAACTGCTGCAAAAAAAGCGTCACCTGTTCCATCAGTCTGCTTTTAGCGTCGGGGAGTGGTCCGCAACAGGTAGAGACTTGCTTGGCGCGAACAGGAAATCAATCGCCAAAAGGCAGACTGGCAGGCGCCGCAAGGCCGGCGCCACGTTGTAAGTTCTGGTCATTTGGTTGGTCGTCGAAAATAGAGTTCCTACGGTGGCGCCGCCTTCGGCGCCACATGGTCAATCAGCTTCAGTTCGCCATGTTCGATTGTCAGGATCACAGCGGGTTTGGCCGCGTTGCGATTTTCATCGATCGATATCTTCCCGGTAACGCCTGGAAAATCTTTGATTGTGGCAAGGGCGTCGCGCACCTTGACCGCATCCGTTGCACCGGCCTGTTGAATTGCTTGGGCGAGGATCCTCGCGCCGTCATACCAGAGGGCAGCCAGGGCGTCCGGCGGTGAGTGATATTTCGCCTGATAGCTTTGAACGAATTTCTGTACGATAGGATCCGGGTCAGCAGCAGAAAAATGATTCGCATAGAAATTACCGTCCGCACTCTTGCCAGCTACTTGAAGTAATGCCGGACTATCCCAGCCTTCGCCGCCCACGAATGGACTGGTAATTCCGAGTTGCCGCGCCTGAAGCAGAATCAAGCCAGCCTCGGTGTAGTATGCCGGCAGGAAAATGACATCAGGGCGCAACGACTTCGCCGTTGTGAGCTGCGCACGAAAGTCCACGTCTCCACTGCTGTAAGAAATCTCTTTGAGGATCTGGCCACCCTTCTGCGTGAAGTATTTTCGGATAGCGTCCGTCAGGCCGACACTGTAGTCCTGCTTTACGTCAGTGAGAATAATCGCGCGCTTCGCTTTCAGGTGATCCAGGGCAAACCGAGCCATGACCTGTCCGGTAAACGGATCGATGAAACAGCTGCGGAACACATAATCGCCGACTTTCGTAATCGCGACGTTGGTCGCACTAGGAGTAAGTAGCGGAACCTTCGCAGCCTGCGCCAGCGGCCCAATCTCCATTGTTGAGGAGGAGGTCAGATCACCAAGAATCGCGACGACCTTATCCTGGGATATGAACTTACGGGCGGCGGTGGCAGCTTCACCCGCTTTGGATTGGTTGTCCTCAACGATCAACTCCAGCGGCTGACCTAAAATACCACCAGAGGAATTAATTTCTTCTGCCGCCAACTTAGCTCCCTGAACACTGGAAACACCAAAAGTCGAAAGAGGTCCACTCAGGCACGTGACAGCTCCGATTTTTGTCGCAGCGTTCGCAATGGTTGCGGATAGGCAAGCCGAACCAAAGATCATTGCCGTCACGAGTCGCCAACTGCCCCGCGATGTCATATAGGTCCCATTGGCCCTATAGGTCCTATTGGTCCTATTTCGCGAATGGGACCTATAGGACCGATAGGACCAATGACTATCGTTCTGCAGGATTGATTTTCTCAAGATATTGGATGCGATCGTCTTTGATCGCCAAAATGACTACTGACTTCGACGCGTTTCGTTTCGAATCGATACTGATGTTCCCGGAGACGCCCGGAAAGTCTTTTGTTTGAGCAATTGCGTCCCGAATCGCAGTCGAATCGATCGAGCCGGCTTTCTTGATCGCCTCGAGAACGACGCGGGCCGCATCATACCCGAGCGCAGCAAAGTTATCCGGCCGGTTACCGAATTTTTGTTGGTATACCTTGTCGAACTCTTGAACGACAGGAGCCGGATCGTCTGCTGAGAACTGATTCGAGAAATAGCAGCCGTTGGCCGCACTGCCGGCGACTTGGAGCAAGGTGGGATTATCCCAAGCTTCGCAGCCGATGATTGGTATCGTCAGGCCCAGTTGCCGCGCCTGTTTCAGGATGATGCTGACTTCCGGATAATAGCCCGGAACGAATAGAACATCGGGACGGACCGCTTTGATCGAAGTTAATTGCGCGCGAAAATCGGTGTCGCCACTCGAATAGCTCTGCTCGCGCACAATCGTGCTGGACGCGGCAGTAAAAGTCTGTTTGAAAAAATCGCCTAAACCGACGCTGTAATCCTGCTTTACGTCAGTCAGGATCGCCGCTTTCGTAGCCTTCAGGCGTTCCATTGCAAAACGTGCCATCACTCGGCCTTGAAATTCGTCCACAAAACAGACTCGAAAAATATAGTCGCCGATCTCCGTGACTTTAGGATTGGTCGCCAAAGGGGTAACCATCGGGACTTTGGCGTTCTGGGCGATCGGAGCACCTTCCATCGTCGCCGATGAGGTCAGGTCGCCAACGATTGCTATAACCTTATCTTGAGTGATGAGCTTCCGAACAATTGTCGCAGTCTGACCGGGCTTGGATTGGTTGTCTTCCGTTACCAATTCAATCGATCGTGAAAGGATGCCCCCGGCAGCATTTGCCTGCTCAATCGCTAGCTCAATCCCTTTATGGCAAGTCGTACCATATTGGCCGATTGCTCCGGAAATTGGATTTACCTCGCCGATCTTAAGCGGAGCCTCGCTATAAGCGCTGACCGCGAGAGGCAAAAGACAAAAAAAGATTAAGCGCATAAATCAGAAGTTCCTGGAAGGCCTGCGCTTCGTCGCAGCCGCCTTGGAAAGGCAATAGCGGCCCCGACGGAGCGGCGCCCTCCAGGCTAAAAAAGCGTCATTGTGTCGGTTCCACTTTCTGCGCAACCTGAAACTTTCCGTCTTTGATCGTAAGAACCAGCGCTGCTTTGGTCGCGTTCCGGTTAGCGTCAAAGCCGATCGTCCCGGTACAACCCTCAAATCCGCTCGTCTTTGCTAAAGCGTCACGGATCGCGTTGGGTTCTGCTGATCCCGCCCGATTAATAGCATCCATAACAATTCGCGCCGCATCGTAACCCAAAGCGGCAAACGTGTCGGGGACCGATCCATACTTGCTTTTGTATTTTTCAACGAACTTCTGAACTGGCGGAGCTGGATCATCGGGAGAAAAGTGATTCGTCAAATAGCAACCGTCCAAAGCCTTTCCACCAATTGTGAGTAATGATTGGTTGGCCCAGCCATCGCACCCGATAAAGGGCATTGTAAGACCGACCTGTCGGGCCTGTTTAATAATCAAGGCCACTTCCTGATAGTACCCCGGGACATAAACGACGTCCGGCTTGGGCGCGCGCAGTGTCGTCAGCTGAGCACGAAAATCGGTATCACCGGTCGAGTAACTTTGCTCTCGTGTGATGGATCCACCATTCTTAGTGAATTGCTCCTTGAAAAACTTGGTTAGATCGACGCTGTAGTCTTGTTTGACGTCGGTCAAAATCGCGGCGGTTTTTGCGTTCAATTTCTCTCTGGCAAATCGAGCCAGGACTCGGCCCTGAAACTCGTCCAGGAAGCAGACGCGGAAAATATAGTCGCCTACTTCAGTTATCTTCGGGTTGGTAGCTGTCGGAGTGATCATTGGCACCTTGCTGCTTTGTGCAATGGGCGCTCCCTCCAACGTCGCCGACGATGTAGCGTCGCCGAGTACGCCGACGACTTTGTCCACTCCGATCAGCTTTCGCACAACCGTGGCGCATTCACCAGGTTTCGACCGGTCGTCCTCGGTAACGAGCTCAATTTTCTGCCCAAGGACGCCTCCCGCTTGATTCACCTCTTCAATCGCCAGCAGATATCCCTGGTGGCAGGAGATGCCGAACTGCGAAATTCCGCCTGTGAGCGGATTAACTTCGCCGATTTTGATCTGGGCGGAGGCGATGGTGACGGTCGCGAAGAAAGTGAGGACCCAAAAAGCCTTTCGATGATAGGGTTCGCGCTTCTGCGCGACCTGGGCCCAGCGCTGCCATGGCAAGGCTACGTCTGGATGTCGCAAACCAAATCGCCAAAAGGTGAGGAAACAGTACATATCAAGGGTTCAGGTCGCGCGGGAGCCCGAACCCTACCACCATTGTCCCTGATCGTCCCTCAGTCGCTCTCGACGCCACCATATCAGCCAGCGTTTCAGCTCAGCTCTTTGGTTCGATCGAGCCGGCATACTTCAAAGTGCCGTCTTTGACTTCCAGGATCAATGCAGGTTTCACAGCGTTTCTGTCAGGTCCAATCGTGATTTTGCCAGAAACACCGTCGAATCCCTTGGTATCGGCAATCGTCTGCCTGAGTTTTTCGGGATCAGTTCCCCCAGCACGCTTGATGGCGTCCACCAGAAGCTTGAATGCATCATAGCCAAGCGCCGCGAACGCGTTCGGGTCCCGGCCGTACTTTTCTTTGTATTTCTGCACAAAAGCTTGAACGATCGGAGCCTTCGCATCGGCACTGAAGTGGTTGGAATAATAAGATTCATCGATCGCCTTACCGCCGATCGAAATCAGTGCTGGATCATCCCACCCGTCGCCGCCGACAAAAATTGATTTTATTCCGAACTGGCGAGCCTGTTTCGCGATGAGTGCCGCCTCAGGATAGTAACCGGTAATAATAATTACTTCTGGGTTAGCCGATTTGATATCGGTCAATTGTGCTCGGAAATCTTTGTCGCCAGAACTATAGCTCTGCTCCTTTACAATCGTGCCGCCGTGTTTGGTCAGGTAATCGCCGGCAAATTTAGTGAGGCCGACACTGTAGTCCTGCTTAACATCTGTCAGGAATGCCACTTTTTTCTTCTGCAGTTTCTCGAGCACGAAACGAGCGATGACTTCTCCCTGAAAATCGTCGATGAAACAAACACGAAAGACATAATCCCCGGTCTGGGTCACTTTAGGATTCGTCGCTGCTGTAGCAATTAACGGAATTTTCGCGGCCTGGGCGATCGGCGCGGCCTCAAGCGTCTTAGACGAAGCTACCTCGCCGACGATCGCCACAACGTGATCCTGGGAAATGAGCTTGCGGACGATGGTGGTAGTCTCACCCTGTTTAGTTTGATTGTCTTCGACGATCAGCTGGATCTTCTTACCCAGAACGCCGCCTCCGGCATTGATTTCTTCCAAGGCAATTTGGACGCCGTTATTTTGGGTTGTACCAAAACCCGCGTTATCCCCCGATAATGAGCCGAACTCGCCGATTTTGATTACATCTTGGGAAAATCCTGCTCCGGCCAGGCTCAGAATGGCGCAGAAAATAAACAAGGACAGACGTTTCATAATATTGAGTTGCGATCTTAGCAAAGGCCTCTTGTTGCAGCAAGCGGAGCTTGCCACAAACAGAGCTGCAGCTGCCGCTGACACGCCAGCTTGAGATTAGTAATCAAGATTAGATCGCCGACATTTCATTGCGTTCCTTTATTTCTTTGTTCGTCGATCGGAACGCGTCGTTCAAAAACGAAACGTGCCGTCCATCTGGACAGCACGTCTTTCTCAATCAATTTCTGCAAGCAAACTTTAGTGTTTCTCTTCTTTCTTCTTCGGAGCGGGTTTTTGTTGTTGGCGCGGTTTCGCTTGCGCTACGTGTTGCGGCCGAGGCGCCGATGCCGGTTTCGATGCCGTTGTTTGATGAGCGGCTGGCCGATTCGCTGGCGCTGCCGCATGCCGGGTCGCAGTCTGGTGCTGCGGTGCGCGGTTCACCGTCGCTGATTGCGTTTTTCTGTTGGTCGTGGCTGTTTTTGTCGCAGGCTTAGCGGCGCTTTGAGCAGGCTTGGCTGCGGGTTTCGCTGCAGTTTTCGCTGCTTGTTTCGCGGCCTGCGGTTTTCCAGGTTTTGCAGCTTGCTGGGCACCCGGTTTGGCAGCTGGCTGAGTTCCAGCCTTGGCAGGTTGCGGCGTTCCAGGTTTGGCAGCTGGCTGGGCACCCGGTTTGGCAGCTGGCTTAGTTCCAGCCTTGGCAGGTTGCGGCGTTCCAGGTTTGGCGGCTGGCTGAGCGCCAGGTTTCGCACCGGCTGTCTGAGCACGCATACCGCCTGGAGTATTCACAGCCTTGACGGCCGGAGTTCCACTGTTCTGCGAAAAACGCTGGCCGGGACTCTGCCTAGCCGCTTGAGCATGCGCGACTTGAGCAGCAGTTGCTTGTAGTCTTGGCCCTTTTCCGGCCGCTAGCTGAGCAGCGGTCGGACGCGCAGTCGCACCTCCAGGTCCATTGAAACTCGCTCGAGCTGCTGCGCCCCTTGCCGCAACGGCATTATTGTTGATTACAGTGTTGTTGACGAAAGTGTTGCGAACAACCGTGGTGTCAACATTCGTCACCGCAGTGTTGTAGCGGAACACGTTTCCCGCCCATTCACCCCCCCAGAAACCGTTCCCCCAGTAACCGAAACCGTAGTTAATCCCACCATAGTAACCGACGTGCGGTCCCCAGTAACCTCCGTGCCAGACGTATATTCCGTTACCCCAGCCCCACCAACCGGGCGTCCAGTACCATCCGACCCTTGGTGGCGCAACCCATTGGCCGGGTACCCAGTAGTATTCACCCGCATCATCGTCCCACGCCCAGTACCCTGGCTGCCACATCCAGCCGTCGACTGGGCAAGCAGGTTGATCGTAATCCACCAGTGCCGGTGGAGCTACGGTAATTGAAACAAACGCGTGCGAGGTAGCCGGCACTACACTCAGCACAAGCGCGAAAAGCAAACATTTTACTCTCAAAGGTATATTCATAATTCTTCTGTGAACTCGCGATAGCGAACAGACCACAACCTCTTCCCCCACTTGGGCCCACTCGGTACAGCTTCTAACTATTTTAACCCGGAGAATTGAATCCGGTTGCGTGTTCTAGCGCGCCGCATTGCAGTTCGTGTCGAGCGCCCGGCAATACTTCGCGCAGCGTGAGAACACTGGATGTATACCAGAAACAAGTCAGGGAGGATTTGGTATTTGTGCGTCATGTAAAGGCGCATGTATAACTTGCGAATAAGACGTTGTTACTGGATTGCCAAATGTAATTACTGTTGGAAAGTTCAGAGCAAACTAGCGGATATATAGCCGTTGAGCGCGGCGATGCTCTCGGACGAATGAGGGCAACCTTGAATGGAGCGCGATAGCTGTCGGCAACAAGGCCTGAGCGACACCACGCTGGGTGTCGGCGGCAGGGTCTTCCTTCGCCAAGGCCACGGCACGACAAGCTCCGCCACCCTAGAGCCCACCGGATTTTTTGTAGGGATGCGCAAATCGTTGCTCGATCTCGGGCTCAGAATTCGGTATTCTGGAAGCTTGACACTATTAGATTATCTAATAGTCTGCAAATTATGCCGGCAACCAGCGCCTCCCCCATCCCTGCCAGGCGGTTTTCCCTGAACCCGCTCCTTGCCTTTTATCAATCTTCTATCGGTAAGAAGATGGTTGTCGCGGTCACCGGAATCATCCTGATGCTGTTTGTAATTGGACATCTCCTGGGGAATCTGGAGGTCTACATCGGACCGGAGGCAGTGAACGCGTATGCCCAATTTCTTCAAAACCTTGGGCCGATTCTGTGGGTTGTCCGAATCATCCTGATTATTACAGTTGTGACCCACATCGTCGCCACAATCCAGCTCGCTGCACAGAACCGTAAAGCTGCACCCCGGAAATATAAGGTGGTCGCTCACCAGCGATCGACGGTCGCTTCTCGAACGATGCTGATCAGCGGATTGATTGTTCTCTGTTTTGTGATCTATCACCTGCTTCATTTTACATTCCAGGTCACCCATCCTCAGTATCGCGATCTGCACGATTCGCTGGGACGCCACGACGTTTATCGAATGGTGATTCTTGGATTCAGGGAGCCGTTGATCTCGCTGTTTTATGTTCTCGGGCTCTTCCTTCTGGCGAACCATTTGAGCCACGGATTTGCCAGCGTGACTCAGACGCTTGGGATTAATAATCGCAAAATTTCAGCGCTGATTTCTAATGGCGGCCGTACACTCTCCTGGCTTCTGTTTATCGGCTACATCTCAATCCCGGCTGCCGTGCTCCTTGGACTAATCAAATGAACGGTGCTCTAGACTCGAAAATTCCGTCCGGTCCGCTCGAAAAAAAATGGGAGAAACATAAAGCGGAATCGAAGCTGGTGAATCCGGCGAACAAACGCAAATTCGACGTTATCGTTGTCGGCAGCGGTCTGGCGGGAGCGTCGGCTGCCGCGACGCTCGGGGAGCTCGGTTACAACGTCAAATGTTTCTGCTTCCAGGATTCGGCGCGGCGAGCTCACAGCATAGCTGCTCAGGGTGGAATTAACGCGGCGAAGAATTATCAGAATGATGGCGACAGCGTTTATCGTCTGTTCTATGACACGATCAAGGGAGGCGATTTTCGGTCGCGAGAGGCGAATGTTTATCGGTTAGCGGAAGTTAGCGCTCTGATTATCGACCAGTGCGCAGCGCAGGGAGTGCCTTTTGCTCGCGAATATGGAGGTTTGCTGGCAAACCGCTCCTTCGGCGGCGCCCAGGTTTCGCGAACCTTTTACGCTCGTGGACAAACCGGCCAGCAACTTTTGCTCGGCGCTTATCAAGCGCTTTCGAAACAGATTGCAGCCGGATCGGTTAAGATGTTTCCCCGCACTGAGATGCTCGATCTAGTCATTGTAGATGGGCACGCCAAAGGGATTGTTGTTCGAGATTTGATTAACGGAGAAATCTCGTCGCATGCCGGGGATGCCGTCATTCTGGCCACGGGCGGT
>JBKPBY010000066.1:0-8498 GCA_046727075.1 bacterium | reverse complement strand
GCATGGTAGGGTTCGGGCTCCTGCCCGACCTGAACCCAGAACCGCACCATCTGTATCCCTTATTTCTTCATATAAGACCCCAGCAACGACAAGTCTGCAGGACTCAAGCGTTCAGAAGCGGTCTTCAATTGATGCCAATAGGGATATTGCAGATTCGGTAAACTAACTTTCTCCAGCCGCGCCTGTTCATCGGCCTTCAATTGGAGATTTGCCGCCGCAAGATTGTCGCGCAGTTGCTCTTCGGTGCGGGCACCGATGATCAGGGAAGTAACAGCCGGTTTTCGCAGCAGGTAGGCTAGAGCTACTTGAGCCGCAGAAACCTTGTGCGCCTCTCCTATCTCTACCAGAGTCTCGATGATATCGTACAGTTTCTCCTGGTCATATACGGGCGGCTCGCCCCAATCGGTCAGATGTCGCGAACCCTCGGGTGGCTGTTTTCCGCGCCGGTATTTTCCGGATAACAATCCACCGGCCAACGGGCTCCAGACCAGGATTCCCAATCCTTGATCGATCGAAATCGGCACCAGCTCGTTTTCCGGTTCGCGCGTTTGCAGCGAATAATTAATCTGCTGGCTAACGAATCGGGTGTAACCATGACGGTCCGAAGTCGCTAGAGCTTTCATCAGATGCCATCCGGAATAGTTCGAGGCGCCGATGTAACGGACCTTTCCGGAACGCACAAGCGCATCCAAAGCTTCCAGTGTCTCATCGAGCGGCGTTTGTCCATCCCATTCGTGCAATTGATACAGATCGATCCGATCGGTCTGAAGCCGGCGCAGGCTGTTTTCGCATTCTCGAATCAAATGGTACCGGGATACGCCTCCATCATTGGCTCCCTCGCCCACAACCATTCTTGCTTTTGTCGCAAGCAGAACGTCGTCGCGCCGTTTGCCGAGAGCTTGTCCGAGGATTTCTTCAGAAAGACCCTCGGAATAAACATTCGCAGTATCGAAGAGATTAACGCCCGCTGCTAAGGCGAGATCGATTTGACGGCGTGCTCCTTCGAGATCGGTTGATCCTACCTTACTAAAAATGCTGCGGCCACCAAAAGTCATCGTGCCCAGGGTGAGCACCGAGACCCGCAGCCCTGAGCGTCCTAGTTGTCGATATTCCATAGATTTTTACCGTACACGAATCTGGGGTTTGTGCTTATCTAGCCCAGAGACTTCTGAGATCAAGATAAGCCCTGCCGTCTTTCCTTTAAGTTTCGTTTAATGAGTGCGACTACGGATCCAAACCGTGTGTCGGAACAGGAAACAGCTCGGGCATCGGGAAACGCGTCGGCAGCGAGATCGGTCAGTACCCGCCCGGGAGGCATTTCAACGTAGAGCCGCGCGCCCGATTCAAACAACACCGAGGTAGCATCGTACCAACGTATGGAATGGGCGACGTTGGTAGCAAGATCTTCGGCGATTGCCCCCTGTTCTGTCAGTACCCGGCCGCCGCGATTGCTCGCATACGGTACGCGTGTCGGATACAAAGGCGTTGATTTCATAGCGTCAACGAGCTGGTTCGCGACTGATTCAAGCAACGGACAGTGCGAAGGCGATTGCACCAGCAACCGCTGGACCTTCCTGGCCCCTATCTCTCGAGCCCTCGCCATCGCAACCTCCAGAGCGTCGTCCGCACCGGATATGATGATTTGTAATGGTGCATTGATGTTCGCGATGTAGAGAACTCCGTCAGGAACTTCGTGCTCGATTATTCTCCTCACCGCGTGCTCATCGAGTCCAAGAATCGCAGCCATGCCATAGCCATGTGGGTATGCCCGTTCCATTAATTCAGCACGCAACTTTACCAGACGAAACGCGTCCCGAAAGCTAAGCACGCCCGCCGCAACACCAGCGCCAAAAGCCCCAACTGAGAGGCCGGCTACGAAGTCGGGTAGTGCTGCCGCTGCTTCTGTTTTCAATGCTCGAAAACCAGCGACTCCTGCAACCAGTAACGCTAGCTGGACGTGGACGGCAGAACTCAACGCTTTCTCGGTATCGATGTCGAGAATGTTACCACTGAAGAAATCGGACGCTTCATCCAAAGTCCTAATAACAGCCGGATGCAGCGGAAGCCCGTGAAGCATCCCTGGGTATTGCGAACCTTGGCCAGGAAAAAGAAAGGCGATCACTGAGTTCGAAAATCTCACAAACAGTGCGTGTTCGCGAGACTTTCAGACTAACACGAATAACTCCAAGGATCCGACACGAGTCGCGGTCCATCGAGTGTGCGGGCAAGAATCTGATTCGACCGATGCGCGTATTCGCTCAGCGCTATCGCGCCAACGGGAGTTTCCAACTGAACATCGACACGCATCGGGGCAGCCATGAGCGCGGCATGCAACTGTCGCGCATGGTTGAGCGCCAGCCGCTCCGGCACCCGCACAAGGATATCCAGGTCGCTTTCGCTGGTTATTACCGCCGCTCCAGAAGCCAGCTCAAAGCCGACGCTACCGGTCGGGCCCCAAGAAAATTCGCGAAAAAGGCGGTTAACCAGGTCGAGAGAGCATCGAGTTATTCGCGGAGAATTCTCCCAGCTTCTGCGGACCGCCAGATCTTCCGGCCGCACAACGCCTTGGATGCTGTTTTCCTGTATCCATGCCGCAAAGCGTTCTTTTCTTGCTACGCCCCGGATACCGACGGGAAGCAACCCATTGTCGGATCGGGCGCGACGGATGACGACGTACGGAGCGCGCTGTATTGCGGCACTGACCCATTCCGGCGCTTGCTGGCGAAAGACTAAGGAGCCCAGGTTGACCACGCGCACGAGGTCATGTGGTCGAAGGGTGCGCTCGATGGTGAGACCAATGGGATGTATGCGACTCATCAGAATTCAGGACTCAGAACTCCATGATCAGAATTCAGGACTCAGAACTCAGTACTCAGAATTCAGAACTCAGTACTCTGAATCCAGCTGCGTAAGCGCTGGAGTATTCCGTCCAAATTCGAATCCATTGCCGAAAGCTGATTCCATTCTGAGTTCTGAGTCCTGAGTTCTGAATCATGAACGGCTCTCCCGAAGCGCTTGTTGCAATCGCAGCCGAAATCATTGATCTCAATCGCAGCGGCAACGTTGTTACGATCAAAAAAACGATCTAAGACCGACTTCCAGATCTTGTCATAACCATCAACACTCGTTCGAACAGTTACATGCGCCTCCTGTCCGCTTGATGGCTCCAATAGCACTTCTAGGTCGCTGGAACCAACAACTCCAACGTGGGCTCGCCGGGGAACGCTCTCAGTTGCTGAGTATGAAAAGGTCAGTTTTTGCATATTCGATCCAGGTAGAGATAGGCATCGGTCAACAATTCATCATCAGAGTGAAGTGCACAAGGTGGACGGCGTTTCCAAATCACCACGTTCTAAATCGCGCAGGTGGATGATACAGCCCTCCCGACCACCTGACCAAGTCTTCGATACTTCGTGCGGCCAGCAGGGAGCGCTTCGCATCTAATGGATCAACACCTAAATCTTCAGGGAAAGCTACAAGGCCGTCTCGCCGGAGTTGCTGCGCACGGCGTCGGTCGGACCGCACCCCGATCGGGCTGACACCGGCAATCGCGCCAAGCGCCGCACGTCGTTCTTCGATATCTCTTGCCTTATACAGGTACGCGATTCCTTCCTCGGTGACTACGTGGCTCACGTCATCGCCATAAATCATGATTGGAGCGATTGGCATTCTTGAGGCAGCTCCAACTGCCACTGCATCAAGCGACTCGACGAACGCGGGGACTCCACCCTTCTGAAACGTTTCAACGATTTGCACAACCAGTTTCCGTCCACGTATGACGGGGCCTTCGGCTGTTACTAAACTTAGCCACGCCGGCGACGAATGACGGCGGCCATGCGGGTCGTGCCCAAGATTTGGCGCACCGCCGAACCCGGTTAACCGGCCAAAAGTAACCGTGGATGAATTTGCATCTCCATCCATCTGGAGCGTTGAGCCGACAAAGAGATCGGTCGCGTACTGGCCGGCAAGGTGGGCAATTAACCGATTCGAACGGAGACTTCCGTCGGGTCCGGTAAAGAAAACATCTGGACGCGCTCGGACATAGTCTTCCATCCCGACTTCACCGCCAGGGCAATGAATGCTTTCCACCCAACCGCTCTCAATTGCCGGGATCAGCGTTGGATGCGGGTTCAACAGCCAGTTCCGGCAGATTTTGCCACGCAACCCGAGAGATTCTCCGTAAGTTGGCAAAATCAATTCGATCGCAGCGGTATCGAATCCGACACCGTGATTAAGCGAAGTCACTCCGTGCCGTTCGTAGATCCCACGAATCACCATCATCGCCATCAGGATCTGCATTTCATTGATGTGCCTCGGATCGCGTGTGAATAGCGGTTCAATTGCAAACGGGCGATCGGCGACAACAACGAAATCAACCCATGATCCTGGAACATCCACGCGAGGCAGGGTATCAACGAGTTCGTTGACTTGGGCGATTACAATTCCCTGATGGAAAGCAGCTGCCTCAACGATTGTCGGCGTTTCTTCCGTATTCGGCCCGGTAAAAAGATTGCCGTTTACATCACCTTTTTCTGCGCAGACGAGCGCAACGTTTGGTGTCAGGTCGATGAACATCCTGGCGTAAAGCTCGTTATAGGTATGAATCGCCCCGATCTCGAGTTTGCCATCTTCGAGCAACTGCGAGATGCGCAAGCTTTGCGGCCCGGCGTAAGAAAGGTCGACCTTCGCCGCGATTCCCTTCTCGAATAGATCGAGGTGCTCTTTCCGGCTGACGCTGGAGATCAGCAGATGAACATCGTGGACTTTTGCGGCATCCACCTCAGCGAATGAGCGGGAAAGGAAGTCTGCTTGTTTCTGATTGTCCCCCTCAAGAACAACTCGATCGCCAGGCATCACGATTTTCTCGAGTGCTTCCACGATACGTCCGGGATCGAGGAGTTTGCCATCTGCACAATTACGGACAGCCTGCAGGCGGCGTTGCTTTTCGACAGGGCGAGTGGTCCAGGACATTAGATAGAATACAGGAGACAGGAAACAGGATACAGGAGATGCTATCGCCTCCTGACGCCTGTATCCTTCACCATGAACCTCACTGATTTTCGTGTTTTGAGTTTCGATTGTTACGGGACGTTGATCGATTGGGAAACGGGCATCACCGAGGGGTTGCGCCCGCTAGTAACTGGCTCAAGTAAACAGCTTCAGCGAGATGAGGTGCTTCAATCGTATTCGCGCCACGAAGCGGCGGTAGAAGAAGAAACACCAACGATGCCTTATCCAGAAGTGTTAAAAACCGTCTACAACCGGCTAGCTCGGGACTGGAATATTGAAACGCGTAAGGGCGAAGCCGAGGCATTCGCAAGTTCGATCCAGACCTGGCCGGCGTTTGCCGATTCTCCGTCCGCTCTGCAATATTTGAAAAAGCACTACAAGCTGGTCATCCTCTCGAACGTCGATCGCGAGAGTTTTAAAACCAGTAACACCAAGCTGGAGGTCGATTTCGACTACATTTTTACGGCTCAGGACATCGGCTCGTACAAACCTGATCCGCGAAACTTTGAGTATTTGATCGAAAAACTTGGCAAGGCGGGTTACGAGAAAAATTCAATCCTGCATACCGCGCAAAGCCTGTTTCACGATCATCGGCCGGCTAATCGTTTCGGGCTGGCTTCGGCATGGATTGACCGGCGGCATGAACAAACTGGCTTTGGAGCAACTCCGGCGCCAGCAGCTTTACCTCGTTATGATTTCAGATTTACCAGCCTCGGTGAAATGGCCGAAGCGCATCGGCGATCTGTGTCCTCCTGACTCCTGTATTCTGTCTCCTGTCTCCTGTATTCTGTCTCCTGTATTCTACGCCATGGCCGTTTGGCGAAGTTTGCTTCTGATCTACCCGCACATCGATATCCATCTGCCGGGCAAAATTGGCAGGCGTTTCGCACACATTTTATCCGAGGACGAAATTCAGGACGCATTGAACTCGTTCGAGAAATTTCCGGGCCTCGTCGAGGAGCTGACGTCAGGTCGAGCCGGGGTTACCGCTAACGTACAGCGCGTTGAGCGGTGCCTAAGCTCCGTCACGCCAATGGGAAAAGAGATATATTGGCCGTCACCAGACGATACGGCGGAAGAACTAGATCATTTTGCTGCGCCCGGCACTTATGATTCTATTTTCGTATTTTGGCCGCAACAGAATCGGCAGGCCCAGAGTTCGGTTCCTTGCGCCGGCTGGGGACTAGGAATGCGAGCCAGCAATTGGTCGAACGACGCCACTTACGCGACAGTCGGTAACGCTGATCGTCGAGTTTGGGAGGTTTCACGGCGCGGAGAAGTCTGGCTGCATGAATGGCTACACGGAGTCTGCGCCTTCTTCGCGGGCCTCGGCCATGTAATGCCCGACGGAGACGCCGATGGGGGTGCAAGACACGGCTATTTACAATCGCCAACGACCGGCTGGACAGATTACTATCGCGATCTGATGAATGGTCGAGTGATTGAAATTGGACACTCGACTGGTATCCCTCCAGATGCTTGGGCGGAAAAGCCGGACTACAAGTCCTTGGGGTAATTACCGAGGTAGCTTTTGAATGACCGCAAAAATGCGTGCTGGTCATCGAGAACCTGGCAGGCGCTAGGATAGCATCTAGCGGCGGAGCGAGGCTCGCACTGCCCGTTTAACCGCGCGCCCTTTCCACATCCAAAGTCCGGAGAGAACCACTAGCGGAACAAAGACATAGCGTGTGGCAAACGCGGCACGTGGGATATCGGCAACCGGGCCATAGATATAGCCGAGGATCGGTATGCTCAGCAAAATGTGCAGCCATCGATAGGTGGCACGAACTCCCGCAGCGTTCATATACACAATCATTCATACAATGAACGATTTATTTTGTCTATCGCTTTTTACGGCAGAAAAGGCTAACATCAAACCTCTCAATGAAATCGAATCGCCTTGGCAGGTCGACCGGCGCGGCCTTCTTACTCGCGCAACTTGGTAGTCTGGCTGCCCGCAAATTTGGCGCACGAATCGAGCCTCTGGATATCGCGCCTCCGCACGCCGGCATTCTGAATCTGATCGATCTGATACCGGCCTGCAGCCAGAAGGCGCTGGCCAACCGACTCGGAATCCAGCCCAGCCGGATGGTAATCCTGCTCGACGAGCTCACCGTAAAAGGCCTGGTGGCGCGCACCCGAAGCACGAGAGACCGGCGCAACCATGAGTTGGCGCTGACGCGAAAAGGGCAAAACGTCCTTCAGAAAATGCGGAAACTGGCGGGAGAACATGAAGCAGACCTGCTGTCGATCCTGACACCGGAAGAGCGCTCCCAGCTGGCTAGTCTTTGCCAGAAGGTTGCGGATCATCAGGGATTGACCCGACTGGTGCATCCCGGATATCGAGACTTATAGCGCTTGGTGTCCGCCTTCGTCCGGCCAAAGGCCGGACTACGGCGCGACAAGTTTTGGCGTTTCGTGTTTCGCGGGAGAATGATAGGACGGATGGGACGGATGGGACTGATGCGACGGATGGGACCGATTGCTCTAGCTATCTAGAACGCGCCGGTATCTCCAAATCGTTTGCCGACTAGCGAAAAGCGTACACGATCGCGGGCCATGGCTGATTCGTTTTCCTCTGCGCCGTCAGCTCTTGGGGAAGGGTTGGTTAAACCTTCGAAATATCGGATGGTTCCGGATCAGGAATCGACAACGATGCTGCAGGAACAGAACTTGGCTCGGGCTGGTCATCTCACGGGTCGCCAAAGCTTGGCGAACAAGAATATGGACGGTTCCCAAGCTCAGCAGTATCCTCTATAAATCTTTTTCTCCATGAATCCAATCGCTGTGATTCCCAAGTGCACGACGCACTTTTTTTGGAAAGCGGTCGAATGGGGAGCGCGTGAAGGCGCAAAAGAAGCCAGCGTGGAGATGATATGGAAGGGCTCTCTCAAGGAAGACGACGGCGACGTTGCCCAACAGATCCAAGTCGTTCAACAGTTCGTTTCCGAGGGAGTGGGCGGCATTGTTCTGGCGCCGATTGACGACACAGCGCTTAGGGGCCCAGTCGCTGCAGCCATGCAGAAAGGAATCCCTGTAGTAATTATGGATTCGCCGCTCAAGGGTGAACCCCTCAAGGACTTTGTCTGCATGGTATCGACCAACAACCACCGCGCTGGAGAAATGGCTGGCGAGCACTTGGGAAAGCTTTTACACGGCAAAGGCGCGGTGGCGGTCCTTCGCTTTTTAGAATGTAACGCTAGCACTGGTCAGCGGGAGGCGGGCTGCCTCGAAGCAATCAAGAAATTTCCCGACATTCAGGTTATTCTCGACAATCACTACTCCGGCTCGACCATCAGCGAAGCACAATCGACAGCGGTGGCCATGCTGGACAAGCTCAAAGAGGTGGACGGAATTTTCTGTTCAAACGAACCGAGCACTTTCGGCATGTTGCTTGCGCTCAGGCAGAATAACCTGGCGGGCAGCAAAAAGTTCGTCGGCTTCGACACGTCGCCAGCACTCGTGGAAGGCTTGAAAAGAGGTGAGAT
>JBKPBY010000065.1:0-7154 GCA_046727075.1 bacterium | reverse complement strand
AATTTTGGAACAATGATTTGCAAAGCTTTGTCCAGACCAGAGGAGGGAGCACACTCGACGCGGCTTGCTTGCTTGCGCCACTGGTCAGGTTCATCAGTCCGATGGATCCACGGTGGTTATCGACGCTGAAAGCGATTGAAGAGAGACTGGCCGATGACTCACTGGTTTACCGTTATCGAACAGAGGATGGGCTGATTGGGTCCGAAGGAACGTTCTGCATGTGCTCATTCTGGTTCGTCGAATGCCTGGCCAAGAGCGGCAACGTTGATAAAGCGCGATTTCTATTCGAGAAGATGCTCGGCTACGCCAATCACCTTGGACTCTACGCCGAAGAACTCGGTCCATCCGGCGAGCATCTCGGTAATTTCCCGCAGGCATTTACTCACCTTGCATTAATCAGCGCCGCCTTTGAACTGAATCGCCGCCTGGACCGCAGAAAAGGCTGAAGTCGCGAAGCGACAAGCGATTCCTAACTAACCTGCCTTCTGCGCCACGGCCGCCTGGCTCTGTTCGCCAGCCAAATGCAGAATGATGTCTGTCTTGGAGATGCTGCCAATCAATCGCCGCGAGTCCATGTTATCCACCACCGGCAACCGCTCGGATTGAGCGATCGCGAACTCGTGCAAAGCTTCGCCCATGCCTTGCAGGGGAGTAACTCGCGGAAAATTTTCATTCATGATGTCAGCGGCGATGACCACTGCCTCGAGCTCTGGACGATCAAGAAATGCCTTCACGTCGTGCAACGAAACAGCTCCAACCAGGCGCTTGTCTTTGTCTACGACATAAATGTGTTGGAACCGAAACTGGGTAAATGTTTCGGCGATCTCCGCGAAAGTAGCGTTCTTCTGCAACGTAATCGGATCCGGGCGGATCAGGTCGAGAATGTTGACCTCTGCCAATTGTTGATTGAAGAATGCCGCGCCCTTCCGCTCGAGCGATTCTCCATACATGAATCGCGTCTCAAAAATACTGCTGCAATAGTACGCGACGACGCAGCCGACCATGAGGAAAGGAACGATCGTATAACTCAGGCTCAGCTCAAAGACCATTAGAATGGCCATCAGCGGTGCGCCAGTTGTGCCGGCGAGAAATGCACCCATGCCCACCATTCCGTAGAGTGTCGGGTCGGCCTGAAGCTGCGGAAAATTGATCAGGATAAACTCACCATACAAAACCCCCAGCGCCCCACCGACGACCAGAGTCGGCGTAAAAACGCCGCCGACAGCTCCGGATCCAAACGTGACCAGCGTCGCCACTAACTTGAGCACCAGCAGCCAAAGCACGGTGTCCCAGAACCAGTGTTGATAAAATATGGACGACAACAAGCTTTGTCCGTTGCCGCACACTAACGGATCGAGAATTGCCAGGGCTCCAACAATGGTGCCGCCCAGTGTAAGTTTTACCGGCACCGGGATGTCGAGCTTAGAAAAAGCCTTTTCTGAGAACCTCAACGCGCGGAGATAAACAGGCGCAAGAAAACCGGCCAGAATACCTATCACAAACAGCGGAATGACTTCCCAGCGTGTGTGCAGATCAAATGAATGGGCCTGATACAGTGGCTCTGCTCCGTGCATCGCCCGGGTGATGAAGGTCGACACGACAGAAGCTAGAATCAGCGGACCGAGCGATTCGACGACGACTGTTCCCAGGATTATCTCGGCGACAAAAAACGATCCGGCAATCGGCGCGTTATATGCGCTGGCGATGCCAGCCGCCGCACCGCAAGCGACCAGGTGGCGCCTCTGCGGTATTGGAAATTTCCGGATACGCCCAATCAATGACGCAACCAGAGACGAGATCTGAACTAGCGGTCCTTCCCGTCCAATAGAAGCTCCTGTGCTGATGGAAAAAAGTGCGGAAAGCGTTTTGACGATACTAGCGCGGACCGAAATCATTCCACTGCCGACGACGATCGCTTCCATGTAATCAGTCGTGGTCTTCTGTCGAACACCGGCTATCAGGCGGTTACCAAGCCACAGAGTCAGTCCGGCCAATAACCCTCCGGCAGCAGGAACCAAAATTCTCTGCCACCAAGGCAGGCTTGCAAATGACGTCGTGATCGACAGCTTGTTGCCGGTGGCAAAGTAGTGGACGATTTCACTGGCTTTGCGGAAGCACTCCGATGCCAGGGCGCCAAGAACGCCGATCAACGCCGCCCAAAACAGTGTGATCTGACGTTCACCGACCCGAAAATGCTCGATGAACCAAACCTTAAGCTTAAGAAATCGCCGCAAAAACGGACTGATATGGCGTTCTCGCTTATGGTCGGCGGGCACATCCATCGGATTACACCTCTGCGAAAGCCGCCACGAAAGCCGGCAGAGCATCGGCTTCGACTACCCGATCCAAAATAGCCTGATTCCTCAGGTGGCGTGCGAGAAAAGATACGATCTCTAAGTATTCAGACGCGGCGCGCTTTGGCACCCCGATCAGGACTGCGAGCCGTACCGGTATATCGTGAAATGGCACCGGCTTGGGACAGGTCGCAATGACGATTACCACCTCCGTCACCATGTCGCAGCGCGCGTGAGGGAACGCAATACCGCCAGGCAGCAACGGTGGATCAGTCTGCTGGCGTTCGAAGACTGCTTCCGACAACATCCGAAGATCCTTGACTTGAGGATGCCCTTTCAAAGCATCGAGCATCTTTTCGATCGCTTGACGCTCATTTTCTGCTTCGAGATTTCTTAAAAAGATGGCGGCCTTCAGGTATTCAACCGTTTTTCGACTGATCACACCACAACCTCCATCCTTTTCTTATATCAGATTGCCCCTGGGGCGAAAGAGGGAACACGCGCTTTCAGCGCGTGGTTGGCGGTTTTCAGTTGTCGGTTTTCCGACTTCGCCATGGGCTACGTCGGACACGTCGGTTTTCGGTTCGGCCGGGTGCAGGTGTCGCAACGCGACAACAAAACTCAGCCAGGGGTGATCCGGCCTTGGCCGGAGAACCCCTGGAACCCTCCCCTGCGGATACACGCCCCAACGGGGCGACCGAGGCATTCCGAACCCACCGCAGACAGAGCAACCGAGCGCTCAACCGAGAACCGACGTGTCCGATGTAGCCCTGGCGAAGTCGGATAACCGAAAACTGGAAACCTCCTAGTGAACGCCCAACCCGAGCAACATCGCAAACACCAAGCCTAACACCGATAAGATCGTCTCTATTACGGTCCAGGACTTGAATGTTTCCGGGAGACTCAACCCGAAGAACTCTTTCACTAACCAGAACCCCGCATCGTTCACGTGCGAGAGAATGAGGGATCCGGAGCCGGTCGCCAAAACCATTAACTCTTTATTAACGGCGACCAGCGGAAGAAGCGCGGCATTCATTTCAGGGCCTGAGCCGCCTGTTGGACTACTTGCTCTATAGATTGCCGTGCATCGACCCAGATGGCGTCGCAAGGTTTCTCCAGGGTCGCGAACTGACTGTCCATCAGCTCCTTCGGGAAAAAGTGAGATCTGGACTGAAGGCGTTGTCGAATCGTTTCACGATCGATGGCCAAGTAAACGAAAACCAGCTGCGGCATACCTTCTTTCAGAATCTTTCGGTACGCTGCCTTAAGCGCCGAACATGCCAATATGACGGAACGACCGGCTGCTAGCTGACGCTGAAGCTCGTCGTGGAGCCGATGCAACCACTGATCGCGGTCTTGATCGGTTAATGGGATCCCATGTTTCATCTTCTCGATGTTGGCCGCAGGATGAAAGTCGTCGGCATCCAAGAACAGGAAATGCAACTGCCTGGCTAATCTAGCGCCCACAGCAGTCTTACCTGAGCCTGCTACGCCGATCAAAACTACAGCTTTGGGCGCGGGAGAGGGCATGATTCGTCGCTCCTAGAAATCGCATTTTTCGGCCCAGTTTGTCGAGCGACGTTTGCTCCTGGTGCTCCAACGCCGAAACGCGAAACGCCGCCTCAAATATACTGCTTCACCTGGTCCGCCGTTTCCCTGGTCATGAACATAAGCAGCTTTCCGTCGGCCCTCATACACTTCATTCGCCAGCCGCTGATTTCGACGATCCCTCCACGCAGCTGAAATGGTTGCAGATCCCTCTCATTTATGACAAGCAGGTGCAGCAATTCGCCGCCAGGCAATCGAAAACAAGTCAATGAAACGGTTGTACCTTTCCATTGGAACGTTTTAGCCCCGGCAATCGGCACGTTTTGCAAACCTACGGGCAAGCTGGGCGCGCACGGTGCACGAAGCCCATCAAGGTACTTATCGACCTCACCGAATGTGTCAGCGTTTATGTCCAGCTTTGGTATAGGCTCGGCCGTGAGCATCGCCGCGACATCCTGCTGGAATTGAGGGAGCATTCGGACTGGACGCTTCGTCATATTCATTGGCAGCGAAACCAGCGCGGCGGCCACCGCCACTGCCGCGATCGCCAGCAGGACTCGCGGAGTAAACCGTTTCACCGGTTGAGCTGTTTTCATCCCGTTCAAAATCGCGGAACGGAGATTCGATGGCGGCTTGATCTCCGATAACCGCTCACTGACCAGCTGATCGAAATCTCTTTGCGCTGAAAACCACGCCCCGAGTTCCGGGTCCCGCGCCGCCTGCTTGAGAGCCTGTTGGAACGTCGGATCCTGCGCGTCCGCGCCACTCGCGCGATAAGCGCTCAGAATGAATTTCGCGTTCTCGTTTGTGATCTCAGTGCGCTGCTTCTTCATCTTTCGGCAATGGGATGATTTTGTTCTCGGCAATTGCAGCCGTTAAAATCTCTTTGAGCTGATCTTTCCCTCTGGATAACCGTGACATAACCGTTCCGATCGGGATCTCGAGCATCTCTGCGATTTCCTTGTAGGAAAACTCTCCAAGATAAAATAGCTCCACTGCGGCACGATAAGTTGGATCGACCTGCTTGAGCGCAGCAACGACTTCGAGGCCATCCAGCCGGCGGACTGCATCCACCGCTGGCGCTTTCGAATCGTGTAGCTCAGGCCGGAACTCAACATGGGGATGGCTGGTCTGCGCCCTGACTACGCGAAGATATTCGCGTTTAAGCGTGGTATAGAGCCAGCTCTTGACCTTGGAGTGATCACGAATCTGGTGCGAGCGCTGGGCTAGAATATAAAAAGTCTGTTGAGTGAGATCCGCAGCCTCAATCTCGTCTCTGGACAGTGACAACGCAAAACGATACAGCGGTTCGTGGAAACGATCGACAATCGCTTCGAGATCTAATTCGCGGTTCACAGTAAAAAGAGGCGCCACTTCAAGACTCCTTTCCATAGGAGCCGATGGCGAGGAAAATATTTCCTGGAATACGCGCTCGGGGGGTGATACGTGGACGAAGCCCGTTGTCGGTAGGGTCGCGATTTACCGCGCCCGCAACGCTTCCGTCTATGGCGGATGCGGGCAGGGTCGCGACATCGTGCGGCAGCCACCCCTGATGGAATTTCCTATGAAGTCGAAAACTCCCTACAATCCGCGACAATATTCCGGCCCCCTATTAGACGGCCCTGAACGAGCTTTCAGCCGCGGCATGCTCTATCCGGTCGGTTTCAAAAAAGAGGACTTTCAGAAATCGCTTATCGGGATCGCGTCGACCTGGAGCATGGTGACTCCATGCAATATGCATATCGACCAGCTCGCCCGCGAAGCCGCGCAAGGCTCTAACCAGGCCGGCGCTAAAGCGATTATTTTCAACACCATCACCGTCTCCGATGGCATTTCCATGGGGACGGAAGGGATGAAATATTCTTTGGTCTCTCGCGAGGTGATCGCGGACTCAATCGAAACGGTGACCGGCGCCGAAGGGTTTGACGGTTTGGTTGCAATCGGCGGCTGTGACAAGAACATGCCAGGATGTCTGATCGCGATTGCTCGCCTGAATCGGCCCGCCGTGTTTGTCTACGGCGGAACTATTTTGCCCGGCTGCATCAACAATCGGAATATCGATATTGTCTCTATTTTCGAGGCAGTCGGCCAACACGCTACCGGAAAGATTTCGGATGCCGAATTGGATCAGATCGAGTCTTGCGCGATTCCAGGACCCGGCTCCTGTGGCGGAATGTACACTGCCAACACGATGGCTTCGGCGATTGAAGCGTTGGGCATGAGTCTTCCAAATAGCTCGGCACAGGCTGCCGTTTCTAAAGAGAAACTGAATGACTCTGCTGCTGCCGGAGCAGCCGTGGTAAAGCTGCTTGAGCGAGGAATCCTGCCATCGGATATCATGACGAAAGAGGCATTCGAAAATGCTATTACCGTCGTGATTGCCCTCGGTGGGTCAACCAACGCTGTGTTGCATCTCTTGGCCATTGCTCACGCTGCCGGTATTCCACTGAAATTGGATGATTGGACTCGGATCGGTAAGAAAGTGCCAGTTCTGGCGGACTTAAAGCCAAGTGGTAAGCACGTGATGTGGGAGCTTGTGCAAATTGGCGGCATCATTCCGCTGATGAAGATGCTCTTGAATGAAGGGTTGTTGCACGGCGATTGTTTGACTGTCAGCGGAAAGTCGATCAAACAGAACCTTGCTGGTGTTAAAGCCTATCCAAAAGGCCAAACAATCATCCGCTCCTTCCGGGAGCCGATAAAACCAGATAGTCACCTGGTTGTTTTGTACGGGAATCTGGCTCCGAAGGGCGCGGTTGCGAAGATCTCGGGCAAAGAGGGCCTTTCCTTTAGAGGGAGCGCGCGGGTATTCGAATCTGAAGAAAAAGCGCTAAAAGCGATTCTAGGCGACAAGATCAAGAAAGGGGAGGTGGTCGTGATTCGCTACGAAGGTCCAAAAGGCGGACCGGGAATGCGGGAAATGCTGGCGCCGACTTCAGCAATCATGGGAAAAGGCTTGGGCAAGGACGTTGCGTTGATCACAGACGGCCGCTTTTCGGGTGGTAGCCACGGATTCGTGATTGGTCATATCACGCCGGAGGCATTCGTGGGAGGGCCAATCGCCATTGTTAAAGACGGCGATCAGATCGAGATCGACGCGCAGACGAAAACGATCAACCTGAAGCTACCAAAAACCGAGATTGCCAACCGCCTCAAGCATTGGAAGCAACCGCGGTCGCGCTATTCAAAAGGTGTTTTGGCCAAATACGCGGCTCATGTTGCATCAGCATCGCAAGGCGCCGTAACGGATTGATCGGTTCCGGGTTCCGGGCTATGCGTCCAGGTCGCGCAGGAGCGCGAACCCTACCATTG
>JBKPBY010000064.1:0-6943 GCA_046727075.1 bacterium | reverse complement strand
CCATTTACTCGAATCTGTTGCTGAATAAGACTATCTCCTAAGAAGCATACCCAGGAAGCTGAGCGGTATGCTCAATCACGTTGACGTTCGCTAATCTCCTTTAGAATGCGTTCCACAAACCGGGACGCCCCGATAGCTCCCTCATCGCCGCTTTTCCGGCTACGCACGGCGACTTCGCCGGCCTGCTCTTCTCGGGCGCCGAGCACCAACATATAGGGGACCTTTTCTAGCTGGGCAAGGCGAATCTTGGCCCCTATTTTATCGGAACCATCGTCCAATTTGGCCCGTATTTTTGCCTCGGCAAGTTGGTTTAGAATTCGTCGACCGTACTCGAGATGTTTGTCGGAAATCGGGAGGACGCGGACCTGTTCCGGCGCAAGCCAAGTTGGGAAGGCGCCTGCGAAATGTTCGATCAATACGCCACAAAATCGCTCCATCGATCCGAACGGCGCACGATGAATCATCACGGGACGGCGTACCGAATTATCGGATGCGACGTACCCTAGATCGAATCGTTGCGGCAGGTTATAGTCGACTTGTACCGTTCCCAGCTGCCATTCGCGGCCGATGACATCTTTGACGATGAAATCAAGTTTGGGACCATAGAACGCAGCCTCACCGCGTTCTTTCACGTAAGCTACACCTAACGCAGTAGCCGCCTTTTCCAGAGCGCTCTCTGCGTGATCCCATTGCTCGGGGCTTCCCACATATTTCAAAGAATCCGGATCGCGCAACCCGATTCGGACCCGGTAAGAATCCATGCCAAGGGTTTCGAAGATTTTGAAAACGAGCTGCATGCAGCCCTCGAGTTCGGCTGCTACCTGTTCTTCGGTGCAGAACAGGTGCGCGTCGTCTTGAGTAAACCCTCTTACCCGGGTTAGCCCACTGAGTTCGCCAGATTGTTCCCACCGATAAACCGTACCGAACTCGGCCAGCCGGATCGGCAAATCCCGGTATGACTGCTGACTCGACGCGTAGATCCGGATGTGCATCGGGCAATTCATTGGCTTCAACAGAAAGCCGTCAATCTCTCCGCTCTCCAACCGGTTCGACAGCTCAGCGCAAGTGCATCCTTCGTCGGCGAGTTTTTGTAGAAACTCAGGCTCGACCAGCGGCGGGAACTGTGACTCGCGGTAGAAAGGATAATGGCCCGACGTGCGAAAAAGTCCCAGTTTGGCAATATGCGGAGTAAACACTTCGGTGTAGCCGCGCCGGGAGAGTTCTTCCGAAATGAAGTTTTGTAACTCTTTGCGCACAATGGCGCCCTTCGGCTTCCAAAGCACCAGGCCGGGGCCGACTTGGTCGTCGATATGGAAGAGATCCAGGTCGCGCCCGAGCTTGCGATGGTCCCGTTTCTTCGCCTCTTCGAGTTGAGCAAAATAGCCATCGAGATCGGTCCGGTTCTTGAACGCGGTTCCGTAGATGCGCTGCAATTGCGGATTGCTCTCATCACCCTTGTAGTAGGCGCTGGCAACCGATGTAAGTTTAAACGCACCAATGTTTCCGGTGCGCAAAACGTGAGGCCCCGCGCAGAGATCCGTAAAATCGCCGTTCCGGTAGAGCGAAATTTCTTCGTTCTCCGGGATGCTCTTTAAAATATCGAGCTTGAACTTGCTTGGCTCGGGTCTTGGTCCTAGCGCTCCGAGACTGCCCTCTTCTGCCAGTCGAACAGCTTCGGGTCGCGACACGACGATTCGTTCAAACGGCTGATTCTCTTTGACGACTTTCTTCATCTCTGCCTCGATCTTTTCAAAATCTTCAGGCGAGATATGATGCTTCAACTCCAGATCGTAATAGAAACCATTCTCGACCGGCGGACCGGCCGCCAACTGAGCCTCGGGCCATAGACGCAAGATTGCTGTAGCCATTACGTGGGCGCACGAATGGCGAAGCCGCTCGAGGTCGGTCATTTTCTGGCGTTCGTCCAATGTTTTGCGTTCTTCAGACATGCGTCAGGGCGTGGAAGATACGTGAGCCCGAAAGTGCCGCAACCACGAAACGCCGGCCATGTCCGCGTTTCCGAGTTGCGGCACTTTCGGGCTATGTTACTGAAGCTTGATACATGGAGTCAGGATTGGTCGAAATTGAAGGGGGTGTCACAGCGCCGCGAGGATTTCGCGCCGCCGCTGTTGCTTGCGGTCTAAAAGGTGGGGATAAGATGGATCTAGGATTGTTGATCTCAGATTTCCCGGCCGTCAGCGCCGCAACGTTCACCACAAATCGAATCAAGGCGGCACCGGTTCGAGTCAGTTCCGAGCATCTGCGAGCGGCTGACACCCGTGGAGTAATAATAAACAGCGGAAACGCCAACGCGTGTACCGGTTCGACCGGGATCCAGAACGCCAAGAGAATGGCTAGAGCGGTTGCGGTGCAATTAGGGGTAAAAGACCGTCAGGTACTTGTCTGTTCGACAGGCCGAATCGGGCGTGATCTGCCGATCGAAAAGATCGAAGCAGCTGTTCCGTCGTTGGTTGGCGCGCTGACTGAAAATGGGAGCGGAATGGTTGCTCGAGCGATGATGACTTCCGACACTTTTCAAAAGGAGGCCGCGGTCGAATTCAGCGTTGGCTCACACAAAATCCGAGTCGGCGGGATAGCTAAAGGAGCGGGGATGATCGACCCCAACATGGCAACGATGCTCTGTGTGGTCGCTACTGATGCGCGGATTGCGAAACGTGATCTGCAAAAGCTATTTTCCGCGAGCGTCGAGCAATCGTTCAACTGCATTACGGTCGACGGAGATATGAGCACCAACGACGCCGCGATCTGCTTAGCCAACGGTGAGGCCGGCAAGGAATTGCTTCGTCCTGACCACGAGCATTTCTTCAGGTTCGACCAAGCGCTGAAATCTGTCACCCGTAAGCTTGCTAGGATGATCGTTGAGGATGGCGAAGGGACGTCAAAATTTGTTGAGGTACACGTCAAAGGTGCCTCGACCTATCAGGACGCGAGAAAAGTAGCGGAAGCCGTGGCCAATTCGAATCTCGTGAAGTGCTCCTGGCATGGCGAGGATCCGAATTGGGGCCGGGTAATGGATGCGATCGGTTACTCATCCGCCAAAGTGCGGGAAGAGATGATCGACATTTTTTTCGATGGCGTGATTGCTGCGCAGAATGGTGTGGCAAGTTCGACACCGGAACAGACTCTCAAGGAAGCGCTAAGGCAGAGGCGGTTTACTTTAACGATTGATCTGCATCTGGGCGCAGCCGAGTACAAAGTCTATACGACGGACCTCACTCCTGATTACGTGCGATTGAACATGTCGGAGTAGAAACGCGGCAGCGCCGGGAGCTGCGTTTCGCGCAACACCGGAATATCGAAGCTCGAATCTAGAATCTCGAAGTTGGAAGCTGCTTCGAGATTCGATATTCGAGATTCTGGCTTCGCATCTCCTCGACGAGCGAGTCGCATCGGAACCCACGGCCAGATGCGGTGACGATCGAATGTCGGAAAAATCTTCCTCCCTAACGCGAAAGTTCTATGCTTCCCTTTTCGGGTTGACGTTCGGCGTCGTTCGGTCAGGTTCGTAAGTCTGGCTCCCAGTGCGGCGTTAAAGGTCCAAACATGGCGAAGAGTGCTCAAATTGAGAAAGCGGAAGCGTTGCTGGAAGCCCTGCCTTTCATCCAGAAATTCCGCGGCCAGACGTTTGTTATTAAGTATGGCGGCAGCGCCATGGAGGACGATCATCTGATCGAGCGCTTACTGCGAGATGTAGTGTTTCTTGAAGCTGTGGGCATTAACCCGGTCCTGATCCATGGCGGCGGAAAGGCAATTACGCAGCGAATGCGTGAGGCGGGTTTAAGCCCTCGCTTCGTAAACGGATTGCGAGTGACCGATGAGGTCGCGATTCGGATCGTTGAGGAGGTGCTTGACGCGGTAATTCGTCCGCGCATCGTCGAAACGCTCAGGGAATTCGGTGGCCGAGCGGAAGGTTTTTCCGGTCGGGAGGTTTTCAAGGCGAAAAAGCTGCCGCCGCAGATCGACGGCAAAAAGATGATCGATATTGGTTACGTCGGCGAGGTGACAGCATTGGACCTTGCGGGCGTCACCAATGCCATTGAGAGCGAAGTCGTGCCGGTCATCTCTCCGATTGGTCAAGCTGAAGATGGAACGATCTTGAATGTGAATGCTGATATCGCCGCCGGCGCGATGGCAGGAGCGCTCAAAGCATCCAAGATGATCTTTGTCAGCGATGTACTTGGCGTGATGCGTAACGTAAAAGATCCAAGTTCGCTTATCCCGACTGTTAATAGGAAAGCGGCTACATCGCTGGTCAAGGATGAGATCATCGAAGGTGGCATGATTCCCAAGGTTTTGTCCGCAGTCGCATCCATCGGACAGGGAGTCGGCAAAGTCCATCTCATTGATGGGCGTATTCCGCATGCTCTGCTCTTGGAGGTCTTTACTGCGGACGGAATAGGTACAGAAATCGTGCCATAAGCAACGCTTTCAGCGCTGCTGTTAACTGTCAACGGTCAACCGTCGTCGGTCTTCCGTTGGGTCCGATGGTCAATTTTCGCCCGGACCGCGACCTCCGCGGGCTGGCACGCGCACGAAATACGACCTGACCGGGTGCGTTATCCAAATGAGAAGCGGAAAAACCTGGAAAACTGCAACCGTTAAACCCAGAAGTGTGAGAGATATTTTGAACCAAAACTGTTGCCCTATGTCTATCTGCTCACCTAACGGGAGACGGTTGACGGTAGACGGTAGACCGGTAACAGCCGCGTTGAAGGCGCCCGCTAAACATGAGCCAGCCAAGGCTTAAGGATCTTGCCGATTACATCATTTATTTGCTCTATCTTTCGGCGCTGGCAATCCTGAGCTGTTTGCCCCTGGCCTGGTTATTCCGGTTGGGCCAAGGGGTGGGCTGGCTGGGGTATCGAATGCTTGGCAAATACCGGCGATTGGCTAGCGCGAATATCAGGATCGCATTCCCAGACTGGTCGGACACCGAAGTAGCCCATTGCGCGGAAAGCCATTTCAAGAACTTGGTGGCGAACATGTTGTGCTCGTTTACGCTTCTGAGAAAGCCATGGGACGAGATCAAAAAGCATGTCGATCTCTCGAGCATGGAACGATCTCGTGAACGGGTGGAGGCAGCCCCGAGCTTCATTCTGGTTGTCAACCACATCGGCAACTGGGAATTGCATACGCTGGTTGCGAAAGCCCTGCGCCCAGGTCCACACGGCGTCATTTACCAGAAGCTCAGCAACCGCTTTATCGATGAGCATATACGCAAGATTCGCGAGCTTACCGGGTTGCGGGTGATCGAAAGACAGCAAAGTCTGTCACGGAGCGCAGCTTTACTGAAGGCGGGTGCCGGAGTGGGAATTTTGATTGATCAACACGCTGGGGATAAAGGAATTTGGGTCCCGTTTTTTGGCCGGCTGGCGTCAACGACACCGCTACCTGCGATCCTTGCCAAAAAAACCGGCGCTGAATTGCTTCCGGCGGCGATGGTCACGATCGGTGTGGCTCAGTGGCGACTGGAACTAGGCGACTTCATTCCTCAACAAGGGGCGTCGATCGAGGAAGTCACTTATCGCGCGAACCTGGCGCTTGAATCGTTGATCACCAAACGCCCAAGCGACTGGTTCTGGGTACATCAAAGATGGAAGACGCCGGCTCCGAAATTTCTCTTACGCGGCTATAAGCGCGGCGTTTATGTGCCGGAGAGCGCAGGCCCACTCAAGCCGTTCCGGGTGCTGGTGCGATCCAGCAATTGGCTAGGTGATGCTGTGATGACTGTGCCGGCTGTTCGCAGAATCAAACGAGGTCGGCCAGACGTGCGCTTAACAGTTTTGACCAGGACGAACCTGGCAGAGTTCTGGCGAACCGTGTCCGAAGTGGACGAGGTCATCGCGATACGTGCAGAAGACTCAATCTTTAGCGTCGCTGCGAATCTTCGCGAGAAGTTCGACGTTGCGATTCTTTTGCCCAATTCGCCGCGCGTCGCGATCGAGGTATGGCTTGCCGGAGTTCCACGCCGTGTCGGTTATTCGCGGCCGTGGCGGGATTCGTTTGTCAACCAGATCATCTCAGAGCCGCCACAGCCTGGACCGTTAAGACATCAATCGAATCATTATCTTCGGATTGCGCACCAGATCGGCGCGGATCTTCTGGAGCCGCTCGACGGGGTTACGCCCCGCCAGATTGAGCATGGCTTAATCGGCGTTTGTCCCGGCGCCGAATACGGCCCTGCCAAGCGCTGGACTGAGTTTCACGAAGTCGCAAGACGGCTTTCATCAGAACAACCTCTGCATTGGCTGATTTTCGGGACAGCAAAGGAACAGGTTTTTGCCCAAAAGTTGGTGGAGACACTTGGGGTAAAGGCGACCGATCTTACCGGCAAGACAACCCTGCTCGAATTGATGCAGCATTTGCGGAGGTGCCAACTGCTTCTGACGAATGATACAGGCACGATGCACCTGGCCGCTCATTTGGGAGTGCCCACTGTTTCAATCTTTGGATCAACCGAACCCGCGTTGACCGGGCCGATGGGGCATGGGCATGCCGTTATTCGGCACCATGTCGAGTGCAGCCCGTGCTTCCTGCGAGAATGTCCGTTGGACTTTCGCTGCATGAAAGCGGTGACGGTGGATGAAGTTGTAGAGAAAGTTAGGGCTAATTTAGTTTCGACGGCAGTTGTTTCTTCATAATAGGAGGCCCGCCGACGGTCGTTCTTAGATGACCAACGATCGCTGGTCGCAACGCGACTACAAGCGACTGGCGCGTCTTCTCAAAAACGATCGACCACCGGACAGATGCCGCGCACGACTTGCCACCTCCCTCAACCCCGGGGTTGCACGCAACCAGCACATACCGTAATTGAAGGTCCACTTGTGCACCGAATGAAATCTGCTCCCACTTCTGCCTGGGCGACTTTTGCGGGCAGGGTCACGCAATTCCTGGCGAATATTGTTGCTCACCGGACCAAGTC
>JBKPBY010000063.1:0-6807 GCA_046727075.1 bacterium | reverse complement strand
AGGAAGGCCCATGCCGGCGATTTTCGATAAAAGCGCAATGTCGGGGTATAGGCGGTGATCATGGCGATCACTCCGACAATGGCCATTAGTCTGGTGACTGGAGACCCTGATATAAGGCCAAGCCACGGGATCCAAAACATTAGCAGCATAAGCAACGTTGTTCCCAGCAACAGGAGGCTCGAAGATCGAAGTTGGGTAAAAGCGGTCCGAGCTACCATGTTCCAAATTTCGTTTAGTCGGACATAGGTGCGATGACTGCGCACTGAATGACTTAAGCCAATCCATGTATGCCCTCCGCCATATTTCACTCGCTTGGCCAGGGTACAGTCGTCGATCAGTGCGCTCCGAATCGATTCGAGTCCGTCGATTTTCCGAAGAACATCGCGTCTGACGAGAATACAGCCTCCTGCAGCCACACCAACTCGGGATCTACGACTGTTCCCAAGTGCGAACGGATAAATTAATTTGAAGAAATAGATAAAGGCAGGAATCAAGAGTTTCTCCCAGAAGCGATCCATTCGCAGGGCAGCCATTATGGAAACCAGGTCGAGTTCTTCCGTTACCAATTTGCGGCGCAAGGCGCTGATCGTTCCAGGCTTCAGCTCGATGTCCGCGTCGAGAAACAGCACCAGCGGCGTTTTGACCGCGAGCAAACCTTGATTCAGCGCCCAGAGCTTTCCGGTCCAGCCATCCGGTAATGAATCGTTCCGGATGACGTTCATCGGGCCGGAAAAATTGTTTGCGGCGTACTCGGCTGTGTTGTCGGAAGACTGATCGTCGACGAGCACGACCGAGAGATTAAACCCCTGATCGTTCAAGGCTTGGAGTGTGCGACCGATAAGCGGCGCTTCATTTCTGGCCGGAATGACGACAGTCACATCGGACAAGTCTGCTCGCTCCCCTAGTGACTCGAGGCGCTCTTTCGTGCTCCAGGGGCGCCAAGGGAGGAGCAAGAGAGCAAGCCAGACGATAGCGGCAAAGCAGACGAGGAATTCCGTGTACGCGGCAAGATAGAATCCGAAATTGTAATGCTGGGTTCAGATCGCCTGGACCCAACGCACGCGATTCATCACACGAAACCACCGCGTGAGTGTAACACCTGTCCCGTAATCCAGTCGGCTTGCGGACTGGCAAGAAATCCGACCAGATTTGCTGCATCCGCCAGCTGTCCGATCCGGCCCAAACCAAAGCGCGGCGCTAACTCCGCTCGAGTCTTTTCATTCATCCATCCTGAATCGGTTGGGACTGGATCAACCGCGTTGACGGTGATTCCGAGATGCCCGGTCTCCGCTGCGAAAGTGACCGTGAAAGCATCAAGAGCGCCTTTGGTTGAAGCATAAGCGATGGTCCCGCGCATCGGAGCACAGAACTGACCAGATGTCATGAAAATGATTCGACGAGCGCCGCGTCCTGCGGTCTGTCCTTGCAAAGATTTTGTTGTCATAGAGTTTGGATGCAGGGAGCACGGGCGTCGTTCGCGACGCTCGGGCAACCACCCTATCACAGATGAAAAGAATCGGTATCCTGACAGCAGGGGGCGACACGCCTGCAATGAACGCCACTGTGCTGGGCGCTGTCGTCCGCGCTAATCAGTTGAAGGTCGAAATTTTCGGCCTGATCAAGGGGTTCAACAGCCTTTTCAACCCGCGTGTTCCGCACGTCCACCTAAACCCGCTCTACCAACAAATTCCCGAACTCGATCCGACGAAAGGCGGCACCATAATCGGGTCCTCTCGCGATTTTGTAGACCCGGAAAAAGGCGAGGAGCTGGATCTGGTCGCTAAGCGATTAATGAGACTAGGAATTGAAGGGCTCATCTGCGTCGGCGGCGACGGAACGCTGAACGGATTACAACCGCTGGCGGAACGGTTCCCTGCTGTGCTGGCACCCAAGACCATCGACAACGACCTGGGCATGAACTATCCAAGCGAACCTGAGGAATGGGTTCATGTTCCCGATCCGGAGGCGAAGCAGGGTTTTCATTACAAACATCGAGAGTCCCAGATGGTTTTCGACCTCGATTACATGATCAACTATGTAACACCCGGCTACGCGACAGCGGTTTTTGTGACTGCCCAAGGCGTTGAACGAATTCGTACCACTGCAGAAAGCCACCGGCGGATCGCAATCATTGAAGTCATGGGCCGCCATTCTGGCTATATTGCACTGGGTTCTGCATACGGCCGGCCTGACATCGTCTTGGTACCGGAGCACCCGCTGGATCTCGAACACGTGGTTGAAAGTGTAAAGCAGATTTACGATCAGCAGAAGCACGTTGTTATCATTTGCGGAGAAGGTGTGGTCGATGAACGAGGCAGAGAACTCGGCGCTGAAACAAGAACCACAGATCCAGCAGGGAACATCATTCTAAGCGGCGCGGCTGAAGCGATCCGGCACAGATTTATCCAGTTGATCGGTGACGCCTATTTTCAGCGGTACCGTCGCGGGCACTCCGCGCGGGAAGCGATCTTCACCAGAAAAGTCGGACACACGCAGCGAGGCGGCCGACCCATTTTGTTCGATCGCTTTTATGGAGCGCAACTCGGCGCTAAGGCGGTTGAACTTCTACTCGAAGGTCGCAACAACGCGGTCGCAGTCCTTCAATACAATTCCCGACAAGGATTCTATGTTGACGGTTACGATGCGAATCGGTTCCGCGATCGATGGGGACTGATTCATGCCCGGCGCATGCATCCCGCCTTTTATGATCCAAAGTTGATGAAGCCCTCGCGTGTGGGCGTCGACTATCTATTACCGATCTTCACCGGCGCGATTGGAGAGGACGACATGGAACACGTGCGCCGCACCCTTTTTGCTCCCGCAAACCTGGCGCAGCCGTATCATTCGGTTAACACAGATATCGCCAAGAGAATTCGATACCTGAATTGAAATGCCAACATTGCCGACAGCGCCGACACTGTCATCAATAAAAACCTCAGTCTTTCGTTGCTGGCACTGTCGGCGTTGGTGGCACTGACGGCGTTGATTTCTATGGCTCAAATTGTTCTCCCCCGAATCCTCCGCATCGGCGGCGGTGTATTCGCTCAGGCAGGTGAAGTGCTAGGCACGCTTGGCCTAAAAAAGCCGTTGATCGTCACTGACCCGTTCCTGCGAAAGCAGGGGCTGGCTGATAGACTTGTACAGACGCTGGGTGCAAGCGTCCGAGTTTTTTCGGAAACTGTTCCGGACCCCACAGTCGCCGCTGTGTTGGCCGGGCTAGAGTTCCTCAAACAGGATGTGCACGATTGCGTGATCGGCCTCGGAGGTGGCAGCGCGATTGACACAGCGAAAGCGATTGCAGTCCTCGCGGTTCACGGAGGCAAGATGCGCGACTACAAGGCGCCGCATGATCAGAGCGCTCCTGGTCTGCCGATTGTCGCGATTCCGACAACTGCCGGTACCGGGTCCGAATCGACGCGGTTCACCATTGTTACAGACGATGAGACCGGAGAAAAAATGCTCTGCATCGGACTGGCATATTTGCCGATCGCGGCGCTAGTGGATTTTGAGCTAACCCTCACGAAGCCGATGCGGCTAACAGCCGATACAGGAATCGATTCGTTGACTCACGCGATCGAGGCATATGTCAGCCGGCGAGCAAATCCGTTCTCAGACATGCTCGCGTTGGCGGCCATGCGCACGATCCGGAAAAACATCGAGACAGCCTGTTTCCATCCCCAGGATCGGGCGGCGCGCGAAGCCATGATGCTTGCTGCGACACAGGCGGGATTGGCTTTTTCGAATTCAAGCGTCGCGTTGGTTCACGGCATGAGCAGACCAATCGGCGCGCGTTTCCATGTGCCTCATGGATTATCGAATGCCGTGTTGTTGCCAGCTGTTACCGAGTTCTCTGCTGGCTCGGCTGTGCGCCGGTATGCCGATTGTGCGCGTACGATGGAAATTGTGCCGACCGAGACCGAGGATGAGGCCGCTACAGAGACGCTTGTCAGCGATTTGAGAGCGCTGAACCGGAAGCTTCAAGTACCGACGCCGAAAGAGTACGGTATTGATCATCGGGCCTGGATGGAAAGCATTCCGGTCATGGTTGAACAAGCCATCGCTTCAGGATCGCCGGCAAATAATCCGCGGGTGCCGACAGCCTCCGAAATCGCTGCGCTGTACGAGGCGGTGTTTTAGGATTGGGAGGAAGGCGCCTCGGAGAGTGTCTCGCCTCTGCGGCCCTTTTCAGGGCCGGCACGTTAGGTGGGGCGTGAGCCAGGGATTCTCCGGCGGCGGCCGGATCACCCCTGGTACTCGGGATGGATGCGCTCCAGAGTTGCGGCATACTGCCACGCACGCCGCTTCCCAAATATTTCTTAGAAGAAAAATCTACAATATCGTCGTAGCTTCTGATCCCTACCAATGAACCCTTCGCCATTCGATCGAGTCGCGCCAGCCGATGGGGCGGCAAATATATTTCATTTTATTAACGGCAAGCTCTTCGGAGGCTGGCCAGCGCGGAGCGGAGAAGTTTTTAACCCTTCCAAAGGATCTCTCTCCGGGCGTGTTGCTTTTGCGGGAAAAGAAGAAGTGGATCTTGCCGTGTCGGCCGCATCCGATGCATTCCCGGCCTGGTCTGCCATGTCCATTGTGCGGCGGGCAAGAATCATGTTCCGCTTCCGTGACCTGATCGAACAACGGCTCGATCATCTTGCGGAGGTCGTAAGCTCAGAACATGGCAAAGTGCTTTCCGACGCTCGCGGGGAGGTCGTGCGGGGGTTGGAAGTTGTGGAATTCGCTTGCGGTATTCCGCAGCTTCTGAAAGGCGACCACTCGACCAAAGTCGGCTCGGATGTCGATAGCTTCTCATTCCGCCAGCCGTTAGGTGTTGTCGCAGGGATTACACCATTCAATTTCCCAGCGATGGTGCCGCTCTGGATGTTTCCGATAGCTTTAGCGTGCGGCAACACCTTCGTTTTGAAGCCGAGCGAACGAGACCCGAGCGCGAGCATAGAGCTGGCTGCGCTCTTAAAAGAAGCTGGCCTGCCGGATGGAGTTTTCAACGTTGTTCACGGCGACAAGAGTGCAGTCGACGCTTTGCTGCAGCATCCGACGGTTCAGGCCGTCAGCTTCGTCGGATCAACACCGGTTGCAGAATCGATTTATCGGCAGGCAACCAGCACAGGAAAACGGGTCCAGGCGTTGGGCGGCGCCAAAAACCACATGGTCGTGCTGCCCGATGCGGATCTTGGGCAAGCCGCCGATGCCCTGATCGGCGCTGCCTACGGATCTGCCGGCGAACGTTGCATGGCTATCTCTGTCGCCATTGCCGTGGGGGAAGAGAATGCGAATCGGTTGATTAACGAGCTCAAGCCGCGGGTCCGGAATCTGGCGATTGGAGCTTCGAACAAGCCGGGCAGCGAAATGGGACCGTTGGTTACTCGAGCACACCTTGACCGAGTGAAATCCTACGTTGACGTCGGTGTCAGCGAAGGAGCCGAGCTGGTTGTGGATGGCCGTGGCTTCTCCGACGCTAGCGATGGATTCTTCCTGGGCGGATGCCTGTTCGATCATGTAAAACCGGAGATGCGGATCTACCGCGAAGAAATCTTTGGCCCCGTCCTCTCAGTCGTGCGCGTGGACTCGCTGCAGGAAGCAATCAGGCTGGTGAACGAGCATGAGTATGGGAATGGAACCGCGATCTTTACGCGCGACGGCGCGGCAGCCAATCTGTTTACCGATCGCGTGAAAATCGGGATGGTCGGTATCAACGTCCCCATACCGGTCCCAATGGCGTTCCATTCATTCGGTGGCTGGAAACGTTCTATCTTCGGCGATCATTATGTCCATGGACCGGAAGGGGTGCGCTTTTACACTCGGCTCAAGACGGTAACAAGCCGGTGGCCGGACACGGCTGCTTCCGGGCCGGAATTCTCGATGCCTGCGTCGCATTCAGATGAAATGCGTAGAGCCGGCAAACTATAAGAATTCGTAATACAAGGCTTGACTCTTGAGCGGAAATCCGCTTTAATGGTGACCCTTTTCGATCCAAAAAGCGTGTATTCGAGTAAGTTTTCAGGAATATTTGAGCTTCAGGATACGTATAGGATATATAGGACCAATTAAGGGCCGAACGCCGAATTCGTGATCGCCGGAATCTTGCAATCAGAATGTCCGACCGGATTGCAAGTGAGGGTGGTAAGAAATGGCAAAAACCATTGAACGTTTGAACGGATCACGCTGTCGAAGTTCAGATTGTTAGGGTGGTTAACAATTTTGTTCCCTAACCGCTCGCAAAATGGGGCAGCCTGAAACGGCACCCAGGTTGGCTGCTGAACAGTTAATAGAGATTACCATTGTATGGCTGGTGAAGATTCTGATACGGGCATCAAGATTTATCTGAGAGAGATCGGACAGATCCCGCTGCTCACTCCCCAAGAGGAGATTGAGCTGGCCGCGCGTATTAAGAAGGGCGATCGAGAGGCTCGCGCTTTGATGATTAAGGCGAACCTTCGTTTGGTCGTGAAGATCGCCCATGATTACGCGAATTTGGGACTTCCCCTCCTCGACCTAATTTCCGAAGGAAATATCGGTTTGATGAAGGCAGTGGAGCGCTTTGATCCGGCAAAGGGCGGAAAACTGAGCACTTACGCTGCATGGTGGATTAAGCAATCGATCAAGCGCGCTTTGGCGAACCAGAGCAAAACGATCCGGTTGCCGGTCCACCTTGTCGACAAGATTTCCAAAATGCGGCGTGTGTCGCTCCAGATGAGCGAAGAGCTCGGGAGAGAGCCGACTGACGAAGAACTGGCGGAAGAGATTGGTATATCGAGCGGGAAAGTTTCCCAGCTCAAGACGGTGTCGATC
>JBKPBY010000062.1:0-6620 GCA_046727075.1 bacterium | reverse complement strand
AATTTCGAAAACGCCGTTCGGAACCGCATCGACCACGACATGGTCGTGGTGCACGATCCCCAACCATTGCCCCTGATTGACCATTTTCCAAAGAAGTGTCCTTGGCTCTGGCGTTGCCATATCGAGCTCTCCAATCCTGATGGCCCAACCTGGAAATACCTCGCGGGATTCATCGAAAAATACGACGCGGTTATTATGAGCCGTGTTGAGTACCAACAGAGCCTCCCAATACCACAGTTGATTTTCATGCCAGCGATCGACCCATTCAGTATCAAGAACAAGGAGTTGACCGCAGAGGAGATGGACGACCGCCTCGATCAGTACAAAATTCCGGTGGATCTCCCGCTCGTCGTGCAGGTGTCGCGCTTCGATCGTTGGAAGGACCCGAAAGGGGTCGTCGAAGCGTTCAAACTGGCGCAGAAAGAGGTCGATGCAACTCTGGTCTTGCTCGGTAATTTTGCCACCGACGATCCCGAAGGTGCTCGCGTGTATGAGCACCTTGCCAGCATACGCGACGAACGTATCTTGGTCCTGCCGAACGGTGATGACACCGCCCTGGTAAACACTCTCCAGAGGCGTGCCGCGGTCGTCTTACAAAAATCTCTTCGCGAGGGATTCGGTCTCACCGTGGCCGAAGCAATGTGGAAAGGGACACCCGTGATTGGGGGGAACGTTGGCGGTATTCGCTCCCAGATTCAGGACGGCGTCAATGGTTTCCTTGTTTCCTCAGTTAAGGATGCCGCAGACCGGATCGTACAATTGCTGGAAGATCCAAAACTGAGAGAACAGATGGGGCAAAAAGCTCGGCAGATGGTTGCCGAACGCTTTTTGCTCACGCGCTACCTCGAACAGTATCTTAACTTGTTTGGCTCGTTTGAAACCATTTTCCGGCTGCCCGATAGCTGGCCCGGAAAGCCAGATCCCTAACCCGAGCTTCCTGACCAACGAAGCCTCCCTGGCAAACGACGGGCCACGCACTTAGCACTAGCACTCGCCTTATCCCGGCAAAGGATAATGCGACGTGAATCGTTTTACCTCTGCGCAAATACTCGAGAGCACTGTCGGGTCCCCTTTGGATGCGAGTGCGTGATCCAATAAGTCGCCGATCTCCATCATCGCTTCCTCTTTCATCCCGCGGGTCGTTACCGCCGGAGTTCCAATCCTGATCCCTCCGCCTTTGAAGACCGATTCGGTATCAAATGGAATCGTATTCTTGTTCACCGTGATCGCGGCTTGATCGAGTATCTCCTGCGCTTGTTTCCCATTCATGCCTTTTGGGCGCAGATCAACCAGCATGAGATGGTTATCGGTCCCGCCAGAAACCAAGCGATACCCTTTGGTCGTCAGGCTCGCCGCCAATGCCTTCGCGTTCAAAGCAATCTGCCGTTGGTAATCGCGAAACGCAGGCTGCAGCGCTTCATGGAAACAGACCGCTTTTGCTGCGATGACATGCATCAAAGGACCGCCTTGAACACCGGGGAACATTAGACCATCGATCGATTTTGCGTGCTCAGGTTTACACATGACTACACCTCCACGCGGGCCGCGTAAGCTCTTGTGCGTCGTGGTCGTCACAAAATCGGCTATACCAACCGGCGTCGGATGAATGCCTGCAGCCACTAATCCTGCGATGTGCGCGATATCAACAAACAAATACGCGCCTACAAGATCGGCGATCTCACGCATCTTCTTAAAATCGATCACCCGCGGGTAGGCTGACGCCCCAGCAGTAATCATTTTCGGCCGATGCTCTTGCGCCATTCGGGCAAGCTGTTCGTAATCGATCTGCTCAGTTTCACGGTCTACCCCGTAGTGCGTCACCTGATAGAACCGGCCTGAGAAGTTAGCTTTGTTGCCGTGGGTCAGATGTCCTCCGTGCGAGAGGTCCATCGTCAGGATCGGATCACCAGGTTGCAGCACAGCGAAATAGACAGCCATGTTTGCCTGGCTGCCGCTGTGAGCTTGCACGTTGACATGTTCGGCGCCGAAAAGTTTTTTGCATCGGTCGATCGCGAGCTGCTCGACCACGTCAACATTTTCACACCCACCATACCAGCGGCGACCTGGATAACCTTCCGCATATTTGTTCGTCAGAACCGATCCCTGCGCCTCCATGACGGCTCTGCTGGTAAAGTTCTCTGAAGCGATCAATTCAATGTTTTCAAACTGTCGGTCGCGTTCTCTCTGGATCGCCTCAAAAATTTCTGGATCCACATTTTCCAGGCTATCACTGACAGATTTCATATCGCTGATTGTGTCTAACATCCCCCTGTCGATGAACTTAAGGATCCCGGGTAACGCGCGTTGAATGATCTCCCTCGTGATCTCATATGCGTCCGGTCCCATACCGATCGGGTCGGTAACATCCAGCGATGAGGCGCCTAACTCGAATTCTCGCAGCAGGAACAGCTTTTCGGCCGCTTCCGGGAACAAGTATTGCACTGAGTCGAGATGGTTCCGAGTCATGACAAAGATGCAGGATGCTTCGCGCACCAGACCGGTTGTCAGCTGCTGGCTATGGAAACCGGATATATCAACGCCGGCAGCCGCCATGGCCTGGACTGCGTAAGTGCTGGGGTGTTGGCCCGGAAACGCACTTAATCCGGCGGACTTAACTCGAATATCGGGGCGGTCGGCCGCCAATTGCCGGAACAGCCCCTCCGCCATCGGGCTGCGGCAGATGTTCCCCGTGCAAACAAAAAGAATAGTCTTTACTGCGCTCAAGCAGCCGCAAGGTGACACGCTCAAACGGCCAGTTCAACCCAGATCCCGCGGAACAATCGCGCCTGTCCGGGGTTTTAATCTATAGAACCCGAAGTTGCCGCGGCCAATTTGGAGAGTGTGAGTGTGGGTGCGAGCCGCGAATCCCTCTTGAGCCGTGCAGCGTCCCAAGATAACTTTTGTGGAGTCAGTGGCCTTCGTCCACCAAATAGTAGAACCGATCGCCTGAACCGAGCATGCCAGACGAGCCAACGCAAGATCAGATGCACTCGATGCCCGAAAAGGGCGGGCAAGTCAGCGCCACCGAAGCCCATTCCGCTGAACCCGCCGAAGACGAAGAGCCGCCGAAACGCGCCCGCCCTCGAACGATCCTTCTGGCTGTTGGAATCGGGCTGGTCGCCACCATCTGCATGCTCGTTTTTGTGATCTTCGATCGAATGAACAGCTTTGATGGTGCAGACCGAATTGTCGATCTGCTCGATTCAGCAACCAATCTGACTGGCGACGAATTTGAGCCGGTAGACGCGACGGCCGGCGAACTGGAGGATTGGTTCTTCCTGAAGCATGGCCTCGAGCATTACACAGTTCCGAAACAATTCGCGAACATCAAGACCATCGGTTGCCGAGTCTTCAAATTCAATGGAGCGACCATTGCTCAAGTCATGGCTGTTGGCGATAAGCAGATGCTTTTTTACCTCTTCCCGTCGGATGACCTGGGCATCAAAGTCAAAAGCGGAAAATGGGAAATTGTCGAAGGCGACAGCTGGGTCGGCGGCGTCACCGGAATGAAAGACACCTGTTTTCTGGTCTCCTTCCACGGCACCAAAGACGAAATGAGCGCCTTCCTCGCGAAACGCTAATAGAGGAGACAGGAGTCAGAATACAGGAGACAGGAGGATGCCAGGGCTTCGTGTTCTGTCTCCTGTATTCTGTACCCTGACTCCCTCCTAATAAACTTCCTCTTTTTCCGAACGCCGCTGGCGGTGGCCGAGGTATTCGTAGTTATCGGAGAGGCGATACATCGCGTGTCTGAACAGGCCGATAACCGACGGAGTCATCGCATCAAACCACTGCGAAGCTTTGAAGAAGAGCGCGGTAGAACTGATAAATCGTGCCGCCGTCAATACACCGGCTAGAGCATTTAACCAACCAATCAGCGAGAGTCTGGTGATATCCATTGAGGCGGGAAGAATCGACGCATTTGTCCACGCCGCCGCGGTCAATACGAATTGAACAAGAATCATCCGCAACATTCGCGGTCGCTGAATAGTCCAATAAAACCGCTCCGGAGGAATTGGATCTCGTCCGGCAAACAGACCTCGGAGTCCATATTGACGGATCAGCAAATGATAATCGAGCGTGCTCATGGTCGGCACCAGCGCCACACCAACCAGGATTGCCGGGAAAGCAGGAACGCTTCGAAGCCATTCCCATAGTGCAAAGAATAGCCAGCCAAGAAAGCCAAAGATGGCCAACAGCTCGACCACACCAAATATTAATCCCGAAACAACTCAGATACAAGCCTGATACCAACGCCGTCATCGCCGTCATCGCCGACATCGCCGGCAGCTGAACGCCCGCGCGATGTCATGAATCGTTAGGAAAATTCTTTGGTCAGGACTTGCGGTAGAAAACGCGAAAATAGAAATCCACCTCCAGCAATCGGACGGATGGAAATCAAGATCGACGCGATCAGGATCGGTATGACATAGCTGGTGCGCGACCACTTCGACTCGTGGTGTACGGCCGGCTTTACATCTGCTGCCGACACTCGCCAATAGACCAACCACGCGATCCATAGAAGCAGCACCAGCCCGCCACGCATGAAAAGCCACATATGTGGGAGCCTATTCGCGACCTGTTCAGCCCGTCAAACTGGCAAAGACGCCAGAAAATTCCAAATACCGCGGGCAATTTCGTCCGGTACTTCAAGCGGCGACAAATGGCCGGTCCTAGAAATGATTCTCAATTGAGCGCCAGGGATCCGCGGCACCAACTCTTGTTTGAGGATCTCGACTCGTTCTACCTGATCCTTCTCGCCGGCAAGAACTAGAGTTGGAACATTAATGTTCCCGACAAATCCAGAGATATCCTCGATCATACCGGCTTCGGGCCAGGCTCTCTTAGCCTGCGGAGCTCCTTTTAACGTGTCTTGAATGATCATCTCACGATGCTTCTCGGAAACTTGAGTCGCGGTTAGCACGTGCTCAATCAAGAACTCCACGCTTTGCCGTGCGCCATACGCCTCAATCATTTGCATTCGTTGTTCCAAAGGAACAGCCATTGGAACAGGTGGCGACGGTGCGACCAACAGTAATCCGGCCAGACCTACCGAACGCCGTGATGCTACTAACTGAGCGACCTTCCCTCCCATTGAGTGTCCAACCAGAACATAACGCTCCAGCCGGAACGTTTCGATTAATGCCTCAGCATCATCCGCAAGGTCTTGGATCCGATAGCTGGTGGCTGCATCCGAATCGCCCCAGCCACGATGATCATAAGCCAGGCAACGAAAATTGGCCTCCAGGCGTTTAATAACCTCTCGCCAGGTACGCGATGAACCTCCCCAGTAATGAAGAAAAACCAGAACCGGCTCCCCGTCGCCCTGGTCATGAACGTTCAGTCCGACGCCGTTGATCTGGTATTTCATGGAGATCGATTGGGAGCCCAGGATATGCGAACGCAAAGTTAGAACAAGCCATTAAAAGGTCACGATCTGTGCCCGGTTTTAAGCTCCGATTGGAGATTAAACCCAGGGCTGAAGCCCTGGGCTGACATCCATCGCCACTGCGTGGCGTCGTCGCTCGAAGTGTACCAAGTGGGCTATTCGTTTCCCTCCACTTGCCAGACGTTTTCTGCTCGCTTTCTTTCATTAGAGCCTGGCAACCGCCAATCCGGTCCGGCCAGCAAAAACGAAGGATAACCGGAACCAATGAAATATCGGCGGCATATTAACATCCACTTTCGAGATATCCAAAGACTCCGCGAATTCATTCAAGCTCGAAACCTCCGTATCAGTATTATCTGGGATACCATTTCTCAGTCGGGCGCGGGAATAGCGGGACGCATGAACGTTTCAATCCCCGGCAGAGGGACTCTGTGGGGAGAAATCTCGGACGAAGACGGCCGAGATCTGGACACCTTGGTCAGCGAACTGGAAAGCGGCTACTGGGCACATTTTTGATCGGTCATCCGAGCGGATGACAAAACGACCCTCAAATCTCCCGTGTCCTGATATCAATCTCCGATGTGAGCGTCCGGTGAACCGGACATTTATTTGCAATCTCCAGCAGCCTGGAACGTTGTTCAGTTGTCAAGTCTCCGTCAAACTGAACGTCGCGTTCAATCCGGTCGATCTTTCCCTCCTTGGTTTCGCACTCGGCACAATCGGCTGCGTAGATTTTGGAATGGCGAAGCCGCACGGTCACCTGCTGGAGCGGCCAACCTTTGCGCCTCGCATACATGGCGACCGTCATAGAGGTGCAGGAGCCGAGCGCCGCTAACAATAGATCATAAGGAGACGGTCCCGTATCAGTGCCGCCAGCGGCTTGCGGTTCATCAGCCGATAAACGGTGTAGGCCCGCAGAAATTTCTTGGGCAAATCCAGCCGCGTTGCCGCGAACGATTACGTCTGCTGTTTCGTTGTCATTACGTACGGTGACTTGTGTGTCGCTCATAAGGAATCGTCCTCGTCCTCGTTCTCGCAGTCGAGGGCAAGATTGGGATCTGTTCGATCTGCAATTTCGGGGACACCTCATCTTGCCTTTCGATTACGAGAACGAGGACGAGAATAAGCCTGAGTTCGAGTCAGGCGCCGACCAACTCAGCCCACTTCCATCTGCGAATCAGGGTTGTGACCCCGCGAAGCTCGGCCAACATTCTGCCCTTAACTTCTTTCG
>JBKPBY010000061.1:0-13474 GCA_046727075.1 bacterium | reverse complement strand
GTGCCGAATAGAAAAAACGAGATGTGGATTCAACCTACCTCGGTGGGGACGTTTGTTGGCAACTGCACTGTCTTCTGCGGACCCCAACACGCTAACATGTTGATTCGGGTGGTTGTTCAGCCGCCGGACGATTTCTTCGGCTGGGTTGCCCAACAACAGGCACCGCCAATGGCTCGTCCGGCCGGCGAGGAGGGAAAGAAAGCGTTCGTGGCGAACTCGTGCGGCACCTGTCACCGGATCGGCGGCACTGCCACAGATGGGGTATTCGGACCTGACCTGACACACTTTGCTTCACGCGAGACACTTGGCTCGGGGGTTGCGCCGAACAATGACGAAAACCTTCGAGTCTGGTTGCGCAACCCGCAGACATTGAAGCCGGGGTGTCTCATGCCTGATATGAGATTGGATGACAAACAAGTCGACGAAATCCTGACCTACCTGAAAGGACTGAAATAAGTCGTATGCCTAACGGAATCACAACGATTGATACGCGGGAGAGGATCGCCGGACCCGGGGAAGAAAAGGGTACGTTGACCGGATGGGTACAAGACCTCATCTATACGGTTGATCACAAGAAACTTGGTTTCCTTTACATCGGCACCGGTCTTCTCTTCTTGGTTCTGGGTGGCGTCATGGCACTGCTTATTCGCGCCCAAATAGCTTTTCCGGATGGCCGGGTGGTCTCGGCGGAGGTGTTCGACGGTCTCTTTACGATGCACGGCACCGTCATGATTTTTTTGGTCGCAATGCCAATCATTTTCGGAATGGCCAACTATCTTGTTCCGCTGATGATTGGAGCACGTGACATGGCCTTTCCCAGGCTGAACGCGTTCTCGTTCTGGCTAACGTTTTTTGGCGGCTGTCTGCTTTTCTTCAGCTACGTTGGTGCACCAGGTTTATACGGCGCCGGAGCGGCGCCGGACGCTGGCTGGTTCGCGATTGCGCCGCTAACGTCCCGGGCATTCTCGCAAGGCCCAAGCATCGACTATTGGTCGCTGAGCCTTTTGATTACCGGGATAGGCAGCGTTACCGGCGCAATCAATATCATGGTGACGATTTTCTGTTTTCGGTGCAAAGGACTCACTCTGTATCGCCTGCCGTTGTTTGTCTGGATGACCATTGTAACGATGTTCCTCGTCATTCTCTTTCTTCCGCCGCTTTCGGCTGCGCAGATCATGTTGACGCTCCAGCGTTATCTTGGAGCTAAGTTCTTTGATACTCAGGCTGGAGGATCAGCAATTCTGTGGCAGCACTTCTTCTGGATTTTTGGCCATCCGGAAGTCTACATCTTGGTTCTGCCCACTTTCGGCGTCATGTCCGAGGTGGTTCCCGTCTTCTCGAGGAAACCAATCTTTGGATACCCGATGATGGTCGCGGCCAGTGTTCTGATCGGGTTTATCAGCGCGGGCGTGTGGGCACATCACATGTTCACGGTGGGACTCAACTCTTTCGGCCAAACGTTCTTTGCCATTGCAACGCTCGCGATCGCTGTTCCGACTGGGATTAAGATCTTTAATTGGCTGGCAACGATGTACGGCGGGAAGATCCGGATGGAATTGCCTATGCTGTTTGCCATCGCATTCCTATTTCATTTCCTCATCGCAGGGTTGACTGGCGTGATGCTTGGCGTCGCGCCGTTTGACTGGCAATTGAACGATTCTTATTTCGTGATCGCACATTTTCATTATGTGATCGTTGGAGGAATCTTGTTCGGGGTATTCGCGTTCTTCTACTTCTGGTACCCAAAGGCTTTCGGGCGCATGTTGGACAAACGATTGGGCCTTCTCCACTTCTGGTTCTTCACCATCGGTTTCCATCTCACCTTTGATCCTCAGCATTTTGCCGGCATCCTGGGCATGCCCCGCCGCATCTATACTTATCATCCAGGCCGCGGCTGGGAGATTTGGAATCTGATTTCAACAATTGGCGCGTTCGTCCAAGGAATCGGCATACTCTTTTTTGTCATCAATCTTTTTTGGGCGGCACGGAAGGGTAAGATTGCCGGCGACGATCCCTGGGATGCATGGACCCTGGAATGGACAACCACTTCGCCACCACCGGAGTATAACTACGACAAGATTCCCACCGTCTTGAGCCGGCGCCCGCTCTGGGATTTGAAACATCCAGAAGATCCGGATTGGAGGTTTGAGTAAATCGCATGAACGCAGAGCTGACAGCAACTGCTGAGATGGAATGGAAGCTCCCGTCGCCGCGGGTAGTAGGAATGATTTGCGTGATTATGACCGAATCGGCGCTGTTTACTATTTTTGTTGTCGCCTACTTGTTCTATATAGGAAAGAGCGTTTCGGGACCGTACCCCCACGAAGTGTTGGAATTACCGATTCTCGGTACTGTCCTTCTCTTATCGAGCAGCGGCACGATTGTGATGGCCGAACATATGCTGCAGAGGGATAGACAGGCGGGGTTTAATCTTTGGTGGTTCATCACCTTTGCGTTGGGATTGGGCTTTCTGATCTATACGGCGGTTGAATGGAACAAACTGATCCATTTAGGTCTAACCATTAACAGCAACCTTTTTGGTTCGACCTACTATTCGTTGGTCGGACTGCACGCCAGCCACGTCGTCGTAGGATTGATTCTCATCGGTTTAATCCTGGTGATGAATCTGACCGGGCGAATCCGGCATTTCCATCATGAGCATATCATGATGATTTCCTGGTACTGGCACTTCGTCGACGCGGTCTGGATTGTGGTTTTCACGGTGGTCTACGTTATCAGCGCAAAATCTTGAGTCATGAGCACGAACGAACATGAACGTGGTGAGGGCGTTGAGCTTCCCATTCCAACGCCTTGGCCGATAATCAGCGCATTGGGTGTAACGCTTTTGCTTGCCGGACTTGTTCTTACTCTGGTCGTCAGCCTCGCCGGCATTGTAATAGGCCTGATCGGCGGCGTTGGGTGGTTTCTGGATGTTTTTCCGGTGCCAAAGCACGCGCTTGTGCCGCTGGTGGAGGCCGATCGCCGGCCGGCACCCGTCAAGATTTCGCCACGCCGCATCAGCCAGCTTCATTACGGCCATCAAAGCCACCGCGTTCGGATTCCGATGGAGGTCCACCGCAATTCGGCCGGGGTTATCGGCGGGATTGCTGGCGGCATTGCAATGGCGGTGATGGCTATGCTTTACGGGTTGGTCGCGCAACACAGTATCTGGTACCCGATCAATCTGATGGCTGCGTCGGGGATCCCGCGATTGGCACAAGCAAGCTTGGCTACGTTGCGCCAGTTCGATGCCCAAGGCCTGACCGTCGCGATTTTGGCCCACGGCGCTTTCTCGATTCTGGTTGGGCTCCTTTACACCGTTCTTCTACCGATGCTTCCGGCTCGGTTCGAATGGTTGTTCGGCGGAATCCTGACTCCGCTAATGTGGACTGCAGTTATTTATCCAGCGTTCCAGCTGATTAATCCGGCGCTGGCTGCGCGAGTTGACTGGCCCTGGTTTGTGCTCTGCCAAATCTCTTTCGGGCTAGTCGGTGGATACGTCGTTTTCAAATCACAAAAGGTCGAGACAATGCAGAGCTGGTCGATGGCAGATCGTCTGGGCATGCACGGAATCCATGGCGATGAGGATAAATAGGATTCCGCGACCAGTTTTGTGGCGAAACGCGCTGAAGGCGCGGTTCAAATCGTTGAAAAATGCGCAGGCGATTTTTTATAGACGACTCGTTACAAATTGCGTCGTTTTGATTTTTTCCTTACTCCTCGTTTTCGCTCTTACCGGCTGCGACCAATTGCCCGGCAAACCGAACGAGAAGGACCGGTGGCAACCGCCCGAAGCTAACAAAATCTTTGCTGATCTTTATGGGACGAACTGTTTAGGCTGCCACAGCAACGGAGAAACTATCGGCGCTTCTATCTCAATGCATGACCCGTTGTATCTCCAGGTTATTCCGAAGGAGACAATGCGGAAGATCATCGCGAACGGCGTCCCCGGGACAGCGATGCCGGGCTTTGCTCAAGCGATCGGCGGAGACCTAACCGATGAACAGATCGATGTGCTGGTGCAAGGTATCTACCAATGGTCTAAAGGAAGCAATCAAACTGGCTTGCCGCCCTACAGCGCTCCGGCGGGCGACGCGCACAACGGTGCCGCGGTTTTCGCCGAAAGCTGTGCTGACTGCCATGGGAAAGATGGGACAGGCGGGAAGGCCGGTTCAGTTGTTGATCCCTCCTACCTGAGTTTGGCCAGCGACCAATATTTGCGAAGCGTGATCATTGCTGGCCGGCCAGAACTAGGAATGCCGAACTACCAGGGCCTTGTACCTGGAAAGCCACTGACCTCTGAGCAGATCGCCGATGTCGTCGGATGGCTCGCATCACACCGCCCGGCATCAAGTGAAGAGGCTAAACCGGCGACAGCTAAATCCAACTAAAGTGCCATGAATCCCGACCAGCCACCGTCAAGTCCAGAGGCCAAGAAATATTCAACCAGACGCGACTTTTTGCTGCAGATAGGAGTGCTGCTAAACACTGTAGCAGCCTTCCTGATCGGGATACCATTGATCGGATTCATTTTAGCTTCAATCATCCAAACGCCTCCAATGACCTGGTTTTCTTTGGGACCCGCTTCGAAATTTCCTCGAGGAACTACTCGGCGAGCTGTCTACACCAATCCGTATCGAAAGTCAGTGGACGGCGACACCGCGATTCTAACGTGTTGGGTACGCCATACTGAGGAAGACACGTTCCAGGTCTTTGCAGCCAATTGCACCCACCTTGGATGCCCGGTGAGATGGTTCGAAGACTCGCAGCTATTTCTCTGCCCCTGTCATGGCGGCGCCTTTTACGCGGATGGCAATCGAGCGGCGGGGCCGCCTCCCCGTGGCCTCTACGTTTATGAACACAAGTTGGAAAAGGGAGAATTGATAATCAAGGCAGGCGTTCTACCGACCTTAGCCAGACCATCCTGAGGACTCCATTGCAATGAACGGCAAGTTCAAGCCAATCGTCGACGCGCTAACCAACATGGCTCTGTGGTTTGAGCGTCGCCTTCATATTGTCAAGATCTGGGAATCGAGCGCTGGCCATCCGATCCCCAAAAGCAGTGCAAGCTGGTTCTACACATTCGGAAGCATGACCTTGCTCTGCTTTGTGATCCAGGTGTTGACAGGGATCCTGCTTGCGATGATCTACATTCCTTCGGCAAACGAAGCCTATCGTTCGCTCGAGTATCTCAACTACCAAGTAGGGCTGGGATGGTTCCTGCGCGCCGTCCACTATTGGGGGTCGAATTGCATGGTCGTTGTCATGTTTCTCCACATGACGCAGGTGTTCCTATGGGGTGCCTATAAGTATCCGCGTGAGTTGACCTGGATTTCCGGAGTCGTCCTCATGCTGCTTACACTTGGACTGGCGTTCTCCGGGCAGGTGATGCGATTCGATGCAGACGCGTATTGGGGCGTCGGGATCGGCGCAGCGATTTTTGGCAGAATTCCATTCATCGGAGCTCAAGTAGTAGATCTATTGCTTGGCGGGCCTATTATCGGCAGCGAAACCCTTTCGAGATTCTTTGCGCTTCACGTCTTTGTTCTGCCGGGCAGCGTTCTCGCACTGGTAGCTCTGCATCTGCGCCTCGTCCTTTTAAAGGGGATCAACGAATATCCGAAGCCGGGCGTACAGGTAAGCCGCCAGACATACGATGCCCTGTACAACGAGAGCCTCCGAAAGGAGGGTATCCCATTCGTGCCGAATGGAGTGAATAAGGATGTCGTAGCCAACGGAATTCTATTGCTGGTAATTCTCGGTCTCGCTGTTTTTTTTGGACCAAAAGGGCCGGGCATCCCGGCCGATCCCAGTCAAGCCATTTCCGAGCCGAGACCCGATTATCCGTTCCTCTGGTTGTTTGCTGCGGTAGCTCTCGTGCCGAATGGCTCCGAGATTTACGTGTTCTTCGTGGCTCCTTTAATCGCGTTCATCCTATTGTTTGGTTTGCCGTTTATTTCTAGTCAGGGGGAAAAGCACTGGAGCCGCCGTCCGATCGCTGTCATGACGGTATTGGTGAGCTATCTCGGCCTGGGGCTGCTAACCTACGCAGGTCTTACTGGACCATGGTCTCCTCGAATGGAGGCTTGGAGCGGCCAGGCGACCAAACCTCAATTTATCAAAGGTCGCACCCCTCTCGAGTTACAAGGCGCGGTGATCCTCCAAAACAAACAGTGTAGAAACTGCCATGCCGTCGGTGGCGAAGGCGGAACACGTGGGCCCGATCTCACGCAGGTTGGAACTCGATTGACCCAGCCGCAGTTAATCCGGCAAGTCATTCAAGGAGGCGGCAATATGCCGTCTTATGGAAAGAATCTTTCGCCTCCTGAAGTTAAAGCTCTTACGGCGTACTTAGTCTCGCTTAGACCTCCAGGCAGCGCTCCTGCACAGGATACAACCCTGGTTCATCGAGAGTGATCGTTTCGGGTTCCGGGTTCCGAGTTCCGGATTCCGGGTTTCCGGTTGCGCGCTTCTGGGAGCGGCTGTAGGGATGCTAAATGTGATCCGCGGGAGTCCCGGAACTCGAAACCCGGAACTCGAAACCCGGAACTAAGCTTATGGATCCGGCGGATGCGATCATCAGTTCGTGGTCAGCACCGATCGTGCCGATAATCGGACTCTTACTCTTCCTCTTCCTTTATCTTCGCGGCTGGTTCCGTCTGCAGTTCCGCGTCCCAAACCGATTCCCGTTGTGGCGCCTGCTGACATTCGTCGGCGGATTGGCAGTAGTCTTTTTAGCGCTTGCGTCGCCGCTTGATGCCTTTGCGAATCTCCTTCTCCAGGTGCACATGATCCAGCACCTGCTGCTGATGATGATCGCTCCACCTCTTCTTCTTTCAGGAGCGCCTTACCTCCCCCTTCTCCTAGGTTGTCCTCGCTGGTTCGTCAGGGATATCGTAGGCCCCTTTCTCACATGGGGACCGCTACAACGTTTTGTTAAACTGGTTTCACATCCGGTCTTTGCCTGGACCGCTTTCGTGAGTTCGAACGTTCTCTGGCATTTGCCTTTCTTCTACGAGTTGGCTCTCAGCTCGCAAAACTGGCACAACGTCGAACATCTTTCGTTTCTTTGCACCGGCCTGTTGTTTTGGTGGCACTTGATTCAGCCGTGGCCAAGCCGGCCCGTTTGGCCACGCTGGACAATGATTCCATATCTGCTGCTGGCGGATATCCAGAACACGTCGCTTGCCGCGTTTCTCTCCTTTTACGATCAAGTGCTTTACTCCACCTATCAATTGGCGCCTCGCCTGTGGGGCATCAAGCCTCTGGACGACCAGGTGCTCGCGGGAACAATCATGTGGGTCCCCGGTTCCATGGTATTTCTTGTTCCGGCAGCTGCCATAGCTATTCAGCTGTTGTCGCCAACGCTGCACAAACGAATGCCTTCGACACTTGCGACGGTTGTGAAAACTCAGGAAAGCGAAATCGTTCGCATTCTGCGCAAGATCGGTTGGCGCCCACACGCCCCGAGGGCTCAGTTCGACCTTTTTCGAATTCCTTTTCTGGGGGCGCTTATTCGCGCGAAAGCGTTCCGTCGCGGAATGCAGATAGTGATGCTGGTACTTGCCGTCGCAATTGTGCTTGACGGGTTTTTAGGACCCCAAACGACCGCCATGAATCTGGCAGGCGTCTTGCCATGGACCCATTGGCGCGGATTTACCGTGATAGCATTACTGGTGGCCGGCAACTTCTTCTGCATGGTCTGCCCTTTTACCTTTGTACGCGACCTCGGAAGACGGTTGTTTCCCATTAAACGGGCGTGGCCGCGTTATTTACGGACAAAATGGTTTTCTGCTGTTTTGATCGTTCTCTACCTCTGGGCGTACGAAGCGTTCAGCTTGTGGAACAGCCCATGGCTGACTGCCTGGATTGTCCTTGGCTATTTTGCTGCAGCGTTCCTCATCGATGGCTTCTTTCACGCGGGCAGCTTCTGCAAGTATGTCTGCCCTATCGGCCAGTTTCACTTTGTGCAATCACTGGTTTCGCCATTTGAAGTGAAGGTGCGAACGCCGGACATCTGCAGCCGCTGTCGAACTTTCGATTGTATTCGAGGCCGCAACGAACAATCCGGATGCGAGCTCAAACTCTTTCAACCGAAAAAGGCGAGCAATTTCGATTGCACTTTCTGCATGGACTGCGTCCACGCATGCCCGCACGACAACGTCGGCCTTCTGGCGGTGCAGCCAGGAGCAAATCTTTGGAATGGAGCGCTTCGTTCGTCCATCGGCCGTTTCGCGAACCGTGCCGACATCGCGGTACTCGTCATTCTATTAGTGTTTGGCGCGCTCACAAATGCCGCTGCAATGATCAGCCCTGTCACCGAAGCGTTCGACTGGACCGCACGTTCGCTCGCCCTCCCCCGCCCGATTGTCATTGCCGTTTTCCTTTTCTTCGGAATGCTGGTTGTTCCTGGTGCGTTAATGACAGTGTGTACGAACGTGAGCCGTCTACTGGCCAAGCAGTCTTTCACTCACACCTTTTCCGATTTCTCCATGACATTAGTCCCCCTTGGGTTCGGGATGTGGCTTGCCCATCTTCTGTTTCATTTGTTTACCGCTTCGCACACTCCGATCCCGGTATTTCAACGGCTCTTGGCTGAGTTTTTCCACACAGCCAAGCCGAACTGGGCCGTCGCCTCCTGGGCTTTTCCGCAGCTCCTCGACCTACAGATCCTTTTGCTCGATGCGGGCCTTCTGTTGTCCTGGTATGCGGCTTGGAAGGTAGCTAACCGACTCGCTCCGGATCGACCATTCGGCGTATTCGTCCCATGGTTACTACTCGGATTGGTTTATTTTCTGGTCGCGGTCTGGATCATTTTTCAACCGATGGACATGCGCGGGATGTTGATGTCATGAACTCAAGGTTAGGGACCGCATTTCTTTTCTGGTTGATCCTCTCGAACGTCGCTCTGGCCGATGGGGGAACGATCCGGCTTCAAACAGACACAGGCTCTTTCCATATCACTGTTTTCACGCAGCCTCCAATCCTGGCGGCAGGCCCTGCTGATGTTACCGTGCTCGTGCAAAATCGTAAGGACTTGGTGCCGGTCACGGACGCCACTCTGGCTTTGGATCTCATTCCGCTTGAAGAGACCGGCGAAAAATCCTGGATGCCACCTTCCTGTGCCATGTCTACGACTCCGAGCCTCTCCGCTATTCCCGCGCGACTGAATCATGGCGAGAACCGCCTCTTATATGGTGCGACTGTCCAGATTACCCACAGCGGACGCTGGGGATTGAGAATCCATTTACAGCGCGCCTCGGAAACCAGCACGGTTGAGACTCTACTTACCGTGGCTCCGCCCACCCCTCCTCCTTTGGCCTATTGGCACCTCTTCGCTCTGCCGGGAGTTTGCGCTGGCATCTTTATCCTGCATCAGATTGCGCTTCGTGCCCTCAAAAAACGGAAACTCTCTTTTGCACCTCTCCCGCTTTAAGCCAAGCTAATAGCCCAGTGAAGCGATTTAGATTTCCTCTAATCGGCGGAGTTATTTTAATCGTTGCTTGCATTTCCGCCTGGCTCGGACTGCATGGGTTAGTGAGAAGTGAACTTTTTCGGACCTGGCTGAGCAAGAAAGTGAGTCGATCGCTTCAAGCCGATGGCCAGTTCGCTCCCTTGTCGTGGGAAGGGCCCTCCTTTCGGTCTAGCGGTTTTACTGCAAAAGGAACCAGGAATCTTCGGTCGCTTCAGGTAACAAACATCTCCGCGCACCTTGACTGGTGGCAGCTGTTGCGCGGCCGCTGGGTTATCGATCAGTGTGCAGCGGACTCAGTTGACGTCGTGTTGGGAAAACGTGTAGCGGAAGAAAAAGCCGCCCCTGGACCGAAACGAGAACCGCGGCTCCAGCTCTCCAGATTTTTGCCATCGGAGCTGGTTGTTGAACAGATCAACGTTGCTAAGGTCGACCTGCACTGGACAGCCGGGCATGGCGTCAGCGGTCAAGTCGCTGGAATGAAAGTCAGTATCAGCCGTGCGGCGCCTGACCAATGGAATATCGAGACGATCGGCGGTACCGCCCAACATGGAAGCTTACCTGCTCTCGAAGTTCAACAGGTTCGTGGCGCCGTTAGTGAAAAGCTGATTACAATCCACGAAGCGACAGCGCGAGTCGCCGGCGGCGGCGATATCCATCTGGCGGGCCACATCAGCAATCTGGCAACGGCTGAGATGACGGCCGACTTCTCCGATCTTAACACACAACAACTCTCACCCAAGGAATGGCAGCTGGACGGAACGGCGTCGGGGCATCTCACTTACACAGGGGAGATTGAGCATTTGGAACGGGGACTCATCACCGGCTCAATCGAGATCAAAGAAGCCAAATTCGACTTGGCCAATTTTCTCGGCAAGCTTCGAAACGTGGTTAAACTCGGCAACTTGGGCGAGGTGCACCTGGATTCAGTACAGGCTGATTTCCAATATGAGGCACGGCACGCGCAAATTTCCAACCTGGTTGCGCGTTACCAGGACCAGTTACAAATCCAAGGCGACGGAACGGTGGATGCCAAGCATCTCGATGGAACACTGCAAATAGGTGTCGCTCCAAAGCTGCTCAACTGGATACCTGGGGCGGAGGAAAAAGTGTTTACCGAAAACCGAGACGGGCTTCGTTGGACGACCGTGAGATTGACCGGGTCGCCAACGGATCCCAAAGAAGACCTCTCGAAACGCTTGAGAGACGCGGCGCGGGACAAGATTGAAAAGGAATTCAAAACCAACCCAAAGGATGCGCTAAAATCTTTGCTCGACATGTTGCACAACTAGGGCGGTCGTGAGCATTCGCTCCCGACACGGTGAGAAAACAGCGCCCGACCGATTCAAAACATCAACATTGAAGAACAACGACCATGCAATCTGCGAGATATCGGCCAAATGTTGCAGCTATCATTCGGAAAAATGATGGGCGCATTCTCATCGGAGAACGGTTTGATATTCCTGGCGGTTGGCAGTTTCCGCAAGGAGGCGTCAAGAAATCGGAGCCGAGCGCCGAGGCCCTCATTCGCGAACTGAAGGAAGAAGTGTCGCTCGAGCCAAGTCACTACCGGGTCGTCGAATCGAAAGGACCTTATCGCTATCTGTTTGATCAAGGTCGGACCAAAGAGGGTTATCATGGCCAGGAGCAGACCTATTTTCTTGTCGATCTCCTGGCTTCCGAGTCGCAAGTCAGCGCCGCCACCGAAAGCCCGGAGTTCCGCCGGATCCGCTGGATTCGTCCCGAGGAATTCCAGATCAGTTGGCTACCCGGTTTTAAGCAAGACGTGTATCGCAAGGTATTTCTGGATTTTTTTGGCGTCAAAATCTGACCGCAGACCCACGTTGGGAGGTTTGGAGTCGGTTCCCGGCGTGGTCGGTCCGGCCAATGCCAGCTCGGCGATCGCGGCGTTCCACTTTTCTAGCGCTAGATTGCAATTTCCTTTTGACTCCGAATCGATATTCCGGCATCACCAAGGCATGCTGACTTTGGGAATGTTCTTATTTCTCGGCTCCGCCTTGCTAGGTTGCGTTTGGTGGGTTTGCACTAAGGACGATCCCAATCGTTCAAACTGATCGATTCGCGTTCAAATTTGGAATTCTGATGTCGAAGCTTTTTCAAGGAGGAGCGTCCGCCACGTCAGGTGCTCGGCAACTCGGCGTGCTGGCGGATAAATTTCACCTGGAGATCTCTAATATAGCGGGAGATCGAGAGCTGATCTTGATTGTGGACGATGAACCGAACGTTTGTTTGCTCGCGCAAATGATACTGTGCGAGCAAGGGTACAAGGTGATCACCGCGTACGATGGGAACCAAGCGCTTGAGCTTTTCGATAAGATCGGCAGGCATGTTGCGCTAGTGATTTTGGATTTTATAATCCCTGGCCGAGACGGAGCAGCCATCTTTTATCAACTTAAACAACGTGATCCGAATGTCGCGGTCTTGCTTAGCAGTGGGTATGCAGAACATCCGCGACTGACTCCGATGCTGGCGAATGGCTTAGCGGGATTTATCGCGAAACCATACAGTCGGCAGCGATTACTCGACCAAGTCCGTTCGACGCTCGACCAACGTTCCCGTCGAGGCGAATAGGCACATCACGCCAAGACGCGGGAAAGGGATCTCACGCCAAGACGCGGAAGAGGGACCTCACGGCAAGACGCGGAAGAGGGACCTCACGGCAAGACGCAAAGGTAAGAGTTTCTTGGTCCCGAAAGAGGCGTACGTCGCATGTTCATCGGTGATGAGGATGGCAAATGTACCTACCACCGAGATGAAAGTCGCATCTGGCATCCATATCGTTCGTCAGACCACATCGATGAACCTTTAAGATCGAAAATTCTTACCTTGGCGTCTTTGCGTCTTGGCGTGAGATCCCTTTTCCCGCGTCTTGGCGTCTTGGCGTGAGGTCCTTTTTATTAGCGCCTTGGCATGGGCGTTGAATTGCTTGCGCCGAGGCCACCCCGGGGACTATCGATATGAATGAACGCAGTCTCCGCTAAAGCCAAGGCTCTACGACTTAGGCAGCTTCACGAGGGTCCCGAGCCGCTTTTGCTTGCCAATGTCTGGGATGTTGCTAGCGCTCGTATCGTCGAACAACTCGGATTCAAAGCGCTGGCTACTACAAGCGCCGGAATCGCCAACCTCCTTGGATATCCGGACGGCGAAAACATCGCGGCTAAAGAAATGCTCGAATGGGTTGGGCGCATCGTTCGCGCTGTAGCATTGCCGGTAACAGCAGACTTAGAGGCGGGTTACGATCTCGGCGACGTTAATACACTCGTCACTGAAATGATCGCTATCGGCGCTGTCGGGCTCAACATAGAAGATGTCGACCATGCCAACCGCAGTTTACTAGATGTGAAGACTCAAGCGGAAAGGGTTGCAACGATAAGAGAGGTCGCTTCGAGCCTGGACGTACCTGTAGTCATCAATGCGCGAACCGACGCATATCTGTTGGACACGGTCAAAGATCAGGACCGATTCGCAATCGCCGCCGAAAGAGCTCGCGCCTACCGTCAGGCCGGGGCGGACTGCATCTTCGTTCCAGGATTACGCGATATCGAGGCCATTAAGGAACTGCTGCGCGCTACTCCGGGCCCGATGAACATTCTGGCGGGTCCCGGAGCCGCTTCTGTCGGTGAACTTGCTCGCGTTGGTGTTCGGAGAATCAGCTTAGGTTCAAGCCCGTATCGAGCGACTCTCGGCTTGCTCCGAGCAATTGGGCAAGAGTGGATTGGAACTGGCACGTACGACCAACTCTCCAGATTCGTTATCCCTTACGACGAAGTGAACCGGCTGATAGCTGGTTAGGTCGGGGGCCATCCAGTGGCCGATTTGGTCTCACTGGTGAGCGCCGGTGCGGTTCAACCAATTTGCTGGAGTTTCTAGCAAATCTGTAGATTTCTGGTGCATTCATTCGCGATTATGCTGTTCGCCCAACTTAGGTTAGTTACGTCTGTCACAAAATCCGTCAAATCGTAGTTATGCTTCCGCGCATTC
>JBKPBY010000060.1:0-4668 GCA_046727075.1 bacterium | reverse complement strand
ACCTTCGCATCAAAGACGAATCCCGAAATCCCACGGCGACGTTCAAAGCCCGCGGAATGACTACCGCTATCAGCATGGCCCGTTTGTTCGGTATCCAAAAAGTGGCTGCCCCGTCGGCAGGAAATGCCGCCGGCGCTCTGGCTGTCTATGCGGCCAGAGCCGGAATCGAAGCGCATCTCTTTATGCCGAAGGACACGCCAAAAACCAACGTTATTGAGTCTTTGGCGGCGGGCGCTCACGTGACACTTATCGACGGTTTGATCACCGATTGCGGCGCCGAAGTCGCACGCCGGAAAGAACAGGAGGGCTGGTTCGATCTTTCCACTTTGAAAGAGCCGTACCGGGTAGAAGGTAAGAAAACACTTGGTTACGAATTGGCTGAACAGCTTGAATGGGAGCTTCCGGATGTGATCCTCTACCCGACCGGCGGGGGCACTGGCCTGATTGGAATGTGGAAAGCATTCGACGAAATGGAAGAGCTTGGCTGGATCTCATCCAAACGTCCGCGAATGGTAGCGGTGCAAGCGGTCGGATGTCGTCCGATCGTAACTGCCTTCGAGAAAGGCGAGCGCTTTGCCGAAGAGCATCGCAACGCCTCAACTAAAGCATCCGGGCTCCGTGTTCCGAAAGCCATCGGCGACTTCCTGATCCTGGACGCCGTTCGTGCCTCCAACGGAGTCGCGATTTCTGTCACGGATGATGAAACGATCGATGCAGCAAGAGAACTAGGCAAAACCGAAGGAATATTTGTCGCTCCAGAAGGCGCTGCCTGCATCGCGGCTCTCGAACAACTCCGCGAGGCAGGCTGGATCAAAGCAAATGAGTCGGTCACGGTCTTCAACACCGGTTCAGGAATCAAATACTTGGAATGTTATGAGTAATAGGCGTCTCTTTGAGCTGCCACATCTACGAGTCCGGCGGCGGCCCGGATGAAGCTAAGTCCTACCGATTAGTTGGGGTGGTCTATCATCGGTAGGGTCGCCCAGCACCAATTCGAATAGCGAGTAGCAAGTCATGACTTAAGTTGATCCGAAATTGGTGCTGGGCGACCTCGTGCGGCTGCAACCTCCATAAGGCCTACAAAGCGCACGCCCGCCCGCCCTCTCCCTTGACGCTTGACTCTGTCTCTAGCCTGCGATGAGAGTCTCAACATGTCGCATGCTCTTCAAGATCCCCCTACCCTCCGCGATCCAGCAATTCTTTCGTTGATCGGAAACACGCCTCTGGTCGAAATCAGCCGCATCGATACCGGTTGCTGCAAGCTTTTCGTCAAGCTAGAGAACCAGAATCCAACCGGCTCAATCAAAGATCGGATGGCGCTCGCCATGGTCGAGGCCGCAGAACGGGATGGTAAACTAAAACCAGGCGGTACTATCGTCGAAGCGACCGCTGGTAACACCGGACTCGGTCTAGCGCTGGTCGCCGCCGCTAAAGGCTACCACTTGATCCTCGTGATTCCGGATAAAATGTCTCTAGAGAAAGTCCTTCATGTCCGGGCGCTAGGCGCGAAAGCGGTAATCACGCGATCAGACGTGACGAAAGGGCATCCGGAATATTATCAGGACCTGGCGGCAAAAATTGCGGCGGAAACACCGGGCGCGTTTTACGTTAATCAGTTCGAAAATCCGGCCAATCCGCTTGCTCACGAAACCACGACGGGACCAGAGATCTGGGAGCAAATGGACCATGATGTGGACGCTATTGTGGTGGGAGTTGGATCGAGCGGAACGTTGACGGGACTCAGCCGCTATTTTGCGCGGGTACAACCTGATTGCGAAATTGTGTTAGCAGATCCTGAGGGCTCTGTGCTGACCGGCTACATCCGCGAGAAACACATTGGCAAGGCTGGTTCATGGCTAGTCGAAGGTATCGGGGAAGATTTCCTGCCGGAGATTGCCGATCTCTCTCGAGTTAAGACCGCCTACTCGATCCCCGACAAAGAAAGTTTTAACGCGGCCCGCGAGTTCTTGCGCAAAGAAGGAATCTTTGGTGGCTCTTCTTCGGGAACACTATTCGCCGCCGCTCTTCACTATTGCCGGGAACAGAAAACACCGAAGCGCGTCGTGACCTTCGCTTGCGACAGCGGCGGCAAGTATTTGTCGAAAATGTATAACGACGTCTGGATGACTGACCAGGGATGCATCGATCGCGAGGTGTACGGTGACTTGCGAGATGTTGTCTCCCGCCGGTTCCAGGATGGGACAGTTGTCACAGTCGGACCCTCCGACACCCTGCTGACTGCCTTCAACCGGATGCGGATCGCAGATGTTTCGCAGGTGCCAGTGCTGGAAGGCGAGCATTTGATCGGAATATTGGATGAATCGGACCTTCTTCACCGGGTCCAGGATGGCGGCGGTTCGTTCAGGGACACGGTGCGGACGGCGATGACGGACCGTCTCGAAACGCTTCAAGCGGGCGAGCCTTTAGCCGCCGTTCGCGAAATCCTTGAAGCGGGCAAGGTCGCTATCGTGATGGTTGGCGATGAGTTTGTCGGACTGATAACCCGAATCGATCTGCTGAATTACTTGAGAAGAAAGGTCTAAGCCATGACAAAACGACACGGGTTTTCCACGCGCGCAATTCACGCCGGTCAGGAGCCTGATCCATCAACCGGCGCAATCATGACGCCGATCTACCAGACTTCGACTTACGTTCAGCAAAGCCCGGGAGTTCATAAAGGATTCGACTATTCCCGCAGCATCAATCCAACGCGCCTGGCGTATGAACGCTGTGTCGCAGATCTGGAAAGTGGAGCGCGCGGATGCGCTTTCGCCTCGGGCCTGGCAGGAATGGCAACTGTCCTTGAGCTGCTCGAAGCCGGTTCGCACATCATCTCGAGTGACGATCTTTACGGCGGCACGTTTCGGTTATTCGAGCGAGTTCGGAAAACCTCGGCCAATCTGTCGTTCACGTTTGTCGACTTAACCGATCTATCCCAGCTGAAAACGGCGCTGCGACCAAGCACCCGCATGGTCTGGATAGAAACGCCATCGAACCCATTGCTCAAGCTTATCGACCTTGAAGGTGTTGCTACGTTTGCGCGCGAGAACAATCTCCTTGCTGTTTCGGACAACACGTTCGCGACCCCCTGGATTCAGCGACCGTTGGAGCTCGGGTTCGACATCGTCGTCCATTCAGCAACCAAGTATTTGAATGGGCATTCAGATATCGTCGGTGGAGTGGTTGTGGTAGGCGATCGTCCTGACCTCAAGGCAACGGCGGATCGCCTCGGATTTCTGCAGAATGCAGTCGGCGCGATCGCCGGTCCATTTGACAGCTTCCTGGCGATGCGTGGGCTTAAAACGCTCGCGCTACGAATGGAACGTCACTGCGAAAACGCTCTAGATCTTGCCGGATGGCTGGAACAGCATCCAAAAGTCCGCAGAGTACTTTATCCAGGCCTTCGTTCGCACCCACAACATCAGCTGGCAAAACGCCAAATGCGCGCTTTTGGCGGGATGATCACGCTTTATCTCGCTTCTGATCTGGCGGGCGCTCGCCGCTTTCTGGAAAGAACAAAAGTGTTTTCTCTGGCGGAGAGCCTGGGCGGAGTTGAGAGTTTGATCGAGCACCCTGCCTTGATGACGCATGGGTCGATCCCGCCTGAGCAGCGCTCAGCGCTGGGTATCGACGACACGCTGATTCGGCTTTCAGTCGGCGTCGAGGATTTAGAGGATTTACGCGACGATTTGGAAGAAGCGTTAGCGGCGGTTTGATTTTGGAGGGAATTTATTTGCGCGGTTGCCTATCAGAGGTTCAGGTCGCGCAGGAGCGCCAACCCTACCGCTCTTGCGTTCTTACCCTATCGGCGGTAGGGTTCGCGCTCCCGCGCGACCTGAACCCCTGGTGGCGCCATCATTTTCGCCCCGGCAGCTGATAGAACTTCGCAACCTCTTGAAACGCCTTTACCTGCTTTTCTTCCCACGGCGAATCTTTATGCAACTCGTCTGCGACCAATTTCGCTACCGCAGGAGCGGCCTCGACAGCCGCAGCCGAATCTAACAGCAACGATCTAGTGCGTCGCGACAGAACATCTTCCACAGTTCGAGCCATTTCTTCCCGCACCGAAAATACTACTTCCCCTCGAGAGTATGGGAGCCGTGGATGAATTGGCTCCGACAACGTTTTGTTCGACCGGACCAACTCCTCAATCTTCGCTCGATCCGTGCCATAGACCGCTAAATGTTCCGGCCCATCTGCGGGCTCAGTCTGGTATCCATGAAGGTGCAAAGTCTCGGTGCGGGAAGGACTCGCGGATAAACCTCCGACCTCGATCGCATGGTTGATGCAGTCCTCCCCCATGCGCCGATAAGTGGTCCATTTGCCGCCCGTAATTGTTACTAGCCCGGAGGGTGAAACAACAACTGTATGATCACGCGACAATTTGGCGGTCGACGTCGCTTCGGCATGCTTCACCAGTGGCCGGAGTCCGACATAACAAGAGAGAACATCCGATTCTGTTGGATCCTTCGCCAGATAGCGCGCTGCTTCAGTCAGAATGAAAGAAATATCCTGATCTTCGATCTGGGGCTCCTCAACTGGCTTCGGTACTTCATGGTCTGTCGTACCGATGATCACTTTGTTGTGCCATGGGATGCCAAACAGAACTCGTCCGTCGGACGTCTTGGGCACCATTAGCGCCGATGTTCCCGGATTGAACTCTTTCGG
>JBKPBY010000059.1:0-52637 GCA_046727075.1 bacterium | reverse complement strand
AACGGATTTTAAGTCCGTTGCGTCTGCCATTCCGCCACATCGGCGCATGCGCGAGGTGGCTAGGAATCAAGCCGCACAGCGGCATTGTGCAAGCGCAAAATCGACTGCCGCGGCGACCCTGGGGGTAACAGCAGCGTAGCGGGTTTTCCGGCCACTACCAGATTGTCATCAAAGCCCTTTCGCCCCGAGAGGATTGGAACTGTTCTATGCCGGTAATTTGTCTACCAGATTCAGATCCGTTTGCGGCGATGGAGCCTTCGGGCGGGCCACGCGTCCGTTCTGATAGATCTCCGTACGGAAAATCGGTATTTCTTTCGGAGCATCGATGCCGATCTTTACAGCATCGCCGTCGATTTTCGTCACCTTGATATGAATGTTATCACCGATGACAATCCCCTCATTTACCTTTCTGGATAATATAAGCATCCTTACTGCCTTCGTTTCGTTTGCCTCTTACTAAGTTAGACTTACGCCCTTTTGGGACTTTTCTGCAAAATTCGTGATTCATGTGACCGACAGCTAAGCCGTCGCCTGAGAAAGAAACCGTTCTTTCAGGTCCTGGTTCTGTTTTAGCCGCTCATCCACACGATGACTGAGGCGATCTACCTCAGAGACGAGCGCTTCGAGTAAGGGATGAACATATTCCGGAAACCGACGAATCACTTCATTCGCGGATGGGTTGTCGTCTAACTGAAATCTTGAACCGATTTGCTGCAGCACCGTCTCACGGTGTTTGGTACACCGTGAAATCAGGCGCAGTTGCGCGCTCATTTGTTCTTCCAGGCGTTCGTTTTCGACCAGGTCGCGCCGATAGAGTGTCTCTGTTTGTTGGTTCAGCAGGCGTAGCAAATCGCCTTTTTCTTGCAGCTCTCCTCTTAGAGCGTCGACCAGCTGATCCCAATCGAGTTCTGTGTCCATTCCGAGATGTCTGGCGTTTTAGGCCAAGAGATTTTGTAGGTAATTGCGGAGCAACCCGACCGCTTGGGTGTGGATTTGGCAGATCCGCGACTCAGTCAGACCGAAGCAGGTCGCGATTTCTGAAAGGCGCATGCCCTCGTAGTAGTACATGGCCAAAACTTTCTTTGGCGTAGCCGGCAGCTGAGCGATCCGCTCGACCAACAGCGCCATAATTTCTTTGCGGTCGAGAACGTCCAGTGCCGGGATCCAGGAATCGTCCGCAATGACTTCGTGTAACGATTGATCATCCGCTTCACCCTGATCATCGATGCTATCCAGCGAGATGAAACAGACAGGACGCACTTCTTCCTGCAACTCCGCCAGCTCCTCTTCGGTCATCTGCAGCGCTTCGCAGAGCGAGTGCTGGCAAACGTTTCCGCCATTCTCTTGCTCAAGCTTGGAGATAGCGCTGCCGAGCTTCCTTGCCTTGGAACGGGTCGCGCGGCTCATCCAGTCCATCCGACGAAGTTCGTCGAGAATCGCACCACGAATTCGCGTGGCGGCGTAACCTGCAAAACTACTATGTTGAGATGGTCTATAGTTCCTGGCGGCGGTGACCAACCCGGTCACACCAACGCTTTGTAATTCGTCGACCTCAATTTTACTTGGCAACTTGCGTCGCATTCGATCCACAATCGAACGGACGAGTGGCAAATGTTCCTCGATAAGCTTTTCAAATGTCGTCTGATCCGTCGCTTGGAACCCGACTTTCTCGTCGAAATCGGGCAAAGTGTTTAATTCTGATGTAGCTATCATCGGCGTGCGCGCTGCAAAGCAACTACAATGCCAGATTGCACACGTAGGTTATAAATGGCTTGTCCTCAGGTACTTAGGTTATTCTTACCTCTATGGACGGCTTGCTGGCTGCCTTGAACCGGCAAATTTTGCCTAGTTGTACCGGGCAGGAAATATCGGCTAGGCAACTTTTGCGTTATTCCGCCAATCAGTGTTGTACAGTCAGCCAGAAAAACAACAAAAAGGCGCTGGGAGCCGGCGGTAAGGGGCCTGACGCCCTACACTACTGCCTCGAGCACTTGCGGCTGCGTTCGGCGAATCGGGCGGTAATAGCTGTCTCGCTGGACGGGATCTCTACCGGCTTCCAGGATTGTGCGTTCCAAAGCTGACACCGTTTGTTCCTGCGGTGTCTTGGCTCCGGCCATGTGAAAGATTTTCTCTTCCATGAGCGTGCCATGCAGATCGTCCACCCCGTAGTTGAGTGAGATCTGAGCAAGCGGGAGTGTCATCGCGATCCAATAACCTGTGATGTGGTCGAAATTATCGAGATAAATGCGGCTCACCGCCAGACTTCGCAGCTGGTCAAGTCCCGATGCTGCGCGGATGTGGGAAAGCTCAGTCGTCTCTGGAACGAAGGCGTATGGAATAAAACCGGTAAAGCCATGTGTCTCATCCTGTAGCTCCCGAAGTTGTCGCAAATGATCAATCCTCTGCTCAATTGTTTCGATGTGACCAAAGAGCATTGTGCAAGTGCTGCGTCCTCCCATCCGATGCCAAATGCGGTGAACGTCTTTCCACTCCTCGGCGGTCTCTTTTCCTCTACAAATCTTATCTCGAACGATCGGATCGAAGATCTCCGCGCCGCCTCCGGTCAAGGAGTTCAGCCCTGCTTGCCGCAGTATTTGAAGCGTTTCACCAATTGGCAACTTCAAGATCCGCTCGGCCAAATGCCGGATTTCGATCGCTGTAAACGCTTTGATATGAAGGTTGGGGTCCAACGCGCGAAGGTTTCGCACCAGCTCGAGATACCATTGGCCGGGTAACGTGGGATGCAGCCCGCCAACCATGTGCACCTCGGTAATTCCCTGTTTAAGGGATTTGCGCGTGGTCTCGATAATCTCAGGAATCGCCATTTCAAAGGCGTGAGGATCGCGCTTGCGCGCGCCGAACGCGCAGAACTGGCACGAGAGAATGCAAATATTGGAGTAATTAATGTATCGATTCAGCAAATAGGTTGCGCGATTCCCATTTTTGCGCTCGCGGACAACATTCGCGATCAATCCCAGCGCATTGATATCAGTGGAGAGATATAATTGGGCTGCTTCGTCGTCGTTGATCCGCTGTTCAGCCACGACCTTTTCATAAATTGGTCGGAGCGCCTGAGGGAAAAGGCGAGAACTTGTGAAATTTTTCACAAATTGAACCTGACACAGTACAATCCTTCCATCAAGCTCGCGACAACATTCCACCTACGCCAAGGCTTCGGTGGAGAGGTCCGCCTTCGCCAAGGGGATGGCGGACGAGACTTTGCCAGCAACTCTGTTCTATAGCATGTGTTGTAGAGGATACGATGAGCCATGCCGTGACTGTATTAACGGTAGATCCATTCATGCCTTCTCCGGAATCTCCTGAACCTGAAATCGAGTGGATGGCACGCATCCGGGATGGCGATATGGAGGCGTTCCGCCTGCTGGTCGAAGCCCATCAGTCTCGGGTGGTTGGAACGATCACGAAGATGCTCGGCTCCGATGCAGAGGCCGAAGACCTCGCGCAGCAGGTGTTCATCCGGATCTGGAAATCTGCCCCGCGCTATAAACCGACAGCGAGGTTTACGACGTGGCTGTTTCGAATCACACGAAACCTGGTTTTCAACGAACTGAGACGTAAACGTCATTTCGCTAACCGGGTAGAGGAAATTCCTGAACCGGTCGAACGCTCGGAAAAAGAACCTGATCAGGTTCTGCTTGATAGCGAGCTTCAAATAGCGATCCAGGACGCTATCAACAAACTCCCCGAGACGCAGCGCCTCGCGATCGTCCTTCGCCGGTACGAAGAAATGCCGTATGAAGAAATCGCAAAGGTGATGGGTACGACAGTACCAGCAGTAAAAAGTATCCTGTTTCGCGCGAGGGCTGAGCTAAGAGAGCGGCTGGCTAAGTATTTGCAATAGGGTCCTCTATCTTTGCCGCGCTTGGCGGAAAGCCTGACCGAAATATCGAAAAAGATCAGTCGGAAGCATCGATTCTTCGGATGAATCGGCGACCGCAAGTTCTGCAGCCCGGCCGCAGAGCCATGCCCCGAGCCGCCCGGCGTCATACTCGGCGATTCCCCTCCCGAGCAACGCCGAACAAACGCCGGTCAATACGTCTCCCGATCCACCGGTCGCCAACCCGGGAGTCCCGGTAGAATTGAAAGCAAGTGGTTTGCCGCTCTGGCCGACTAGAGTTCGAGCCCCTTTAAGCAACAACGCCACCGGATATTCTTTTGTAAACTCCAGGACAATCTGCGAACGGCTTTTGTCTTTCGTTTCCCAGATTCGAGCCATCTCACCAGGATGCGGTGTAAGGATTCGAGCGCCAGAGCAGCTCTTTAGACAGTCGGTGTGACCCGCCAACATATTCAACGCGTCGGCATCCACGACCATTGGACCTGCAAATTCAGAGATAATCTCGAGCGTCTCTTCGGTGCGACTACGCCCGAAGCCGGGCCCGAGGCCGATCGCGTCCAGGCGGTCATTTAATACAGATCGAGGATCGTCGACCGGTCTTACCATGACCTCCGGTGTTACCTTTGTAACGATGAACGGGTAGATCTCTTCGGGAACATACAGATAAGTCAGCCCTGCACCTGCGCGGGCAGCTGCTTCCGCCGACATAACCGCAGCCCCGACCAAACCACGCGATCCTGCAACGATTCCGACTCGCCCCATATTCCCTTTGTGCGAATCGAAAGGGCGACGAGAAACAAAGTATCGCAGATTGACAGGTCCCGATAGTATCGGTTGATCCGCCGCAGCGCCCGCGCGATTGGAAAGATCTTCCAGATCTACCACCAGTATTCTGCCAACAAACCGGGTGGCGTCATCCTGCACCAGAGCCTTCTTCGGGAACCCAATTGTTACCGTGACGTCGGCGATCACCGCGTCCGGATCGACGCCTTCCTCGCCTACTCCGGTCGGTAAATCGATCGCGTAGACGTTGGCACCCGATTCGTCGCGGACTATGTTCAACTCTTTTGTATAGGCCGCCAACGCGGGCCGTAACTGAGGCCGCGAGCCGAGTCCAAGGATGCCGTCTAGAATGATCCTGGGTTTGGATCCATGAAGTTTGCGGAGCGGATCCTCAATAGTGACCGGTTTTAGTCCCTGCAATTTCTTTGCTGGAAGCGGCTGAAGCTCAGGGGATGTTTTTCGGATCCAGATTTCCCAGCCAGCCTGCGAAAGCCGGGCGCAGGCAACTAGTGCGTCGCCCGCGTTGTTGCCTTTGCCGAGATAGGCCAGGCAAACACCGGGTTTGCGCTCAAGGGTAAGGATCGCGTTGGCGATGCCGAGGCCGGCCTGATCCATTAAAGTCTCCGCATCGACACCCTGACTGAAGGCCGAGCGCTCAATCCGCTGAACTTCCTGTGCACTGAGGATGCGATCGGACATGTTGAGTGTGAGTGCGAGTGTGAGTCTGGGCGGGTGCCGATGCGGCCCATCCGGACTCGCACTGACATTCACACTCGCACTCGTTTTTTTATTTTTTGTCTGCTTCGACGTGCAGAGCGATCTGGACATCATCGCCGACGATCTGCGTGCCTTCGATCGCTTTGTTCCAGGAAAGGCCGAATTCAGAGCGCTTCAGTGCGGTAGTAGCTTCCCAGCCGGAGACCGTCTTTCCTTGCAGGCCGGCGCCTTTACCAAGCAACTCCGCTTTCAAAACGACTTCCTTAGTGACCCCGTGCATCGTCAGATCGCCAGTGATATTCGCTGTCTTGTAGCCGGTCTTCTTCTTTACGGATTTGCTTTTGAAGCTGATTTCCGGGTATTTGGCCGAATCGAAAAAGTTTGGAGACCGCAGATCCTTGTCCCTTTGTGTGTTCGCGGTATCGATGCTGGCGGTCTCGATTTTCACTTCCACCGATGAATTTTCCGGATCAGCCTCATCGAAGTGAATCTGGCCAGAAAAATCGTCGAACTTGCCAGGTACATTGGAGAAAAGGTGCCGGACTTGAAAGCCCATTGTCGAATGGACTTTGTCAATAACGTAGACCTCAGCCAGAGCGGACTGAGCTAACAAAAAGGCGGAGAACGCGGTCAATAGATGTAGTTTTTTCATATTGAGTGAAGCCAATCCGGGATTTTCAAACCCAGATCTGAAGTTGCCTTTCGGAATCTGCATCGTCAAGCGCGGCCGATTAAGCACCAGAAAGGAGAAAACCCGTTCGGCGGCACGGCCTAACGGGTTTTCTCAGTGTGGGGGGGAATCTTTGTATCCAGGCGACCTTATACTTTGCTCTTGAACTCTTTACCTGGGACAAACTTAACTGTCTTCGATTTCGGGATGCGGATCTGCTGAAGTGTTTTTGGATTTACACCTTTTCTGGCCTTTCTCTCGACCACTTTAAAGGTTCCAAAACCTACCAATTGCACGATCTTATCTTTTCTGACCCCAGCCTTGATGGCATGAATCACCGCCGTGACCGCCCTCTCGGCATGAGCCTTGCTCGTATCGTGCCCAAGCTGCTTTTTTACCGCTTCGACTAGCTCTACTTTGTTCATGATAAAAATGCGTTTGCGCCGTGGGATGCTAGGCGTTGGAACCTTGTATCCAAGCCGATTCGCGGACGAACGCTGCTGGTTTCGTTCTTTTCACTAAATTCGCAAGTTGTTGTCAATCCCTTTTCAGCGTCATCCCTATGGTTCGTCCAAAACCGAGTAATCAATGGTTTTCAATCGATCGATATTGGCGCCCAACCTTGGTACACAGTCGATCAACGCACGGGTGTAGGGATGCCGAGGCGCGCGAAGCACCGAATCGGCATCCCCGAACTCGACCAGGCGACCGCGGAACATCACCGCAACTTTGTCGGCGAGTCCCCGGATAATGCCAAAGTTGTGGGTGATAAGGATGATCCCCATCTGAAACCGCTGTTTAAGCACGCGAAAAAGGTCCAAGATCTGTCTTTGAATCGTTACGTCGAGAGCCGTGGTTGGCTCATCCGCGACCAGGATTTTCGGGCGACAACAAAGCGCCATCGCGATCATAACTCGTTGCTGCATACCGCCGCTGAGCTGAAACGGATAGTCATCAATCCTTTTAGGTGGATCGGTGATACCGACTTGATCGAGCCAGAAGAGAACTTCGCGACGGACATCTCTGACATCAGGACGGTGTTCCTTGATTGCCTCAGCGATTTGCTGGCCGAGTGGATATACCGGATTTAAGCTTGTGCCGGGCTCCTGAAAAACGTAGGCGATCTGATTTCCTCGAATCTGGCGAAGCTCACCCTCCCCCATCGTCAGGACCGAACGACCTTCCAAAAGGATTTCTCCAGTTTCATAGATCGCGGGAGGTTCAGGCAAAAGCTTGGTCAAAGCCAGGCCAGTCACACTCTTGCCACTGCCGCTTTCGCCAACGATGGCAAGTGTCTCCCCCGCTCTAAGCGCAAAGGAAAGCGAGTTGATAGCCGTAATATCCTCGTCCTCAGTTCGAAACCGGACGGTAAGGTTCTTGACTTCAAGCATCGGCCCTGGAGTATTTCACAAGTCTTCGCCTTTGTGAAATCGCTGCTTGCCTTTCTACTACTTTCGCTCGGTCAAGCATCTAACCTGGTTGCACAACAACCTAAGGAGCTAGCTATCGGGATGGAATTGCTTTTCCCACCATTCGAAATGTTGGATACAAACGGTCAGCCCGCCGGCGTCGGTGTCGACTTGGGAAAAGCGCTTGGCGAATACCTGCATCGACCGGTTCGGATTGAAAATATCCCTTTCGACGGGCTGATCCCCTCGTTGAAGACTGGCAAGGTAGATATCGCGATCTCTTCAATGACAATCACTGAAGAACGAAAACGTTCTATCGATTTTAGCGACCCGTACCTAAGAATGGGCCTGGCCATCCTGGCAAACAAGAACAGCGATATCCAATCTATCGACGATGTCGACAAGCCAGGCCGTCGGGTTGCAGTGAAAAAAGCGACAACAGGCCACATCTATGCGATGCAACACTTTAAGAATGCTCAGCTACTGGTGCTGAGCGACTCCTCTTCTTGCGCGACCGAAGTTTCGCAAGGCAAAGCCGACTGCATGATCTACGATCAGATCTCCGTTTTCCAACATTGGAAGAAATTCCAGGACACAACACGCGCCATCCTGAAGCCATTCCAACAGGAAGAATGGGGCATCGGGATCCGGAAAGGAAATGATGAGCTGCGGCAACAAGTGAATGCGTTCATCAAACATTTCCGCGAGACAGGCGGATTCGACGCGTTGGGAAGCAAGTATTTTTCGGAAAACAAGAAAGTGTTCCAAGAGCTGGGGATAGAGTTTTATTTCTAGGGCTGGGTGCCGCCATAGCGCTGGGTTCAGGTGGTGCCATGGTAACCTCGTTCGGCCCACCATGCGGGCGAGGCTGAGCTAAAGCTCAGCCTTAGCGACCTTCTGCTTCACAGCCTCTTTACTGGTGGCAGAAATACAGCCGCCCATCAGCAAGACCACTCCGGAAAAGTAGATCCAGAAAAGGAGTGCCATGATGGTCCCAAAAACGCCGTAAACAGCGCCGAAGTTTGTGAATGCTGCCAAATAGAGTCCAAACAGGTTCTGGCCAAACTCTAGAAGCAACGTCACCAGCAGCGCAGCCAGCCAGATTTGCCCGAATTTTCGGGGTCGGCGCGGGGCAAATTTGTAGAACATCGCGAGGCCGTAAAACAGAATTGCCGACGGGAGAATCGCCGAGAAGAGATCGACCACAAAACTCAAATCGCTCAAAAACAGACGTCGAATATGATTAAAGATCAATGGCGCGACCAGCCCGATTAAAAGCGCGCTGATCAAGATCCCAATCGTCATAAGATTCTTCAGAGGCAGGCGCCACCATCCTTGATCTTTAAAGCCCCACGCTCGATTTACTCCGATTACCAGTGCTTGAAAGAAACGGAGCGAACTCCAGACAAGCGCCAACAAGCCGAGTATACCGGCCCGGAATCCGTGCTCGATGACACCATCGATCGTCGAAGTCAAGACCGCTTTATCTTTGGATGGTAGTGGGAAGTACTGCTGCACTTGTTGCACGACCTGAACAGCGGCTGCATGACGATCCCTGACGAAAAATGTTCCCACCGCAACAAGCAGTAGGATTAACGGGAACAACGAGAAAAAAGCGTAGTAGGCGAAAGCGGCTGCACATTGCTCGCCATCAATCGCCCCGTATCGCTCGTAAGCCCGGCGAAGGTTTCCTGCGAAAAATAGAATTCCTCTCTTGCACAAAGGCAGGATCTGTTGCCAGACTGAGCCTTGTTTTTTCATTGAGTATACGCCAGTTGCAGGGTGAACCCTCCGACGGGCGCCGGGGAAATCGCCAGCTTTGTTAGCGACATGGATGATACGAAAACCCGAATCCCATGGCTCAGATATTTCCTTGGCGGCTTCTTAATTCTTCTCCTCCTTTTCGTCATATTTTACCAGCCTATCCTGTTTGGCCTGGTAAAGCTTGCAGCCAGGGAAATCGGCAAAAGCCAAGCGTGGTCACTTCAATTCAAGATTGATGGTACTGTCTTCTCCGACATCGTCATAGAAGATCTCCATTTGCGTCCTCTGACGGAGAACACACAGCTCCCTTTAGAACGATTAGATCTAGGGCGCTTCGCCGTTCGCTACAATTTGTTGAGTCTGCCGAAGAAAGATTTTCTCAACCTGATCGAACTTGTCGAACTTAAAGATGTGGTGGCCGTAATTCGGCCCTCCACAGGCGCGCCTCCGCCGAGCGGTCCGTTTCGGTTTACGCCAATTATCCCAAAGAAAATCGATATACGGAATGTCAACGTGACGGTACGACAACCGACGGGCGAGATCGATTTGCAAAACCTTGCGGTCGCGTTTCAACAGGGAAAACAAGGATATCTTACGGTTGATCGCCTCAATATTCCGGGTCTCGCAGACTGGAAAAACCTCCATGCCGGGCTGGATTATGAGCAAAACCGGATCCGCCTCTCCCAGCTTGCGCTCGATCCGCTCGTAAATATTGAGCAGTTACTGGTCGACCTGAATGGAGCGGAGGAAGGGTCATTTCGAGCTGACCTCAATGCAAAGGCGCTGGACGCCCCAGTCTCGGCGAGTGCTTCGCTTGAACAAAAGAGCGGGGCGACTTTGCTCGATAGCGCGGTGACGGTATCAGACCTGCACCTGGACCAGATTAAGAAATTTGCGGTTGTACCTGTGAGCGGAACGATCTCGCTGATTTCGACGCAAGTACGCGGGGATCTTAAAGATCTGCAAACCCTAGACGGCCAGATCAATGTCGATACGGGCCAACTGAGTTATCAGACCTACGGAATTGATCGAGCCAAGGTCGCAATCTCGATCGACAAGGGTCACGGACAGGTTAGAGAAGTCTCGGCGCACGCTGGGCAAAATCATCTCTGGATAAACGGGAATTTTTCCCTTCCCAAGAGCCCAAATGATCTGACTACAAATGTTGCTGCGACCTTAGGCTTCGCAGCGACAGTCCCCGATCCTGCCTTTTTCCTGCCGGGGCTGAATGCGAATGCGCTGACTACCGGAACGGTTTCACTGGCTCAAGGAAGGGTGTCGTCTGTGATGCAGACATCGATCACCGGGATTCGAGGCTTCGTACGAGGTATGCAGCTGCCGGTGCTCGATGCGACGCACTTCGTCTCGTTGCGAATTCCGCTGTCGGCCCAGCTCTGGCCCTCGATCGGAATGGTGGCCCTCACCGGACTACGCAACTTCTCCTACCAGGACGTCCATATCGACAGTGTTCAGTCAGAGGCCCATCTCATGAACAACGAGGTTGCTGCCTTCGGTGCAATAGTCCGTTCCGGCGACAGCCGTATAGACGTCAACGGCGACTCGCGTCTGCCGTCTCCAGGCAGTAACTTCGATCTGCGAACAACTAAGGCAAGGGTCCAGTTTAACATCGCCAAAATTGCTGACTTCATAAAGCAAGAACTGGTAAGCGGGGAACTAACGGCAAACGGCGATTTGAAAATCCGAGATTTGCTCCCGGAGGGCTTCATTCGAGGCAGCGGTCGCGAGCTCAAATATCGCGGGTCAGTTGTGCAAACTTTCGATCTGGATACGCGGTTTGCCGATGGGAAAGCTAACGTTCAGACCTGCCGTCTAACTTTTGACCCAAAGAATTCAATCGACGTCCACGGATCTGCGACGCTGAAAGAGCCGTACGCGTATGAAACCAGTGGCATTGTCGACCTAAAAGACTTGGGAGTATTTAACGGTGTTCTCCAAAGCGCAGGCCAACCAACAGGGCTGAGCGGCACACTTCAGGCGAACTGGTCTGGTAAGGGTGATTCGAAGAATCTAATCCCGGTGGCGAACGTGCGGACCGCTGCGAACCAGATCAAATACCGTGGTCTAACCATCGACACGGTGGACATCGACGCTAAAACTTCCGAAGACAAGCTCCTGCTTCCTAGCTTAAAGATCGTCTTCGACCAGAACAACTACATTACAGCTCAAGGAAACTCCTTGTTAAAGGATCCATATACATGTGATGCGAGCGCGAACGTCCAGTTTGCGGATTTGAAGGTCCTGAACGAACTCATTAAGTCGTTTGGCCAAGATCTAGGATTAGGTGGGAAGCTGAACCTGACCTGGAGCGGAAAGGGGCCTGTCAGGGATCAGGTCGGGACGCTCCAAATTCACGGAGAGGGCCTCCAGACAAAGACGGTTCAGGGTATCAAGGTTGATGCGAGCGGGGACTATCGCGGACTGAATGGTCAGCTCTCACAAGCAGAAATCAGATCGCCATACGCCGACCTCAGTACGACGCTTCGGCTCTCGCCTCAATTGCTTGAAATCCCGTCATTAACGGTCCGAAAGAACCAGGACGTAATCACTGGAAACGTTAAGGTGCCGCTCAATCTAGCAAACGGAGCGAAGACGACAGTAGATCTGGATAAGCCGTTGGAGGTGAGTTTCCACTCGGATCGAATCAATCTTGCCACGCTGCAGTCGCAGCAGCCGCAAATTACGGGAACCGTTGGTTTCGATATCCGAGCGTCGAAAACCCTACGCGATCCGCTGGTCGAAATGACTGCAACGGTACGCGATGTTCGTTCGCGCGCGGCCTCTTCATTTGCTGCCGCCAGCGCCGATCTAGCGATCCGGTTGGCCGACAAGGTTTTGACTATCGATGGGAAGGTACAGCAGCCGGACATCCGACCGGTGCAAATTCAAGGCAAAATGCCCCTGGACACAGGAAACCTGGTCAGCGGCGGGAAAATTCCTGATGATACGCCACTGCAGTTTCTTGTGAGGTGGCCTGAGACAAATCTGGCATTTCTGAAAAGGCTCTCTCCTGAGATCCGCATCCTGGAGGGTAAAGCGCACGCCGAGGTTAGAGTTGGGGGTACGCTCAAGAAGCCTGATCTTGCCGGCGACATTGGTGCGAATCTTCCACGGTTTCAGGCTAGGACCGACATCGTCCCGCCTTTGTCAAATGTTGTCGCCCGCATTCTTCTTCAACAGAGCCGGGTCCAGCTGCAGCAAATAAGGGGCGAAGCCGGCGGCGGACCTTTCAACATAAATGGAGGAGTCGATCTTACAGATGGCACTGACCCCAAGTTGGATATTTCAGCGAATGGCAAACAAGTCCTGTTGACTCGGAGCGATAACATAATTGTCCGGTCAAACTTCAATCTGGCGATCCGTGGCCCTCTCTCTGCCGGGGAGGTTTCCGGGAATGTGGGACTCACTAATAGCAAATTCTTCAAAGATATCGACCTGCTGCCGCTCAATCTGCCGGGGCGCCCGCCTCCTCAACCTCCCAGCGCACCACCAAAAGTCAGCATCGACACGCCTCCCCTCAAAGACTGGAAATTCAATATTAGAATAAAGACGGACGATGCTTTCCTTGTTCAGAGCAACTTGGCGCGAGGCCGAGTTCTGGTGGATCTGCAACTCGCTGGCACTGGCGCTAAACCGATTTTGCAGGGAACTACCTTGGTTGAGCATCTGGTCGTATCGTTGCCGTTTGCCCGAATGCATATCGACAACGGCTATATAACGTTCGATCCCGCGGGCAATCCGCTCGATCCGACCTTAAATATTGTAGGTCGAGCACGAACTCGTGACTATGAAATACGAGCACGAATTTTCGGAAAGCTCTCGAGCAATACAGTTCTGCTAGATAGCACTCCTCCACTCGAACAAGGCGAAATATTGGTTTTGCTTGCGACTGGTTCGGTGCCATCTGAGTTGGGCAAAAACCCAACGCTGCTCGCGGGGCGCGCAACATTCCTCGTGATCCAACAGCTATTGGCGAAATTTTTTCCGCGAACGAATCGTGCGGACGAGAACACTGAACGTTTTAGGGATCGATTCGACGTGCAGATCCTTCCTGGGCGGGAGGTTGGAGAGCAGAGCATCAGCACAAGCTTCAAGCTCACCGATAACTGGCAGATCATCGGTGATATCGGATCAGGCGGCGACTACCGAGGGCGGCTTAAATACTTGGTTCGCTTCCGATGAGAACGGCGACGCTGGCTCTGTTCTTCTTGATTTTCCTATTCATCAAGTATTGGTGCGAGGGGGCAACACCCCCCGCGCCGCAGCCGGAACCACTGCAAACCAGGGGCGCGCCAGAGCAGACGGCTTCAATCGTCCAGTTTATTGGGAACACGAAGTTTACTGAAAGAGAACTGCGCACCGCGCTATCCGATCAACTCGCCACGATTCAATCGCGAGGACTCACCGTACCGCTGGCTGATGACGCCGCATTCTATCTTGCTGTCTTCTACCGGCGCCACGGGTATCCGGCTGTCGATGTTAAATACAATATTAAAGGCAACCGTCTGCTGTTGGTCATCTTCGAAGGCCGATACTACAAGCTAGGTGAAATCTATTTCGAAGGAAACAAGACGTTCAAGCCAGAGGAGCTGAAGGAATACATGGTTGGAACGACCCGCGCCCGCGTGTCGCAATTCACAAAGGAGCTACCGTTCGTTGAGGCTGATCTGGTGACAGGGACAAGTTTGCTCCAGAGCTACTATATCTCTGAAGGCTTTCCCCAGGTCCAGATCGTGAAGCTGGCGACCAGGCCGGACGAAGCCAGGGGCGCAATCGACGCCATCGTAACTATAAAGGAAGGTCCACGCTTCTTTTTCGGTCCAATCCGGTTCACGAAAGATCCTGGGGTCCCAATGACGCACTTCTACGAAAAGTTCCGGGCGCTAACAGATCAACCCAAACCTTATTCGGACGCAGAAGTACAAAACCTCCAGCGTGACCTTGTGTTCGCCTTCAAAAGGGAGGGCCACTATTCTGCGACGGTGACCGCCACTCCTGATTTCGCGCATGTGCAGAACGGTCGCGTGCCGATCCTGATCGACTCAGTGCCAGGCCCCCAGTACCGATTCGGAGCGGTGGAAGTTCATCAAGATCCCCAGGCCAGACTTCGGCCTGCCTTCCTGCCGAAACGTTTCACTTCTTTGCAGGGCGAGATCTACAACCCGGACGAGCTGCGCGAAAAGTACAAACAACTGTATTTCACGGCTCTTTACGACACGATCGATGTCCAGGAAGAGCCGCAGCCGGACGACACAATCAAACTTCTGGTAACACCGCGCGAAGCAAGACTAAAAGTACTCGGATTTTATGGCGGCTACGACACATTTGACGGCCTTATCCTGGGCGGAAACTACACGAACCGAAACATTGACGGTTGGGGCCACATTTTTTCCGCGTCCGCGGATTACACAAGCCGCGGCCCGAACGGCGAAGTCTACTACGAAGATCCATGGCTGTTCGACCGCGACATCGATTTTCGAGCTGCACTCGGCCTGCAGTGGAAGGATTGGCCGAGCTATTCGATCCTTAAATATTACGGGCGCCTCTCCTTCAAGAAAACATTCACACGCGGAATAGAGTCGGCTTTGTTTGTTGAGGCCAAGCAGGCGGACATCAGCAATGTCCAGATCAGGCCGGAGGAGCTGGTTGGGCCGACTAGTTACCAATTGATTACTGTGGGATTAACTCAGTTGTTCGATCGACGGGACAGCCCGACTAATCCGCACAGAGGTTGGGTCCTGGACGCCTCGGCTTCCTACTCGCAAACGCCTGGCGGTTCTTCGAGTTTCATCCGGCTGACTGGCCGCTATTCTCTGTTCATTCCATTCGGAAAAACTCTGCTGGCTATGGGCGCGCGCATTGGCTACATCAGCGCTGTTAAAGGCCAGAACAGCGTGCCGATCGATGAACGATTCTTCAATGGCGGTCCGACGACGGTGCGCAGTTTTTATGAACGGAAACTTGGACCGAAAGATGCGCGCAACAATCCATTGGGAGGCCTCGCGCGATCGGTCTTTAATGTCGAGTACGTCGTGCCGATTTTTGGAGACCTTTTGGGTGCGGCGTTCGTCGACTGGGGGGGATTAGGTAACGCCCCATTTGATGATATGCGATTAGGGATCGGAGGCGGTATTCGTTACAATCTGCCAATCGGTCCGCTCCGCCTCGACTACGCGATCAACCCATCGCCAAAGAAATTCGAGAGCGACGGAGTCTGGAGCCTGAGCTTCGGCTTCGCGTTTTAGGGAAATCGCTTCGCGATTTCCGCTGTAGGGCGGCAGGCCCTGCCGCCGATACCCAGCGCTACACCACTGGCGTCCAGGGGTCGGGGAGCCATTCGAAGCCGGGGCCCAATGTGCGGATGTGGCCGACTGCTGGGAAGGGCATGTGATAGCCGAAGACCCGCGTTCTTTCTTGTGCAACCTGCGTAAAGATTTTTTTGCGCGTTTGACTCGCGATCATCGGGTTGGTGTCGGGAGCGGCCCTCCAGAACGGCCTCTGAAATGGAACAACATGATGGTGTCCGAGGTCCACCATGTGCAATAAGCGATCGGAACCGGATCGGATATCGACGATACAATGCCCCGGTGTATGACCTGGCGCCGAGATCGCTTTGAAGCCGGGCGTGAACTCTGCGCCGTCGTCGATCAGCGTGAACTTATCTTTCAGCACCGCGAATCGCTCTTGTGCGAAGGAAATCAAGAACACTTTTTGCCCGTCTGGAACGAGCTGAGCTGAGAGGTCAGGTTGCCCTGTCCAGAAGGCGAACTCGTTTTTCAGCACGAAGTGTTTCGCATTTGGATAGGTTGGCTTGTTGTCGATTGTCACCATCCCGCCGATATGATCGGGATGGCCGTGGCTCAAGAAAACGACACTAATATCTTCAGGGTGGTAGCCGGCCGCTTCGAGGCCGTTTAACGCTTTACCGAGATTGGGCGAGACTTTGCCGCCACTGCCCGAATCGATCAGGACCTGTTCGTTACCAGTGTCCACCAGCAACACGTTATATGTAAGGAAGCCAGGACCGGAAACGACGTCCCAACCTTTCAATAGCGCGTTAAACTCTTTGGTGGATTCTTTTGGCGCGTAAAAAGCCTGCTGCGAATCGAGCTTCCTGAATCCATCGTTCAAGCAAGTGGCCGAGAATTCGCCGATCTTGAATCGGTAGATTAAAGGTGTCTCTTGCACTGCGCTTGCGGCGGCGGCGGAAGTACCGGGGTTGACAATCAATGCGGCGCCGCCCAATCCCATCAATGATAAGAGCTCTCGTCGAGAGAGTTTGGATCGATTGTTCATGGGGAAAAGAGGTTTTCCGGTTTCCCGGGAGTGTTGTAGAGAACGATAGCAACTCCCAGGGCGTGCGCCACCGAAAGCCGAACAACAACTACACTCCAACCGAGACGAACAATGGTTCGTTCAATACTGCGCGAAACAGATGCCTAACCAAACCGTCCGGAGATGTAATCCTCGGTCTGTTTCTGGCTCGGGTTAGTAAAGATTTTATCTGTCCGATCGAACTCGATGAGCCTGCCGAGATAGAAAAACGCCGTCATGTCCGAGCACCGAGTCGCCTGCTGCATGTTATGCGTAACAATGACGATCGTAAATTGATCGGCCAGCGAAGCAATCAGCTCCTCCACCTTCGCGGTCGCAATCGGATCCAGAGCTGAACATGGTTCATCCATTAAAACAATCTCAGGCTTTACGGCTATTGCGCGGGCGATACACAGCCGCTGCTGCTGCCCCCCGGAGAGTCCGAGAGCGCTTTCATGCAATCGATCCTTTACCTCGTCCCACAGCGCGGCACCTTTTAGCGAGTCCTCAACCCGTTGATCGATTCCCGATCGGTCGCGCATTCCGCCAATTCGAAGGCCATAGGCGATATTTTCGTAAACCGATTTTGGGAAAGGATTCGACTTCTGAAACACCATCCCAACCCGGCGGCGCAGCTCGATAACATCTACCTCCGGAGCGTTGATGTTTACGCCGTCAATCCGGATTTCGCCTGAGGTAATACGTGCATGATCCACCAAATCATTCATCCGGTTAAAGCACCGAAGAAGAGTTGATTTTCCGCATCCGGAAGGTCCGATGAAAGCGGTCACCTTCCTCTCTGCGATTTTTAGATTGATACCATGCAATGCTTTGGAGGCACCATAATTAAAATCGACTCCATCCACGTCCACAATCGTTCTCGCTGCTGCAGGAGATTCTTTTGCAGCAGCCTCGAGAGCGCTGGTTGCTTTTGGTGCGTGAGCAACATTTATCTGGGCTGATGTCACGGGATCCATATGAAGTCCGGTCTCTTCCACAGGCGCGGTCGCTTTTCTGAATTTTTCGTAGACTTCCATTTTGTAGGGCGAAGAGCAAGTGCTCGTTCACTCAAGTGCGCCCAATTGAGCAGCGCATTGTGACGATTCAGTGACGCCAGCGTAACATTTCGGGCGGCGTTCAAGCAGCGTCAGGGAAGTGGTGGGTGCACGACAGAAAAAAGACCCGGCGTTGAGAAGCGCCGGGTCTGATCAAGATATTTCCAACAAATCTTCTAGAACTTCATCACGAGGTTAACCTGAATAACCTTGTCGTGGCGATCCCGTGCAATCGGCCACTGCTGTGACGCTGGTAAAAAGGCGCCATTCGGCCCCACTACGTGACCGGTCGCAAAACCGCCGTAGATATCCCCATTTAGCGCGTCCGAAATGTAACCGGTGACGTTTGCCGTCACGAAGTCGGTGAAGCTATAAGCAATATTGAATTCGAATCCTTTCGAATTGAGGTTGCTGAAGTGGAAGTTCGAGTTGTTCGTGTTTGGATCGAGCGAGGTAATTCCCTGCTCACGGTAATCAACCGACAATGACCAGTCGCCGCCCTTTTTGTTTTCGCCCCATTTAAGCCCAACCAGCCAGGCCATGTTGTCTTGCATTTTCGCACTGATGGGTTTGAAAAAGGTTGGTTCGGTCGCCTTTGTGCTGACAAACCTGTAATGGCCAAACAATGGACCGTAATCTTCCCTAAACCGCTCGCTGCCATCGAAGTTATAAGCAAAATCCCAGTACAAGGAGAGCGGCTTGCCGAAGACCTTGTTAAGAGTGAAGTCGCCAGGGGCAAGTAAGATCAACAAGTTTCGCTCCGTAATCGGAAATGGTTGCGAGTTATTCAAAGGCTGGCCGCCCATAAACGACGTGTTGGTTGGCGGGACCAAGCGTCCATTTGAGTCAACCGCCGTTGCGCCGGCCGCGGCATCGTTGGTGACGAAAAGTCCGGGAGCGAAGGTAAAGGCAAAATTGCTGCCCAGCTTAAGCCTCGTCAAAAGCTGAGTCACGAACTGGTAAGCATCGAACTTCAATTGGCTATTGCTCGCATTCAGGTTGTTGTTCTGGAACACAAACTGACCGGCGATCAGGCTTAGCTCAAACGCGTTGCGCGGAGCCGGAGGCGGTGGCGCCACAGGAGCTTTTCCTTCTTTGCTCAAACCCGGCTCGCCAAAGCTCATGTTGAAGAATTTGTGGAAGTCGATGCGTTCGACCAGTCCGACTGGTTCAAAGTCGCTATCCCACTCAAGATCCGTTGTGTAGAACGGATTAGCTTGTTTTCCGACGATAAACGTCAAGCCTGGAGTCGGCCTCCATCCCATGAAGGCCCGCAGTATGTAGATATTGTAGTTGTCGTACCCGCCGGTGATCGTCGCGTTCTTGGTATCAGCCGCCCGGTTGTCGCTTGTTCCAAGCATCACACCGCCGAAGAAGCCGTCTTTCAACTCCCAGTCAGCGATCAAGCGGAGCCGGAACCGCCAGCGGTCGCGTTGAATATGTTTATCCTGGGTCTTGGTGGCGGGATTACTAAGAACCAACGGATCACGTTCATCCCATTGGTTACGGATTCGGAGGTCGGCGCTGATCTTTAGAGCTTTAACCCAATCGCCGATCTGGATCTTTGATCCCAGACCGCCCCCCTCGGTCATCTCTTTTGACACCTCCTCGCTGATTTTGTCAGCTTCCTTTTCTGTCAAAATTCCTTTGCGCACAAGGGCATCAAGTATCGCCTGATCCCCTTTGGATTGCGCTTGCGCAAGTTGGCCGGTCATTACCAATGAGACCGCGAGTGCCTGTAATAGCAGGGCCCGTTTTATCATTTGTTTTCTACTCCCTATCTTGTCGGTTGGTTAAGAATTCCTGGTAGGCAAAATAGCATTCGAACGACGTCGGCGCCGCCAATGCACGACCACACCTTGGTCAGCTATGTGTGACACAACGGCTGCACGACTGTGACAATTCGGAAACAAATCCGGCCCGTTTTACACCATTAATTGGCTTGGTGGCAACCTATTCTTTGGGGGGACGGATCGAGCGGCATCGGAAAAACTGGAACGAGAAGACGCGAAGGCCGTCGAATCACGCAAAGACAAGAGATCCTTATTCCTCGGATGCCAGTTCTGATTCGATCCCGCTCGATGCCGCTCGATGCCATCAGGCCTTCGACGCGAGTCTATAACCGAATCCGCGCACGGTTTCTATATAGCGTCCGTAAGGACCGAGCTTGTCTCTCAGTCGTCGCATGTGGGTGTCGACCGTCCTAGTATCAATGATCGCGTCATAACCCCACACATCGCTCAGTAGCCGGTCTCTTGCCTGGACCCTGCCTTCTCGTTCCATAAGAATCGTCAGCAACCTGAACTCGGTCGCCGTACATTCGATACTCCGATCACCGGCCGTGACTTCGTGGCGCGCTCGATCGAGCGTCAACTCGCCGACTCTCAAGAAGTCCTGCTCTTTAGCTTGTGATTTTCGCCGAAGGATCGCGCGGATTCGCAGGACAAATTCCCGAGGACTGAACGGCTTCACCACGTAATCATCCGCGCCAAGTTCAAATCCCAACACCCGGTCGATTTCCTCCGTCTTTGCTGACAGAATGACGACCGCTACCTGCCGGGTTCGCGGATCGGATTTCAGCGTGCGGCAAAGATCTAACCCAGACATTTCAGGTAACATCACGTCCAGAACGACCAACGTCGGAACCTGGTTTCGAATACTATCCAACGCGGCTTTACCGCCATGCACAGCTTCAACCGAGAACCCTGCGGTTTTCAGGTGGTGCGACAGCAGTTCTGCTACATCGATCTCATCGTCAACGATAAGGATTTTTTCGGTCATCACGGTGGTAAAAGACGAGGATGTTACAATTGCGTGAAAATTTCGCGCAAGCGGGAAAAAGATCGGCAGAGCAACCAGCTCCTCTAGTAATGCTGCCTAGCCAGGCTAGGGATGAAAAATTCCAAGGCCTCAGCCACACCTTGCCCACTGTCTTCCTTAGCAACAAAGCCATTCTGCCGGCGCACGGCCGACTTGACCTCTTCGATAGCGTTCGACGGACAAGCCAAAAAACGCGCGAGGGCACCGTCTAACATCGAAATATCATTAAGATTGTCGCCCGCAGCGAAAGTCTCTGCCGGCGAGACGCCTACGAGTCGTTGCAGCTCCGCCAGAGCGGCGCCTTTGTGATAAGACACGTGGCAAAATCGGATATAGATAGAGTTCCTTTGATAGCCAAAAAACGGGAATTGAACTTGCCGGTTCCGGATAAACCCACAGATGTCATCCATTTGGGAGACATCCTGCGCGACGACACCGACAAATCTGTCATCTTCATAATGAGCGCGGGCCCCAGGACACTTTGCGACATAAGCTTCTATTTCTGCCAGCAAAGGGCCCACTCGCGCGAACAGCTCGTCATGGGCTTCTGCGCAGCGAGAATTCCATTCGCCGAAGTCTTCCCAAGCAGAACCAGTCCAACGGAAAACCTCCCTTTCAGTCGTTAGTGCAAAATCCGGCCAGATCGGGAACCCGGTCGATTCGAGGCCACGTTCCATCAATGCCAAGCTGCGCCCGGTGTTCAATGCGAACAGGACGCCATTTCGCCGCCGAAGCGCAATCATGATATCCACCAGTATCTGGGGAAATGGTGGGGGCGGCCAATCACGAACCAGTGTGCCATCAAAATCCAAGCTCAGGAGACGAACAGAATTCATGGGGTCTACTGAGCACGCAATCCGGATACGGCATCGAAAATTCCGTTGATAATGGAGTAAGCGATCAGACCAACCATCCCTGCCATGAGGAGAATGACGACCGGTTGGACCAGCGAAGTAAGCCGCTGGATTTTGATATTGAGCTCTTTATCGTACCGGCGTCCGATCTTTTCCAGCGCCTGGCCAAGGTCCCCAGTCTGTTCGCCCACTCCGATCATATCAATAAACATTGGGGGAAATTCACCCGCCCTTTGGAGCGCCTTGGAAAGCGATCCACCTTCGCCGACGCTTTCGACTACCTTTTCCATCAGGCTGCGAAGATGCACATTCCCGGTCGCACTATTCATCAACCGCAACCCGTTCAACAGCGGTATGCCGTTTCCAACCAGGTTGGCCATAGTTTGCGCGAATTGAGCGTAGAACCGGCCCTTGAGGACGGCTCCAAAAAGCGGCAACCGGAGCTGAACGCGGTGCCACCATTGGCGACCCGGCGGGGTCCGAATCAATTGATAGAAGCCAAACCCCAGACCAAACGCACAAACAAGGATCAGCCACCAGTAATGAGACAAGAAATCACTGGTCTGGACCAACAGCCGCGTCAGCAAGGGAAGATCCTTGCCGGTCTTCTGGAAAAGCGTTGTCAATTGCGGCACCAGATAAGTCATAAATAAAAAGATCAGTCCGATCCCCAGAACGAAAATCATTAATGGATAGATTAGGGCGCTGACCACCTTCTTCTGGAGATCATCGATGGTCACAAGAAAGGTCGCTTGCCGTTTGAGCAATTGAGGCAAAGAACCGCTCACTTCTCCGGCAGCCACTAAATTGCAGAATAAGTCTCCAAAAGAGGGTGAAACTGTCCGCAACGCGGTGGATAAGCTGCTCCCTTCACGGACTTGTTGCCGCAAAGCTGATGCAACCGCTTTGATCCCGGAGAGCTCCTTTCGCGATTCCATAACTCGCAACGCGGGTTCCAGCTGTAACCCGGCATCCAACAAATCGCTCATCTCTTCGGTAAACAGAATGATTTGAGAACGCGACAAGCGAATATTACGCTTCGGCAGTGCTTCCTCCGCTTTTTCCCGGACGGACGAACCGGAGCCGTTAGTTGACGAGCCGTCTTGCTGGACCAATGAAATTGGCTGGAGACGATCGCGATCGAGCTTGGCAAAAGCTTCCGTTCTACTTTGTGCCTCAACCTGACCAGCAACTCGCTGACCATCTCGACTCACTGCCTGGTAAGCAAACAAGGCCATTTTTCGGAGGAGAAGCTAGGAGTTAGGGGCGTGGAGCCTGGAAGTTTTCATCCAACCCTATTCGTCCACCATTTCAAGGTCCGAGGCTGTTACCCGAACTACCTCTTCAATTGTCGTGAGTCCATCGATCACTTTCTTCCAGCCGTAGGTGCGCAGGGGAACCATTCCTTCCTCGATTGCTACTGTTCGCAGCATTGATGCGCGGCTCCCTTGCGTGATCATGTCCTGCAGCCGTTGCGACACCATGCAAATTTCAAAGATCGCCGCCCGACCCTCATAACCGGTATGCCGGCAACGATCGCATCCGGTTGATCCCACAACCTGCGATGCATGTTCCAATGGAAATCCAATATGCCTCAAATAGTCTTCTGAATGTTCGACCGGTCGTTTGCAGAATTTGCAAAGCACTCGTACCAGGCGCTGCGCGATAAATGACCGTACCGCGTTGCCTACCAGGAACGGCTCAATACCCATGTCGATCAACCGGGTAATGCCCCCAATTGCATCGTTGGTATGTAGCGTGCTGAACACGAGGTGTCCGGTCAACGCTCCACGGATCGCGATCTCCGCGGTTTCCCGGTCTCGCATTTCTCCTACCATGATCACGTTAGGATCACCTCGGAGGATACTTCGAAGTCCATTAGCAAACGTCAGATCGATCTCCGGTTTGACTGCGATCTGGATTACGCCAGGGAGCTTATATTCGACCGGATCTTCAATCGTTACAATGCGTCGCTCTCTGGTGTTAAGACTGGAGAGAAATGTGTAGAGTGTAGTCGACTTTCCGCATCCAGTCGGTCCGGTTAATAAAACAATACCATTTGGCATCGCTAGCAATTGCCTGATGCGTAGCTCGGCATCGCTATCCAGGCCAAGCCGTTGGAAGGTAAAGCGCTCCTGTCCCAGTAACCGCAAGCTGATGCTTTCGCCGGCTACCGATGGAATTGTGGCGACACGTACGTCGATCGGTTTTCCATCGAGCTCCAGGTTAATTCGTCCATCTTGAGGAAGCCGTCGCTCGGCGATATCAAGGTGCGCCATGATTTTCAAACGGGAGATCACCGAGGCTTGCAACACATTGATATTTGGAGGCACAGGAACTTCGTGAAGCATTCCGTCGATGCGATAACGGATTCGCAGAGCTTCCTCGAGCGGCTCCACATGAATATCAGTCGCTCGCTGCTCTAGCGCTTCTCTTAGAATCTGGTTCACAAATTTAACGACCGACGCTTCGGAGTCATCAAGATCCAGAACATTGGTTTCTTGTTTGACGTCCAGGGCGCCGTCGTCGGATGACCTTCCTTCCAAAATCGCTTCGAAGGTCTCCGCGCCGATTCCGTAGCCCTGTCGAAGCGCTTGCAAAATTTGCGTTCGGCTAGACATCGAATAAACGACGCGCCGATCCAGAGAAGAAGCCAGCGTCTGACGCGCAATCAGATCGAACGGATCATAAAACGCGACCCGAATCCCTCTTTCATCTTCCTGTAAAGGAACAACATGATACCGCACCGCGATTCGCGCGGGGACTTTCTCCCGCAATGGAGCTGCGACATTTTCGATCGGATCATTCCACCAGGGAAGCCCGAGCCAGTCACTGACGCCGTGCAGGAACGCATTCTCGTCGACTATTTTCGCGTCAAGCACTGCCCTGATCAGTGAACGCTGTTCTTCGGCAGCGTTTTGAAGCACGCTCCGGCACTCGTTTAAGTCAGTGCAACGAGCGTTCTTCGCAACCTCGAGCAGTGATTCGACAAGCGTGTTTCGTGTCCCAAGTCTTCCTCCTATGTGGGGCTGCTTCTGCTCTACTACGGATACAACTCTAGATTGGGATTGCTGCATTGGGGATTCATGCCCATTGGCGCCGTTTGTAACATTCTCGGCTTTCATAGCGTTCTTGGCACATCTTTTTTTAGCCTTTCCTGCCGGCAGCGGCAAATAGGGCCCGCCGCATGACCTCAACCGGAGCAGGTTTTCCGAACCAGATCTCAAAGGCAAGGACGCCCTGAAACAACAGCATCAATAACCCATCGGCTGCTCGCGCCCCTTTTGAACGGGTAAAATGGACCAGCGGTGTCTCCTGCGGCCCATAGACCATGTCAAAGAGCAGGTGCCTCGGCCCGATAGCATCGAATCCTGGATCAATCGCGTCCTCGTTCAGGCCAAGCGATGAAGCGTTAATGATCAAATCGACCGTTGGACAAACGGCTGGGAAAGCGTCCCAAGCGGCAACTTCAATTTCGGTTGATTTCGCCGGCCGATCTGGTGATTGCGGCAGAGCATCGCGCAACCGTTCCGCGAGCTGTTCTGCTTTGCTCATCGTTCGATTAATTAAGACAATTCTGGGAACTCCAAGTTCACATAGATAGCGTGCCGCAGTTTGGCCTGCCCCGCCCCCGGCGCCCAAGAGCGCAACTCGAAAGCTTGTCACTTCCTGGCCAAACGACTCGGCAATCGCAGCCACCAACCCCTCACAATCAGTGTTATATCCGAAGAGGCGGCCCGACTTTGCCACCACGGTATTGACGGCACCGAGTCGCTCTGCGAGCGGATTCAAGAAGTCGACAAGAACTTTAGCAGCCAGTTTATGGGGCAACGTTACATTCCATCCGATGAGCTCCCGGGTTCGCATCAATTCAAACCCAGTCGCCAGATCTTCAGATGCGATCCGCAGACGGCCATACCGATATGGAAGGCTGAGATGCTCAAGAGCGGCGTTGTGCATAGCTGGCGAAAGCGAATGCTCTACCGGATCGCCAACGACCAACAAACGAACATCACCGGGCAACTCCTTCCGAAGATCTTCGAGCGTCAGCACACGCATCAGGCTACCTGGTTATCCCGATAGACATTCGGCCAAGGGCGAACAGCACGTTCAAAAGCGATGATGGTCGGACTAGAGCACTGGTCATCAAAGCAGGTTTACTTGTACATTTTTACCTAGAACGTGCTGGAAAGCCCAGCCCCGAATACTTTCGGGGCTGTCCAACGGATGAATTTTGTCCCGAAAGCATTCGGGCCAAAATTCAGGCTAACCGAATTGAGTCAATGCGCGCTGGATGCGCTGAAGTACTCGGTCTTTGCCCATTACCTCCAGCATATGATACAAGCTCGGACCTATTGAGCGGCCGCTCACTGCGACGCGAGCCGGATGCACCAAGTCTCCGGCTTTACACCCTGTCTCCGCCGCAAGTTGCTTTAAAGCTGCCTCCAGGCTTACCGCTGTCCATTCGGTCTGTTGCGCAAAGCTTTCCCGAAGGGCGCTCAAGCGATCCAGTGCACCAGGCCTACGCAAAGTCTTTTTGACCGCCTCTCCATCAAAAGGAAAATCTTCCGTAAAGAAATAACTGGTCCAGTCAGGAACAGCTTTGAACAGTCTGATCTTTTCTTTCACGATCTCGAGCACCTTCAAGAGGTACGATTCGTCTGTGATCTTAATGCCTGCCTTTTGGATAAACGGTTCGCTGAATTCTCTGAATCGAGCGAGCGACATCTGATGGATGTACTGACCGTTCAGCCAGTCACACTTATCCAGATCGAATGCGGCATTTCGGCGATTGACTTTTCCCAGGTCAAACAGCTTGATCACCTCTTCGATGTCGATCTTTTCACGGTTGTCTTTTGGAGACCAACCGAGAAGGCAGAGATAATTTCTTACCGCTTCCGGAGCGTACCCTTGTTCCATGTACGTAGCCAGCGTCGCTCCTTCATCCCGCTTACTCATCTTTGAACCGTCCCGATTCAGGATCAGCGGTATATGAGCGAAGCTCGGCGGTTGAATCCCGAGCGCGTCATACAATTCCAAATGTTTGGCGGTATTTGTGAGGTGGTCCTCTCCTCGAATCACATGAGAGATTCGCATTTCGGCGTCATCGATCACATTCACAAAATGAAAGATCCAGGAACCGTCCGAACGACGTATCGTCATATCCGGATCGTGACTTCGATCAAACTCGATGTGGCCACAGATCAAATCATTCAGGACCACCGGTTTGCGGGGAGAACGGAATCGAATCGCACCTTGATCTTCGTAAACCACTCCCTTCTGTTGAAGCAGCGCCAGGTAGCGTTCGTAAATTTCGGTCCGCTCGCTCTGAAAATAGGGGCCATAATCGCCGCCTCGGTCGGCCCCCTCGTCCCAATCAAGCTCCAACCAACGAAGACCGTCGTAAATAACTTGAACGGCTTCAGCCTTCTCCCGGCTCTTGTCAGTGTCCTCAATGCGTAAGACGAAGGTCCCGCCGTTATGACGCGCAAAAAGCCAATTGAATAGCGCGGTTCTTGCGCCTCCCACGTGCAGAAAACCTGTTGGGGACGGTGCAAACCGGACCCTGACTCCTGAATTCATCGGAAATCAATCCTTGGGAGCGCCAGTTGTTGCAACTGATTTTTCGGACCCGCTCGGTCGAATAGTCGATAGCGCCATTCGGTCAAACATCTAGAGGTTATTTATGATTAAAAGACTCCTTCCCATCGCCTGTCTGGCCGCTATAACGGTCCCGGTGCTTTCATTCCGCACGAAGGCGCAAGACGTGGATGCGTCAGCTACCTACGATGTTTTTTACGATCGTTTAGCGCCTGAGGGACATTGGTTCTACGACGATGATTACGGCTACGTTTGGCAGCCGGAGGTCGCGAGCGATTCCGATTGGCGCCCATACTCAGAGGGACACTGGGTATGGACAGATCGCGGATGGTGCTGGGTTTCGAACGAAGATTTCGGATGGGCAACGTATCATTACGGCCGCTGGGTGCGTGTATCAGGCGTTGGCTGGATCTGGGTTCCGGGCGACGAGTGGGCGCCTGCGTGGGTCTCTTGGCGTCAGAGTGATGATGGCGACTATTGTGGGTGGGCGCCGCTTCCTCCTGAAAGCACCGTTAGCGTCGGCGTCGGCGTTTCATCGTGGTGCGATACCTACTTCGACATCGGTCCAATAGCGTTCACGTTCATCCGTTTCCACGACTTCTGGAGACCATCCTACCGAGGATATTGTCTGCCTGCTCAGCAAAACGTGACGATCATCAATCGGACAACAAACATCACTAATATCACTTACAACAATACGGTCATTAACAACTATGGCCCACAATACCAGACCGTCGCACAGATCTCTCAGCAGCAGGGTCACCCACTGCAAACTTACAAGGTGAACTATGCCGCACAGACGCAGCCTAATGCGGGATTCAAAACCGCGGTGCAAGGAAACCAGCTCAATGTTGTCGCTCCGCCGCCGAAACTGAACCCGGTCGCCAGCAAGCAACCGGCGGTTACCAAACAACTTGGTAAAGCTCAGGTCGATCGCGGATGGCAGAACGTCCCCGCTGCGCAGGCGCAACAATTGAAACAGAAATTTGCGCAACAGGCTCCGCCGCCAGCAAATCTTCCTCCCAAACCGGCGCTACCGCCTAAGCCACAGATTCAGGCCGCTGCCGCAAAACCGGGTGCACAGCCTGGATCTCCTGCTCCCCAACCTGGTCAACCCGCGAAACCAGGTACCGCTCAACAGCCGCCTGCCGGCGCTGCACCCCAAGCGAAGCCTGGCGCCGCACAACAACCATCGACGTCGCCCGCTGCTAAACCAGGAGCGGCACAACAACGATCGCCGGTTAGCCCGGCTGAGCAAAAACAGCCTCTGGCGGCCACTCAACAAGCACCAAAGGCCCCCGGCGCGAGCGCCGCGGAACAGCAGCGGGCGGAAGCAGAAAAAGCAAGGGCACAGGAAGCGCAGAAAGCGCAGGCTCAGAAACAACAGCAACAAGAACAGGCTCAACGCGCTCAAGAGGCCCAACGTGCAAGAGAAGCGCAGTCGCAACAAGCACAGGAAGCTCAGCGGGCCGGAGAGGCACAGCTTCGCTCTCAACAAGAGGAGGCAACTCAAGAGGCTCAACGCGCTCGTGAAGCTCAACAGCGGACACAAGAGGCGCAGCGAACTCAAGAGGCGCAGCGAACTCAAGAGGCGCAGCGAACTCAAGAGGCACAGCGAACTCAAGAGGCACAGCGCGCTCAAGAAGCACAGCGCGCTAGAGAGAGCCAGCAACGTCCGGCGCAAGAGCAGCGACCGCAGCCACCTCGCGAACAGCAGCGTCCCGCGCAGCAGCGAGAAGCTCCAAAGGAGCAGCGCCCAAGCCAGGAGCGACAGAAACAAGAAGAACAGCGGAAACGCGAACAGCCGCCGCCACAGTAGAGTGTGAGTACTAGCGGGTTTTGGTTTTCGGTTTTCGGTTTTCGGTTTTCAGTTCACCGCTGCCAGCTTCTCATGGTCTATCGTCGGTAGGGTGGCTCAGCACCAGTTTGAGGTGGGCTCACATCGCCGCGCAGCACCTCGAATCTTCAAACTGGTGCTGCGACCTCGTCGACGTGGCGAGCTGATGAGGTCGTAGAACGGTGAGTACTGGCGCTCGCCGTACTGCTGGCCTGACGGTACCCAGGCCGCTCTGCATTTCACACTCGCGCTCGCATTCACACTTGACTCACACCCACACTCTGCGAAACCGCCGCAGCATCTGCGGGTTGAATATTGCAGGGATGCGCGCTGTCCAATACACCGCTCTCATCACCGCTCTCATATGAGAAGAAGTTTTTTTCCGCTTGCTTGCCTCGCATGCATGCTTGCCCTTGCCTCGTGTAACCAGCAGCAAGATAACTCCGCTCAGATTCAGGCTCTGAACGACCGAATCCGGCAGCTTGAGGATCAGGAGAAGCAATTGGAGCGGCAGAGTCAACAGGACAAACTCGCGGCGGATCAAGCAGCTCTGGATGCAGAAAAACAGCGATTTGAAGCAGAGAAAGCGCAAAGTGCACAAGCCGCGGCCGCTCCCGCTGCACCGCAATCCGCACCGGCCGAAGCGCTACAAGAATCGCGTCCTCGAGGGCATGAACCATCCTACGCTTCTACAGTTTCAGAAGAGGATCGCGCCGGCTCGTACGACGTTTTCTACGATCGCCTTCAACCGGAAGGAAATTGGTACCACGACGATACCTACGGCTACGTCTGGCAGCCGAATGTGGCAGAACGAGATGATCGATGGAGACCGTATACTGACGGTCGCTGGGCTTATACCGATCGCGGGTGGTGTTGGGTTTCCAACGAAGATTTCGGATGGGCAACGTACCATTACGGACGCTGGATACGAATCAGAGGCAGAGGCTGGGTATGGATCCCTGGGAATGAGTGGGCTCCGGCCTGGGTCTCCTGGAGGCAGACAGATGATGATGAGACCGTCGGCTGGGCCCCGTTGCCACCTGAATATGAACCTAGCCCAAGTGTTCGGGTCGAAGGTTGGGTCGATAGCTACTACGATATCGGGCCGGCCGCCTACATTTTCTTGAGAGTCGCAGACATGATTCGTCCGAACTACCGGGAGGTTGTTATCCCGGAACAACAGAACGTAACGATCATCAATCGGACGACCAATATCACGAACATTACCTATAACAATACCGTTATTAACACCTACGGTCCACAGTACCAGCGTATCGCCCAGATAACCAATAACCAGATCCAGCGATACCAAATCAATTACCAGCCGCAGACTCAAGCAAACGCGAATTACAAAACTGTGGCCGCAGGGAACCAGATTCAGGTTGTTGCTCCTCCGCCCAAATTACAGGTAGCGGCAACTGCGGCGCCACGAGCGGCTCAACCGATCAAGAACGCGCAGGTCGAACGCGGCTGGCAAAACATTGATCCTGCCAAAGCGCAGCAGGTGAAACAGGCGCTCCAAACATCGGCTCCGCCGGTACCGAAGACTTTGCCAGCCCAGCCTACGCCGCCTCCGAAACCGGTCATTGCTGCCGCCGCAATAAAGCCTACGGGCTCGCCCGCACCAGCTGGGCAGCCGCAACCGCAGAAGCCCGGCCAGTTGCCGCCAGATCAACTCGCCGCCCAGCGGCAAAAGCTGGAAGCGGAGAAAGCTCAACTTGAACAGCAAAAAGTAGCGCTGCAAAAGGGACAGCAACCTGGAACCCAGCCACCGCCTGGAGTCCAGCCACCGCCCGGAGCCCAGCAAAAGCCTGGGGAAACGGCGAAGCAGAATCCTCCTGCTCCCCAAACAGCCGACCAACAGCGCCAGCAAATTGAACAGCAGCGTAAACAAATCGAACAACAACGCCAGGACCTGGAACGCCAGCACCGAGCTCTGCAGAAGCCAGCGCAAGCGCCGCAGCCTACGCCTGAGACTGCGACCGCACCTAAGCCTTCGGCAATTCCGCCTCCGGCCGCCAAACCAGTAGAACAGCCGAAGCCAGCGGAGCAAACGAAACCGGCCTCACAACAACCGGGAGCGCCTCCTGCACCGGTCAAACCTGCTGAACAACCAAAGAGCCAGCCAGCTACTGCGCCACCCGCGCAACCGAAACCGACACAGCAGCCAAGTAATCAGGCTCAGCAGTTAGAGCAGCAGCGCCAAGCTGAAGCCCAGAAAGCGCAGGAAGCGAAGCGTCAGGCAGCCGCAGCAGCGCAACAAAAGGCGGCTGAACAGCAAAAAGCGGCTGAAGCGGCCCGGCGCCAGCAAGAGGCTGCCCAGCAACAAGCTGCCCAGCAACAAGCTGCCCAGCAACGAGCTGCAGAACAGCAGCGCGCAGCAGAAGCTGCCCGGCATAAACAGGAAGCGGCACAACAAGTCGCTCAACAAAGGGCAGCAGAACAACAGCGCGCAGCGGAAGCGGCACGTCGTCAAAAGGAGGCGGCTCAGCAACAAGCCGCTCAGCAAAGAGTTGCCGAACAACAACGCGCAGCCGAAGCTGCGCGTCGTCAACAGGAAGCGGCTCAGGAGCAGGCCGCTCAGCAAAGAGCTGCCGAACAACAACGGGCAGCCGAAGCTGCGCGTCGTCAACAGGAGGCGGCTCAACAGCAAGCCGCTCAGCAAAGAACTGCCGAACAGCAGCGGGCAGCCGAAGCTGCGCGTCAGCATCAAGCCGAGCCGCAGAAAGGGGAACGTAAAAAAGAGAGCCCCTCACCTACGCCGCATTAATGGGAGTGTAGTTAACGCCGTCGGCGATACTGGCGATGTCTGCTGACGGCGTTGACCCCGACGTCGGCGATGCCGGCGTTCCTTCCCTTGCCCTTATCCCTTTTTCATCCGAGACTGGCCGATAATGAATCGAATCGCCGGTCTTGAGACAGAGTACGGTTGCCTGATATCGGAAGATCAAGCTCAGAGCCAGGCCGATGCGTGGCCGGCGAAGGTCAAGAACCACCTTTTCCGCAAATGTCAGGTTGGGGCCATCGATCTACATTATCGCGACTACGAAGAACCGCCGGGAAACGGCGGTTTTCTTTTAAATGGAGGCCGCCTCTACCTCGACATGGGACATCTGGAATATTCCTCCCCAGAATGCCTCTCCCTCCGGGATCTCGTATCGTCCGACATCGCGGGCGACTTACTTTTGAATCGAGCACTCAACGAACTGGGCGTTTGCCATCAGGTCGCGTTCTTAAAAAACAATATAGATCATCACACCGGAGCTACCTTCGGCTGCCATGAGAATTATCTTATGCGGCGGGAAGCCCAGTTCACTCCGGAAGTACTCGGTTCTTTGCTTGCCTTTCTCGCGACGCGTCAGATCTTCGCCGGGGCTGGACGCGTGGGACAAGCAAATCCACTCGCATTCGATTTCGAAATGCCTGATCGGCCGGGTCGCGTCAACTTTCAGATCAGCCAACGTGCCGATCATATCGTGAACGATATCTACCAATGGGTGCAGTTTAATCGGGCGATCATCAACGCCCGCGATGAGCCGCTTGCGGACTATCGCAAATATCGTCGCCTGCATTTGCTGATTGGTGACTCGAACATGAGTCCGTTTGCGACTGCTCTAAAAGTCGGGACCACTGCGTGTGCGCTTACGCTACTGGAAGAGAATCTTCTGCCAACGCATCTGATTCTTCGAGACGCTGTCCTGGCAACGCGCGAGATATCTCGTGATTCCGACGAGAAATGGCTGGTCGAAATGGACGATGGATCCCGTCAGGATGCACTCGACATTCAATATCAGTTTCTCGAGCACGCTCATCATTATCTTTTCGGCCAGGATGAGGAGACCAACTGGATACTCGAAAGCTGGAGCTTCACCTTGGACGCCATCCGAAATAAGCCTGAGCTCTTGATCGGCGGCGTCGATTGGATCTCCAAGAAATGGCTTCTTACCATGTTTATGGAAGAGGAAGGCCTGGATTGGCAAGACCCTTGGCTGCAGAGCTTGGACCTCGAGTACCACAATATAAACCCGGCACGCGGACTTTTCTTTGCGCTGAAACCGGCAAAGGCGATCGGCGAATTCAATGCGGGCGTGCGTCGAGAAGAATCGACCCGCCAACCGCCAGGATCGACCCGAGCCAAAGGTAGATCTAAAGCTATCGCCCGGTTTCAGGAAAAGCATCTCCCTTACATTGTGAATTGGGATTCGATTGCCCTGGATAGCCAGGATTACCTGGCCATGCCTGATCCATTTCGGACCTACGAAGAAGAAGTGGACTTTTTTTTGACATAGGGACCACAGCGCGGCAAGGCCCGCAAACAGAAGGCAATGGTATCGGCGTAGAGTAAGTCGGGGCTGAAGTCCTGGGTACTGCGAACGCCGGCTGGCCGCTCTGAAGGAGCGTCATAAATGCGGTAAAGGCCGCACACGCACACTTTTGAACCTGCGAGATATTCGGGCTAAGAGTATTCATGGAATTAACCAAAATCCGATCCCTCGCCGGAACAGCTTTCGTAATCCTGGCTTTTACAGCTTTCTTTTCGCTTCACGCAGCTGCTGACAAAGCGGACCTCTGGCAGACGAACTACAAGCAGGCGCTTGCCCAGGCTGCGAAAGAAAACAAGCAGGTGCTGCTCGATTTCACCGGCTCAGACTGGTGCATTTATTGCGTGCAGATGGACCGCGAAGTCTTGAGCAAATCGCAATTCGAAAACTTCGCCTCCAAGAATCTCGTTCTAGTGAAACTTGATTACCCACGAAGGAAAAAGCTGCCGCCAGGCGAGATGCAACAAAACGATCAGCTTCAACAACAATACTCAATCGAAGGATACCCAACCTACGTCTTGCTTGACGCCCGCGGCAAAGAGGTCAAACGGGTCGTCGGTTACGTTGATGGCGGGCCGAGCGCGTTTATCAAATGGATCGAGGGAAAATAGAATGCGAGAACGCCCTAGGCGATGTGCGCAGCTTTCGCGGACAATCGCTGCCGTCGAACCAATGGGCTATTCGCGCATTCTAGTCTATTTCAAATGACCCAAGAAGATCGCGTATCCCCGGCGCTGCTGACCGATCTTTACCAGCTGACCATGGCCTACGGTTACTGGAAGAACGGCCTACTGGAGCACGACGCGGTCTTCAGCTTCTTTTTCAGACAACAGCCATTCAATGGCGGATACACCATTACCTGCGGGTTGGCCGACGTGATCAGTTACCTTGATCAGTTCGCGTTTCAATTGGACGACCTTCAATATTTGGGAGAGTTAAAAGGAAACGACGGCAAACCGCTCTTTGAGCAGCGCTTCCTCGATTACCTAGCGAGGCTCGACTTCGCCTGCGACGTCGATGCGATTCCTGAAGGCAATGTGGTCTTCCCGCATGAACCTCTTGTACGAGTCATCGGGCCGCTTTTGCAGTGTCAACTGCTTGAAACTACGTTGCTAAACATCCTCAACTTTCAAACGCTGATCGCAACAAAGTCTGCTCGCATTTGTCTGGCAGCCCGAGGGGCTCCCGTTCTTGAATTCGGGCTCCGGCGCGCCCATGGACCAGACGGTGCGCTAGCCGCAAGCCGAGCTGCTTACATCGGCGGCTGCGCGGCGACATCAAACGTTTTGGCTGGAAAAGTTTTTGGGATTCCAGTTCGCGGTACGCATGCGCATAGCTGGGTAATGTCTTTCGGAAGCGAACTGGAGTCGTTCAAAGCGTTTGCGGAAACGATGCCCGGCAACTGTATCTTCCTGGTGGATACCTACGATTCGTTAGCGGGTGTCCGACATGCGATTGAGGCCGGCAAACTGCTGCGTGCCCAAGGCAAAAAACTCTACGGAATCCGTCTCGATTCAGGCGATTTAGCATATTTAAGCATCCAGGCCCGCCGGCTGCTAAATGAAGCGGGCTTTCAAAAGACGCGAATTCTTGCCAGCAACGATTTGGATGAACACATCATCGCGAGTCTACACGAGCAGGGAGCCGTTATTGATCAGTGGGGCGTTGGCACCAAACTTGTCACTGCATTTGACCAGCCGGCTCTTGGAGGAGTCTACAAGTTAGGGGCGATTCGGAAAAAAGGCGGCCCTTGGCAACACAAGATTAAGCTATCAGAACAGGTCGCTAAGATTTCGAATCCCGGTGCACTTCAAGTCCGGCGATTCGAGTATAACGACGAGTATTTTGCGGACGTGATTTATGATCAATTGTCCGAGCGCGACCCTGGGCGCAAGCTGATCGATATTGCCGATGTCACGTTGCAACGACGAGCTCCTGCCGGAGCCAAACACCATGATCTCTTGATGCCAATTTTTCGATCGGGCAAGCTGGTATACGACCCACCGTCGATTCACGAAATGCGCAACATAGTCACCCGCGAACTCGGTCGATTCTATGCCGGTGTAAAACGCCTCCTTAATCCGCATCTCTATCCTGTGGGGTTGTCCGAGGACCTGAACACGTTAAAGGCGCAGCTCGTCCAGGAGGCAAGGAGTAAGACGGCGAGTTCGGAAGAGTAGAGATGGTGGTTTGGGTAATGGCTGAGAGCAATAAGGCTGCCTCCGATCGCCTCCTTTCGCGCGCAATCCGTTTCTTGCCTTGAAACCGAGGGCTTTAGCTCTGGGTTTACGGTCACAAAAACGACCGGTCCTGAAGGGCAACAGACCGAGCGCGTTCCACCCCAAAGACGCCGGTCGTTACCCCTGCGGATTTCCACCGCGCTACGAAACACCCCCTCTACCGGTAAATCGCCGTTTCGGGTTTTCCGTCTGGGCCGATCGTTCCGCGATACATGCCGTCTGTGTTGAATGGCATGGTGAAATGGCCGTCACGATCCAAAACTATCAAGCCACCGCTGCCGCCGAGTGTGTGTATTTTGTCCAGAACGGCTTGCGCGGCTTGTTCGACACTGAACTTTTTGTATTTCACCAAGGCGGAAACTTCGTGCGCCGCGACCGCACGAATAAACATTTCGCCCTGTCCGGTTGCGGATACGGCACAGCTTTCATTGTCCGCGTATGTACCGGCACCGATAATCGGCGAATCTCCGATCCGGCCGAATCGCTTGTTGGTCAAACCGCCGGTCGATGTTCCAGCAGCGAGATTGCCTCGCTGATCGAGCGCAACGGCGCCGACTGTTCCAAACTTTTCTACGAACTGGAGGCTGGTGTGTTTATTGCCGTCTTTCTCCTCTTTTTCTTCTTTCTCTTTTGCCTTTTGAAGTTCCTCCCATCGCTCTTCCGTACGATAGTAGTCTGGCGATACGGTTTCTGCGCCTTGAGCAGCTGCAAAATCGTCTGCTCCTTTTCCGGCGAGCATCACGTGCTTCGATTTGGTCATCACCAGATGTGCACCGATGATCGGGTTCTTCAGAGTTGTGATCTCAGTTACCGCTCCCGCAGCCAGGGTGCGCCCATCCATGAGCGAAGCATCCAGCTCGTTCCTGCCGTCGTGATTGAAAACCGCACCTTTCCCGGCGTTGAATAAAGGCGAATCCTCCATCACTTTGATACTCGCAATGACCGCGTCCAAAGCAGCTCCTCCTTTTGACAGGACGCCGTAGCCCGCCCGCAAAGCAGTTTCCAAAGCCGCGCGGTAAGCAGCCTCCTTTTCGGGAGTCATCTTTTCTTTCTTGATCGCCCCAGCTCCACCATGAATCACCAAACGGAACTGCATATCTGTCTCTGCGGCTCGGGAGCCGCCTTGAAAAAGCGCATGAATGGAACCGCAGATTACGCAGATTGAACAGATTCTTTTTGAGACCAGATGACGCACGGCCGAAATGATACGGCACACACTGGACAGGTTGCCAAGCACAATTCCCCTTTTGAAAATTTGCGGAATGGGCGAAATCCACCTTAGTCCAGCCACGGCCGGACTATGGTGGACAGTCTACGGTTGGAACTACTCTTCGGCTTTGTGCGATTTCTTATGCTTCTTTGGTACCGGAGTAGCTTCTTGCAGGTCTACCTGAGTTCTCGAGGTATTTGCGCTCAATGCCGGCTCTTGCAGACCAGGAATGGAAGCGTAGCCTTCGAATTTCGGAATAAGGTCGGGATCATTGTCATTAGCCCTCCCGCTGGGCATTTTGAAGTCGAAAACGCTCACGCCGAAGCGCCGTACGCCGTCATAGCTACGACCTTCTGACGCTCCCACCATTACCCGTTTTCCGGACTTTTTCTCTTTGCCCAGATAGATCATGACGTGCGTAATCGGGAATTCTCTTTCTGTTTTGTAAGTGCCGGACCAGAACATGAGGTCGCCCGGTTTCAGGTCGTCCAATTCAAAGGTTTTGATGCTCCGACTTAGTACAGCGTGAAATTCGCCATTCTTCCTTGCCCAAGCATATTGTTCACTTGAGTCCCTGGGAACGGCATCATAACCTGCGTTCTTCAACACGTAGTAGATGAATCCGGAGCAATCCATGCCTCCGGAACTCGGGTCGGCGGAACCGTATCGATAGCTGAGCTGCTGGTGAGTGAGGGCCAGCGCATTTCGTATAAGCTGCTGAACTTGTGGAGGCTGCTCCAAAAATTCCTGAAGCGCCTGAGGTCGCAGACTGGCCACGTTGTTCTCGGTGCCGGCCCTACTCCCAGTGCTCTCTTTAATATCGGGAGCGGCCTGCTCAGGTGTTGGAACAGGAGTCGGGACCGGCTTTTCCTGCGGCGTCGCAGGAGTTGGCTGTGCAACAGGTGTCGGCTGCGCCGCGGGCGTCGGCTGTGCGACAGGCGTTGGCTGCTCCGCAGGTGTTGGCTGCGCCGCAGCCTTTCGTTGAGACGCAGGCGCCGGTATCGCTACTGGAGATGGTCGGGTTGCAGGGTCCGATGATTGGTCTTGACCCGATGCCTGATTCCCTACGGCTCCTTGTCGAGATGATTGCACCTCGCTCGGCGAAGACTCAGTTGTCGGTCCCGGTGATCCTTCGGGGTTCGGACTCGGCAAAACCATCGGAGTCGGCGATGCATTCGCCACCGGTTTATGAGCGTGATGCGACCTTCGCGCGCTCCTCTTCGGATGCTGAACGGTTTGAGTTTTTTTATCTTCTCCGCTAAAAAAGCGCTTCAGCGAATGAAAGATGTTATGCCACGTATCGTCATCACCACATGCGAATGTGGTTACAAAACAGCTCAAAATGGCCGCAAGGACGATTCTCTTCATGCTGCCCCGGCAATTTCCTCCAGCAGATGACTGTTTAGACGAATCCCGGCGTAAAAATTATCAATCGCAAAATTTTCATTAGGTGAATGGGCCTTGCAGTCTGGAAGCGCCAGCCCGAGCAACAAAGTGTCCACTCCGAGCACTTCTTTGCATGTCTGGGTTATTGGAATGCTGCCTCCTTCGCGAATGAACGCGACAGGTTTATCGAATGTTCTCGCCAAAGCCCTTTGTGCCGCTTTGCCAAAAACGGAATCCGGTTTCACGATATATGGCCTGCCCGATTGTTGATCGATGATTTCCATCTCGACCGTATCAGGACACTCGGTTTTCAAAAAGTTCGTAATAACTGCTCGCAGCTCCGCAGGATCCTGATTTGGCACCAACCGGAATGAAAGTTTGGCCCTTGCTCGAGATGGAATAATCGTTTTAGAGCCTTCTCCCTGATACCCGCTAGCAAAGCCATTCACTTCGGCGGTTGGGCGAGCCCATACACGCTCGAGAAAAGTGTATCCCTCTTCTCCACCAAGTTTCGGTGCACCGGTAGTCGCTCGCCACTGGTCCTCGGTATAAGGCAACTTCGTCCAGAGCTGACGCTCCCAATCTTCCAAAGGCGCAACGCGATCGTAAAACCCCGGAACTGCGATGTGATCCTTTTCATCGTGGAGCTTGGCAATTAGCCGGCTCAAGACGGTCGCTGGGTTTGTGACCGAACCACCGAAGATTCCCGAATGCAGGTCAGCCGACGGACCGCGAAGGCGAACTTCCAAACAAAGAATGCCGCGCAAGCAATACGAAAAGGTTGGAATGCCGGGGGCGACCATTGCGGTGTCTGAGATCGCAATCACATCCGTCTGAAGCGCTGACCGGTGCTCTTTGAGAAAGCCTTCCAGATTAGGGCTTCCGACCTCCTCTTCTCCTTCTACCAAGAGAATCAAATTCACCGGCAGATCGCCTTTTTCGTTGAGTGCTCCTTCGACTCCCAGAATGTGCGCAAGAATCTGGCCTTTGTTGTCGGTCGATCCTCGCGCGAAGATTTTATCTCCCCGGATCGCCGGTTCGAATGGAGGGGAATCCCAGAGCTCCAGCGGATCTGGCGGCTGCACATCGTAATGGCCATAAATCAAAACTGTTTTTCTCCCGGCTTTGTGTTCGTTGCGTGCAACAACAATCGGATGGCCTGCGGTCGGAAATTTCTGAACCTGAAGCCCTACTTTTTGCAGACGCCTCATCAGCCAATCGGCACAGGCTTCCACTTGGGGCTTAAACTGGGCGTCAGCGGAAACTGAGGGGAACCGCAAGAATTCAATCAGATCGTCTAATTGGTTCATGAACTCCTCTAGCAAAACATCCTCGAGGAGTCCATGGACGTTTGACGTTTGACGTTCGGCGTTCGGCGCTCGGCGTTCGGCGTTTAACGCCGCAATGCCTCGGGCCATGGACTATCGCTTGGGCTCCGAAGGAGCCAGAAATAAAATGGCGAGGGTCTTCAGCCCAGGGTAACGACCAAAACAAATGTACGCCCTGAAAAGGGGCGGCCGACGTCTAGGCCCGGCGCTTACCATTTCCAAACTCCGGCGCCGAACGCCGAACGCCAAACTCCGAACGCGCGCCCTCACCCCAATATCTTGGGTCTCCGGCAGTCAAGGTCGCTATACATTGTATATTTGACCTTGTCAGTGCCGTGTCTCGCGATTAACCTCTTCGCTAACAGCGCCATGTACCTGCAAGCCCTCGAGTTGGTCGGGTTTAAGTCGTTTGCCCACAAAACAGTGCTCGATTTCCATCCTGGAATCACCGCAATCGTCGGCCCGAACGGCTGTGGGAAGTCGAATGTTCTGGACGCAATCCGCTGGGTTTTGGGGGAACAGTCGGCAAAGGCTCTGCGAGGCGGTGAAATGGCCGACGTGATCTTCAGTGGGACCGACAGCAAACAGGGTGTCGGCATGGCAGAGGTTTCATTGACTTTCGCCGACTGCGAGAAAGAGCTCGGCACGGAATACAACGAGGTCCGAATCACGCGACGAGTTTTCAAGGATGGCCGATCGGAATATCTGCTGAACAAAACCAGCTGTCGGCTCAAAGATATCCAGATGCTCTTCATGGACACCGGGATCGGGCGCACGGCCTATTCGATCATGGAGCAGGGTAAACTCGATCTGGTCCTTAGCTCCCGGCCGGAAGATCGCCGCGCAATTTTTGAGGAAGCCGCCGGAATTACGAAGTACAAGGCGCAGAAAAAAGAAGCGTTGCGTAAACTGGAATACACCGACGCGAACCTGATTCGTCTGGCCGATATCATGAAGGAGGTAAAGCGCCAGATAGGTTCCTTGCAACGCCAGGCCGGTAAGGCACGCCGTTACAAGGGCCTCTTTGAGAATTTAAAAGCGCTTGATACGCACGCTAGCCGCCGTACCCACGATGGAGCTCAACAGGAGATCAGAGCGTTAGAAAAAGAAATCCAGCGATTGCGTGACTTGCAGCAATCCCTCGCTGATCAGGTAGAGTCGCAAGAGTTCGGGTTAACCGAGCAGCGTTGCGAGCTCGATGCCCTGGAAGAGCAGAACGTTCTGGCTCGGCAAAAGGTTCAAGACCTGAGAAATCAGGCAGAATCTGCGACGCACCGAATCGCATTTAACGAGGAACGAATCGAAGAGGCCCAAGCGCTGTCTCAACGGCACGAGTCCGACATTGCGGCGGCAGAGGAAAAACTGCTGGTTCAACAAGCCCAACTGGAAGAGACTGATCATCAGCTTCAAGAGATCTTCCAGACTCTTCGAGCGGAAGAACAACATCTGCGGGAACAGCAAAGCGAAGCCAGCCGTCTTCGATCGGATCGTCAAGGGGCAGAACAGGCAACGCAAGAGCTCCAGCGGCAGATTCAAAGGGCCGAGAGCAAAACTGCGACGCTGCGCGGCGAGCTTTCCAGCACACTCAACCAACGTGAGACGTGTGAAACCAGACTGGGACTGCTCCAAAAAGAGCTAACTCAAACAAGCAGTACAACCGAGCAGTTGACCGCTCAGGTCATAGCGATTCGGACCCAGCTCGAGCAGGCTCAGACGACACTAAAAAGCCGTCGTGAAATGCTCCAGGATAACGAACATGCTCAAACCGCTCTACAAAAAGAGTTGGCGAAAGTAGATCAAGAGCTGATCGCTAACGAACGGGCCTTACACGAGCGTGAATCGAAACTCGATGTCCTCAAGCAACTCAACGAAGAAGGCGCCGGCCTGGGAGAGGGCACCGAAGCAGTCCTAAAAGGCCTGGGCAGACCGGAATTGTATCGCACCGCGATTCTTGGCGCACTTGCTAATCTAATCGCGGTCGAGAACGAATTCGTCCCTGCGATCGAGGCTGCACTGGGGCAGCACCTGCGCACGGTTTTCATACATGATTCTACGGCTGCTGAGGCGATCGCGATTGAGTTGAAAGATAACAAAGTCGGCCGCGCAGCGCTCGTACCGATGCCGTTTCTTCCAAAACAGTCCGCGGTGCGGCTCCAGACAGTGCCGGACCGCGGTTTGGCCTGGGCGCTTGATCGGGTTAAATCTCGACCAGCTGCTGCCCCATTAATCAATCGGCTTCTGGAGAATGTCTTGCTCGTGAAAGACCTCGAAACGGCTTTCGAGATTAAGCGCACGACCCCCGAACTTGCTGTGGCCACGCTCGCCGGCGAATACATCTCCCGAGAAGGAATCGTCATCGCTGGAACCAGTGCGGACATGGGTAACTCCATCCTCCAGCGGAAGATTCAAAGCCGGGAGCTGCAACGAGAGGCTGGATCGATTCGGGACCTGGTTCAGGAACGAAAGGGTCGGAAGGAAGCCCTGCTGGTCGAAATCGAGCTGTTGCAAGGCAGGATTCTCGAGAATCGGGAAGCTCTTCAACACGCACAAATTCATGCCTCGACATTGCAGGGTCAGCTCTCTTTGCTGGATCGCGAACTCCGAGAGGCAGAAGGGAAAGCCAAGAGCCTCTCCTGGGAACGCGATTCTGTGCAGCAGCGATTCGATTCCGCGCGAGAAAAAGTGCAGTCGTTGGAAGGTGAGGTTGCTTCCACCGTAGCTCAGCAAAGCCAGCTTAAAGAAAGGTTGATGATGGCCCTTGCCGAGGTCGAAACCCTGCGGAAAAACGAAGATTCGCTGGTCGAGATCCTGAGCGAGCTTAAGATTCGCGTGGCGACCGAAAAGCAGCGGGAGGAGGACCTGAAGCGTCAGCGCCAACCGATCGCCGGACGCCTTGCCGAGTTAACCGATCTGATTTCAAGCCGGCGCAGAGATATAGATCACTATAAAGCGCGCGTCGACCAACTAGCGGTGGAGAATGAATCACTACGGTCCAAGATCTCTAGGTTGGAAACCGATCGAGCAACTGTCGAATCGCAGGTCACCGAATTACAGCGAGAAAGATCTACCCGTTTGCAATCACTTGAAGCCGTAGAACTGAATTTGCGGCACCTTCGCAAGCAGCTAACCGATTGTCAGGAATTGCGCGGACAACACGAAGTTAAAACAACCCAACTAAATCTGCAGTTGGAGCATCTGAAAGAACATGCCGCGCATCGCTATCAGGTCGATCTCGCATCATTCGAGCCAGACTGGTATGCTTTCCAAGTCGCAATCCGCGAACAACGAAAACGCCTCGAACAGGCTGAGTCCGCTCCCGCCTCAGACTCGGGTGCTCCAACCGCACACTCGCACTCACACTCACAGGAGATCGACTGGGAATTCGTCAAAACGGCCATCGCAGAAATCACCGAAAGACTGGACGCGATGGGGCCGGTAAACCTGGAGGCGATTCAGGAATACGACGAACTAGAGGAGCGCCAGCGCTTCCTCGACGAACAGCACGGCGATCTTGTCCGATCAAAGAATGAACTACTCGATGTGATCAACAAGATTAACGCGACCACCAAAGAGTTGTTCGCGGAAACCTTCGAGCAGATACGGATTAACTTCCAAGAAATGTTCAGTGAATTGTTCGGAGGCGGCAAAGCGAATCTGCTTCTGGTGGATGACGCGGATCCGCTCGAGAGCGGGATTGAGATCATTGCAAAACCGCCGGGTAAACAGCTCCAATCGATTTCCCTTCTTTCCGGTGGAGAAAAGACAATGACGGCGGTTTCGCTGTTGTTTGCCATCTATATGGTGAAGCCGAGCCCATTCTGTGTGTTAGATGAAATGGACGCTCCGCTCGACGAATCGAACATCAACCGGTTCATCAAGATTCTGGATCGATTTGTTACTCAAAGCCAATTTGTGGTGATCACCCATAACAAACGCACAATTGCGAAGTCCGATCTGTTGTACGGGATCACGATGGAGGAGCACGGCATCAGCAAACTGATTGGCGTAAAACTAACAACTCGCGCGGCCGCCCATCAGCAAATCGACCTGATCGGCACCGAGCAACTTCCACCCAGCATCGCCGAGAGCTTCGGAAAGCATGGGAATCTTCATTCAGAGAATGTGGAACCGAACGGCGGTAAGTGAAAGGTGAGAAATGAGAGCTGGTAGCCTCGTGCGTGTGGCAGCGACAGCTACGGCGGACAGGTCGCCGAGAAGGAGGTTAGCTTCCTCCTGCGCTGAAGATATGGAGGGCAGGTTGGCTGAGGAGGATCTCGGCGTTGTTACACGTTCCCGGCCTTCTTTTTCTCCATCCACAGCCAAACTTGGTGTTCTGTCCTGAACTCGTTGGTCGCCCGTGCGACGTCTTTGTCGGTTAATCGTTTCCCCCAAACTTTCTGATTTCGCGCTTGCCACTCGGCACGGTCGGTTTGCGTTCTGCGTTCGATCACGTGCGTTGTTTCAAATCTATCACGCAATAAGCTCTCTAGGTCCCGGGCCGACCGAGCCAGCTCGTACAGGCCTACCAAAATATCAAACTGGAGCAGATACGGCGTCGTTTGCGGATTAAGAAAATCATCTTCGGCGCCTTCGATATCGACGAAAAGTAGATTCTTGCCGGGAGGAACCCAGTCTAATCGCCGGCACGCGCTGCCTACATCTAACCGATCACCGACGCCGTTTTGTTTCGCCAATTCTACGACTTCACGGCGAGCGAGGGGATCAATATCAAACGCAAGAATGTTTGACCGAGGACTCCTCCATGCCAAACCGACTGCATAGTAACCTTCGGCCGACCCAATGTTTACAATGTTTTCGTAGCGGTTAACGCACATCCGCTCAACCAGGTCCTGAATCTCCCACTCATAGCTGCCCAACCACTTTGGGGTAATTGGTCCAAAGGACGAGGTATTGTGATATTTCATCCCGGCAAATGGTCCGGTGAGAACCCGCACATCTTCTGTCGAGCCGTAAAGCTTCGGAAGAAAGTACTTTCGAGTACGTTCGAAAAGCTTGCGATGAACTCGATGGTTTCTGAAGCTGTGCGCGTTGTCAGAGGCTGCCTTGAACATCGCTTCGAGCTCCTTGTCTCATCATCGATCTGTATCTTAGATGGGATTCAATCGTCCGATCTTCACTGAATTTTTTCGATCACGTCTCGAGGCGCCGGTCCATCGTTTCAAAGCCCTTCTACGGATGCTTAGCTTCGATTCACGACGGGAAGTATTAAATTTTTTGCCGAAATTCTGGCGAGGTGTGAACCTGCACCCTCGGTGGTAAGCCCGTAGGATTCCGCTGCGCGGAACCCTCAATATTTGGCGTGCCCGAGGATGTCGAAGCAGGCGAGTCGGATCGTGTGTTTCAGGTCGCGCAGGAGCGGTGGACCCTACCATTGTGGCTTTTGCCCGATGTCGGTAGGGTTCGCGCTTCCGCGCAAGCTAAACCCGACGGGCGCCATGTTCGGCTTCTATCTAGCCAGTAGCGGACGGCCCTGCCGCGCCTTCAGGTATGCGTAGAGCGCGTTCAATTTTTCCTGAACGGCCTCCATATAGAGGTAGATCGCAGGAGTTACGTAAAGTGTGATCAACTGTGAAACAACCAAACCACCTACCAGTATCAAGCCAAGCGGACGACGCGATTCGCCGTCGGCACCAAATCCGAGAGCGATCGGCAGCGCTCCCATCAAAGCGGCTAACGTAGTCATTATGATAGGCCGGAAGCGCTCAATGCTTGCCTCATGAATGGCGTCGATCGGATTTTTGCCTAGGCGCCGCTGTTCGACGGCGAAGTCGACCAGCATGATTCCGTTCTTCTTCACGATCCCGATCAACATAAACATTCCGATGTAGGCATAGAGCGAGAGCTCGGACCTTAAAAAGTACAGAGTCATTAAGCCACCCACCGTTGCTACCGGCAGCGACGAAAGGACCGTCACCGGGTGCAGCCAGCTCTCATACAAGATGCCGAGAATGACGTACATGATGAAAACCGCTACCAACAACAGGTAAGCAAGCTGAGTAAACGTTTCGTTGAACGTCTGAGCTTCGCCTTGTAACTCACCACGAATAGTCGAAGGCAAAGTTTCGGCCGCGGTTCGCAGGATAAATTTCGTTGCATCCCCAATCGACGCGTCGGATTTGAGATTGAAAAAGAGCGTCACGGCCGGGAACTGATTCAAATGATTCATTGCCTGCATCCCTACTGTCTGCCGTCGCTCAACCACCGTGGCGCTCGGGATGATTCGGTCACCGCCACCTGGCTTAAAATAGAGCGAGCCAATATCGGCGGCATCTCGCCGCTGCTGATCTTCGACTTCAACGATGACTTGATACTGATCGACCGGCGTTTTGATGAGGTACGTGTAGTTCTGCGAGAACGCGTTTTTGAGAAGGTTTTCGACGTTAACGTTATTCAGGCCGTATGACTGTAGCTGACGGTCGTTTAAGTTAAGCTCAAGCATCGGGGTATTGCCAAAATAGTCGGACGATACGCTGGCAAAGCCAGGATAGGTACGGCACTGATCCATCATTTGCTGACCGACCCGGTAAACTTGCTGTGCGTCCACGCCGGAAATCGCGAATGCATATTTTCCCTGGTTGGTCTGGGTCGCGCCTGTACTAATCTGCAGCACCGGATTCGCCTGAAGCAATGGAATGACACCTGGAATAACGCTGATGCTCCGCATCATACGGCCGACCACAACGTTAATTGGGTCTCGCTTGCCGATGTCTTTGAGAAAGGCCAAAAGCAACATCTGGTTCGGCGCGAATCCACGGGAGAAACCCGAAAGAGTGAAAGTTTGCTGGACCGCAGGATCCTTCTGGACAATCGCTTCGACCTGTTTTTGCAATTGCTGGATGCGCTGGGGAGAAACTCCCTCCTGAGCAATTACCACCCCTCGAACAAATCCGCTATCTCCAATTGGCAGGAACGTCTTGGGCAACTGGCCGAAAAACCAAACGGTCGCAACCAAACTGACGCCCCATACCACGACAGAGATCAATCGGTGTTCCAAAAAGAAATGCAGGGTCCGGCCATAGGCCCGAGTCACCCGTTTGAAGTTACCGCCAACTACACGCTCTACCCAGGTCTGGTCCCCGTGCCCCCTTTGACCAAGTATGCGCGAGCACATCATGGGAGTCAGCGTGATCGATACCAGGCCGGAGGCTAGAATCGAGATGATGATCGTAACGGAGAATTCCTGAAAAATTCTGCCAATGATTCCAGTCACCATGACCATCGGCAAGAACACGACTGCCAGCGAGACGGTCATCGCAACGATCGTGAATGTGATCTGCTTTGCGCTCTGAATTGCCGCCTCCATAGGCTTAGCACCTGCCTCCATCAACCGGACGGTATTTTCGAGAAACACGATGGCGTCATCGACTAGAAAGCCAATCGCCAGCGTTAACGCCATCAGCGTGAGGTTGTTCAGGCTGTAGTTCAGTGCTCCCATCACAAGAAACGTGATGAGTAGCGAAAGCGGGAGGGCGACAACCGGGATGAGGGTATCAGTGGCCCGCCCAAGAAAGAGAAAAATTACGATGACAACAAGCGTGAACGCGATGAACAGGGTGCGTTCAACGTCTTGGGCATTGTTAATAATGTTGACCGAACGATCGTAAAGCGGAACTAGCTTCACTGATCCGGGAAGCTCTCTTTCGAGCTCAGGCAGCAGACTCTTGATACGTTGTGCCACCTCAACGGCGTTGGCTCCAGCCTGCCGATAAATCGCGAGCACGACATTCGCTCCAGCATAGCCAAAGTCCCTCGACCAGAAACTGCGGGTGATTCGTTCGTCCTCTACAGATCGTACAACTCGCGCAACGTCCTTCAGGTAAACCGGGGAGCCATTGCTCTGCGAAATAATTACATTCTCATACTGTTGAGTCGTCGAGAGCTGCCCGTTCGGCTGGATTAACAAGGTGCGAAACGATCCATCGAGTTGACCCGCACCTTTGTAACTGGTAGCCGCCGCGACCGCGTTCGTGACATCGGTCATTGTTAACCCGCGGGAAGAAAGTCGATCGATGTCGACTTTCACACGGACAGCGCTTCGAGCACCGTAGACGCTTACCTGGCTAACACCATTAATGATAGCGATCTGTTGGCCGAGCTGAGTGTTGCCGTAGTCATATAAGGCTCCATCCGGCAACGTGTCGCTGATCAGGCCAAGGTAAACAATCGGCTGGTCGTTTGGATTCGTTTTCTGAAACGACGGGGGCTGAGGCAGATCTTGCGGGAGATAGCCTGTTGCGCGTGTGATCGCCGCCTGGACATCGGTAGCCGCGTCGCCCAAAGCCTTATTCAAATCGAATTGTAGAACCAGAACAGATTGCCCGGTTTGGCTTCTCGACGTAACAAGATTAAGCCCGGAGATCTGAAGAAATTGTTTTTCGAGCGGGGTCGCGACCGTGTTCGCCATCGTTTCTGGACTCGCTCCGGGATAGCCTACCGTGACCTGAATCACCGGATAGTCGACGGCCGGCAGATCATTCACCGGGAGGTTCCGGAAGACGACAATGCCGAAAAGCGTGACCGAAATAGTCAGCAAGAGGGTCGCGATCGGACGGCGGATGAAGAGTTCTGAGAAGTTCATCGGTTACTTTTCGCAAGCGACGGCCCAGCGCCGGTAGGGCTGCGATTTATCGCAGCCTCGTGCGGCTGCCACGCGCACGATTCCGGCCATGGCCGGATAAAGCTCAGTCATACCGATCTCTGTCCGAAAACGTCATATTCGCAGATTTCAATCTTTCCGCGTTTCCCCACCTTTTTCTGAGCCCGCAGATGATCCTCGCGAAGTATTTTCTCCCAAACCAGGCGTGCTACCTTGGGGTTTGGAGGGCTGGTATGGTTGGGCGTTTACTTTCATCCCTTTGGCCAGAGCAAGCTGGCCTTCAACAACAACCGTTTCGCCATCTTTCACACCCTCATTCACTACGATGAGGTCACGATAACGAACTCCAGTCTTTACCAGGCGGAGATCAACTGTCTTATCAGCGTTTACCGCAAAGAGATAAGGACCATTTTTACTGATTTGAACGGTCTGATTCGGCACGACCAGGGCATCTTTAAGGACTTGAACTGTCAGGGCCACATTGACGTACTGGCCGGGCCATAAGTAACGGTCCTCATTCGGGATGGTCGCTCGTAACAGGACGGATCCCGCCGTGGAAGAAACGCTGTTATCCAAAAATGTGAGCGATCCCGATCGCAACGCATCAGGTCGGGAAGGCTGATCCACATCTACTTTCAGCGAATCGCCAGTCATGTTCTCGCGAAGCTGGGCCAAGTCATTCTCCGAAATACTGAAATCGACATAAACGCGATCCAGCCTCTGAATGTTCACCAGTACATCAGAACCGATACCGACATAATTGCCGGGATCCACCAGGCGCCGGCCGGTACGGCCGTTGACCGGCGATTTCACATAGCAGTATTCCAGGTTCAAATTCGCCCGATCGATCGCTGCGTGATCTTTTTCGACTGCTCCTTCAAAGTTCGAAACCTGGCCGCGAAGGTTATCAATTTCCTGCTCCGATACGAAACGTTGTCTGCCTATTTCGATATCTCGCTGCAGATTCTTTCGGTTCACTTCCAGTTGCGCTTCGTCAGACTTCAACTGCCCGTGCGCCTGCTGAAGATCTGCTTGAAACGGCCGTGGATCGACAACGAACAAAAGGTCTCCCTTCTTCACCTCCTGGCCTTCCTGGAAATGAACTTCGGTGATTCTGCCCGCTACCTGCGGCTTGACATTGACGGTCTCAGGAGAACTCACACGGCCAAACTGATTGATCTGCACCGGCACATCCATTCGCTTGACCGTTGTCACCAGAACATTCTTCGGTGTTTGCTGTTGCGCACTGTTAGGTTTTTGGCCACAGCTAACGAGTGCCAGGGGAAGTAGGAGCATCAAGCTTCTGACCATAGAGGGGGAGACACTTAAAGAACCACACAATCGCATGTTGTCCATGGATCAGGGTTCCGGGTTCCGAGCGTGGCCTGCTCCGACCCGAACGCGGAACCCGGAACCCCTACAGCATCCGATATCGGCCGCGGGTCCTGCGGACCACGATCTGCGATCCAAAGGCCTCGGTCATGATGGCTGATGTAATGACATTGTGAATCCGCCCCTGGGAAAGAATTTGTCCATCTTGCAGAATCAGCGCTCGGTCAAAACAGGGGAGAATCTCTTCGATATGGTGCGTCACAAAGACGAGATTCGGGGTATTCGGCGAGGCCGCCAGCCGTTGAAGAAACTGAAGGAATCGTTCGCGAGCGACCGGATCCAGTCCGGCACAGGGCTCATCGAGAATTAGAATTCGGTAACGCGCCATCAGGGCACGACCGATCAGAATTCGTTGGCGTTCGCCTTGCGACAGAAACGCCCAGGGCCGATTGGCAAGATCTTGGCATTCAACTTCCAGTAGCGCCTCCATCGATTCGTGCCGGAGACGCCCCTTAGGCGGGCGCCACGAATTCAATTCAGCGTTTCGACCGCTGGCCACAATATCCAGCGCGAGCTGGCCATCATCAATCCAATGGCGGATGCTGGAGCTCACTAACCCAACTTCTTTTCGCAGTTCGCGCCAATCCGATTTTCCGTATTGTCTGCCAAGGACTCGAATCGTTCCTCCGGACGGAGTGACATATCCCGTGACACAACTTAACAGCGTAGTCTTACCAGAACCATTGGCACCGAGGATTACCCAGTTTTCACCGTCGCCGACCTCCCAACTTATATCCTTGAGAATCACGGTCCCGGCTCGCGTAACGTTTAAGTTTTGAATGCTGATCATGGTGAGAATTCGGGACTTAGGACTCAGAACTCAGGACTCAGGACTCAGAACTCAGGACTCAGAACTCAGAATTCAGAACTCAGAATTCAGGACTCAGACTCAGAACTCAGAACTCACAGATTTTTTGAGCGCAGAACCTTGCCGACATAGCCTGTCAGGAGCCGAGAAGTCTCTTCGAGAGTTGCTCCTAGCAAAGAGGGATCTCTATATCCGAGATCGTGGGCCAGGATTAGATAATAGCGACACTCTTCAAGGGGGCCCTGCGAAATCCCTAGATATCTGGCTTTATCCATCGATGATCGCTTCTTGAAACCCTCGGCGATATTTGCAGCGATTGAAATTGCCGCCCTCCGGAGTTGTGACGTTAAACAAAACAGCTCACTCTTGGGAAAACCGTTACTAAATTGGTATGTCTCAAGGACAAATTGATGGGCCTTCTGCCATGCGATCAAATCGCGGAATGTCTTTGCTGGTTTTCTTTCCATACGCAGCAGATTTTCGTTACGCCGACCCCCCGCAAGACGTTCTTTGGCCGATTCGCTTAGAGTTCTGAGTTCTGAGTTCTGAATTTTCAGACAAATTTGCAATCCAGCGCAAGTGCTTGCCGCAGCAGACTAAGATACTTCGTACGCGGAATTTCGATCGCTCCAAACGTTCGAAGATGGTCGGTGACATATTGAGTATCCAGCAATCGAAAACCACGCTCTCTCAGCCGATCGACCAAGGCAACAAGAGCAATCTTGGAAGCATCAGCTACGTTATGAAACATCGATTCTCCGAAGAAAGCGCCGTGAATGCTTACACCATAAAGACCGCCTGCCAGCCGTTTCTCCATCCAAACCTCAAGAGAATGCGCAAATCCCAGCCGGTGAAGATTCACATAGCTGGCAATGATTTCCTCGCTGATCCAAGTCTCTTCCCGCTTGCTACATGCCCGGATGACCTCTTCAAACTGTGTGTTAATACGCACCTCAAAACTGGACTTACGAAGCACTCGTCTTAAACCGTGCGGGACATGGAAGGCATCGATCGGAATCATGCCCCGTGGATCGGGCGAAAACCAGCCAATCTGCCCACTCTCCATCGCCATCGGAAAAATTCCGGTACAATAACCTTCGAGTAGCAGCGATGGCGGAATTATTCTTGTACGCCGTCTTTGGTGCACGTTTACCAACAAATCATAACACCATCTAGACGGAACGGAAGCAGCCGCAGATTCCGCAGATTTTTATCGGATAATGGTCTGCGGACCCGAAGGTCGGCAATCAGCGGATGTTTTGGTAATGATGCAAAAATCTGCGGAATCTGCTAAATCTGCGGTTTTATTCCTGTTTTGTTGTGCGATAATCGCGTTTTCCCAAAATGAGCAGCGCCACCGCGTTTCATGGTTCGAAGATGGCGATCCTCGATTTCGGGTCGCAGTATACGCAAGTCATCGCAAGGCGGGTGCGCGAGAGTCGGGTCTATTCTGAAATTATCCGGTTCAGCGCTTCTCCGGACCAGATTCGCGCGACGGGAGCCAAAGGGATAATTTTATCCGGCGGACCTTCCAGTGTCTTCGAAAAGAACGCTCCTAAAATTGATCCGGCGGTCTTTGAACTTGGTTTGCCTATTCTTGGTATCTGTTACGGCGTCCAACTGTTTGCGTTTCATTTAGGCGGCGCTGTTGAGTTTTCAGATCGACGAGAATACGGGCCGGGCCTCCTGAAGATCGTCGGCAAGAGCGTGTTGTTCGAAGGCCTTCCTTCCGAGCTCCAAGTCTGGAACAGTCACGCAGACAATATTACGCAGCTGCCTTCCGGGTTCGAGTCTGTCGGAGTCACGGAGAACTCGCCCTATGCCGTCATCCAGAACCGAGAGAAACAGTTCTATGGGCTGCAGTTCCATCCGGAAGTGGCACACACTCCGTTGGGAAAAGATGTCCTTGAGAATTTCCTGTACCGGGTATGTGACTGCTCCCCTGACTGGACGATGGGGTCTTTCATCGAACAGACCTGTCGAGATATTCGGGAGCGAGTTGGGAACGACCAAGTCGTTCTCGGATTGTCCGGAGGCGTCGATTCATCGGTTGCCGCAGCGCTGATTCATCGCGCGATTGGAGATCAACTGACCTGCATCTTTGTGAACAATGGATTGCTGCGGGCAAGGGAGGCAGAAACCGTTCAGAAAATCTTTCGCGACAACTTCAAAATCAAACTGAAGTACGTTAATGCGTCGGATCAGTTTCTCCGTCAGCTCACTGGCGTAACCGACCCGGAGAAGAAACGGAAAATTATTGGCGGCGAATTCATCCGTGTGTTCGAGAGTGCAACGCAGGAATTGAAAGTGGAGGAAACGGGAACAAGCCACTATCGCTATCTGGCACAAGGGACGCTGTATCCCGACGTGATTGAAAGTATTTCAATTTCCGGCAACCCGGCTGCTTTGATCAAGAGCCACCACAATGTCGGCGGGCTTCCTGAAACAATGGATTTCGAGTTGCTGGAGCCGTTACGCCAGCTGTTCAAAGATGAAGTTCGCCAGGTGGGCCTCGAGCTGGAGCTGCCTCGCGAGATCGTCTTCAGGCAACCATTTCCCGGGCCTGGCCTGGCGGTTAGAATTCTGGGCGAAATAACAAAAGAAAATCTGGCCATCTTGCGTCATGCCGATGA
>JBKPBY010000058.1:0-4493 GCA_046727075.1 bacterium | reverse complement strand
AAAGATTGAGCTGGTCGGTTCCTCTCCAAACGGCATCGAAGACGCAGTCAACAACGCGATCACGCGAGCTGACAAGACGATCCGAAATATGAGGTGGTTTGAGGTCGCCGAGGTGCGCGGCCACCTCGAGAATAACAAGGTCGCGGATTGGCAGGTGACAGTGAAGGTCGGCTTCACTCTGGATACCTGATAAAAGAGTGGGACCGCCGAGCATGGCAAAGTAAGGCCAGAACAAGCCATTGGGCCATGTGGCCGACCCCGGAAAAGGGGTACGCCCCACTATCGGGCACTAATATTTCCAGCGACAAGCGGACGACCGCCTCTGCGCCGCCAGATTGATCTGGAGGTTGGACGTCGTGCCAGGCCCCAAGACATGTCGAAATAGCGTCGCATCAGAATTGCACACCAAGAGCTTTTAGACTATTTGAACGCCTGTGCACGACTTAGGACACAAAGGGTTAAAGTAGAACTTTTGGTAGAACTTTGGCCCTTTTCAAGACATCCTTAGTCATAAGTCGTTCATAATCAGACGTCCCCGTAGTTCAACGGATAGAACGGAGGTTTCGGAGACCGCTTGAAGGCTCGCAACCCCAAAAAGGTAATTGAAATGCCGCTCGATCGACTACAGCTAGATGATCTCGGTGCGTATCTACATACGGCGATGAAGTTAAAAAAAATTCCCCCGGGTGATATCGAGGCGGTCCTCGTCTTGCTCCATTGATCCCAGCAAGCGAAGCCGCCTCCGTCTCCCCCCCGAATTGTGACGCGCTCATGCGGTTTGGGTGAATCCTCAAAAGTGTCGAAGCCAGTTTATTGATGACAGGCGGCACGCAACATAAGTCGTTCAATACTCAACCGAGCTGGCAACCGGACTCGAACTGTTGACCTGCTGATTACAAGTCAATGCCAAGCTGACGAGCCGCAATTGACAACCCGCCCGCGACCGAGCGATCCGAACCCCGGCGATCGCCCAAACGACCGATCACGGCGAACGCTCTGATAGTTCTATTTTTGAAGGCCTTTCACAGCGTGCGGCGGATCCTTTGCCCGGTAACTGAGGAATGGACTCCACAGCCCGCCGCACCGTCTCGAGCTCCAGATGCGTATAATGCTTGTTCATGTCCTTGCTCGCATGGCCAGTCAACTTTTGTCGGATCTCAAGCGGAACGTCGGCATTAGCCATGGCCGAATTGAAGCTGTGTCGAAGCGAATGGAACGAAAGTCGTGAAACATTTCGCCCAAGCTTTCCGTCTTTCTTGCGAGCCACGCCTTCGTCGATGCCGGCGCGTTCCATAAGTCTTTTGAATGACATGCTAAGCCCCGATTTCCCGGCGCCAGGCTTATCGAAAAGCCTAGGGAAAACCGGTCTTTTCGGACCATCGGATCTATGCAATTCCAAAAGGTATTCGTACAAATTCTGATGGATCGGTATTTGGACAGAAGCCCCGGTCTTTCTCTGCACGAAGGTGATTGTCTTCTCTGATAAATCGATGTCGCCCCAAGTAAGTCTCGCTAGGTCGACTAGCCGGCCGCCCGTAAAGTAGCCGGACAAAATTAGCCCTCTCCAGTCGCCTTCCGCTACTTCGAGCAAGCGTTGGATTTGCTCTGGGCTAAACACACCTTTTTTTGCACTGCTGGTGCGAATCGGCCGAACAGCGGCAACCGGATTGCGATCGATCAATCCTTCCTCGAGGGCAATTTTGAAAGGACGCTTCAAGATCTTGATCGTCTGGTTCACAGTCCGCGGAGACCTGCCTCCGGAAAGCCACCGTTCCTTGAACTGAAGAATTGTGTCGGTTGTTAACACCTCAAGTGGCGCTTGCGCCTGCGTGCCGATGCTGTTCAGAAAATCGCGGACAATCTGCTCATAGCGCATCATTGTGCGCCCGGCTACGGCGCCTCTCTCAGCCCGAATCCAGCGCTCCAGCCATTCCGAAACGGTTGGAGAATCGGTCCGCTTCCCTGTGACACGCTCGACCGTCTCAAGAACGATTTCCCGGATCCTGGTGTGGTCCAAGTTTCCCGCCGCGGCACGGTCGGCGGTCTTTTGCCAAGCGTCCAAGATTTCCTTGGCTTCAGAGCGCTTCCGCATTTTTGTCGACTTCCTAACCCAGCGCCGCTGTCCACCCGGGGAGATGACGAGGTAAACGCCATACCAATAGGGCGATCGCGAACGGGCATCGCGAACGAGGTAAGCCATTAAATCACAGGCTACCCAGGAGATGGGGAGAAGTCACACATATTTTCACACATGTTTGCCTTAGTTTTTGGCTGTTTACAGCCGTCCATTCCTCTCCTGAAAAGGATCCGTCGCCTAGGGGAGCCACGAAATGAGGGTTCGATTCCCTTTGCCCGCTCCAATTTCCTGATTACCAAGTACTTATAGCAGCATAGGTGCTCCAATAATGGAGCAGTCGGAACGAAAAGTCGGAACAAGTTCAAGAATGTACATAATTGTTTTCGACACGTAGGGTGACAGGAATTAGCGATTATAGCGAATAATTTCTTGATTCTTTGCCCGTTTCGCCGATGCTCCGGGTATGGCTGTCACTGAACAAAAGAACAGATTAGATCCTTCAGACCTCGAGCGCCCGGAGGTTGATCGGCTGTTATACGTTTTGTCGCGACCACACGCCATGCTGATAGACGCCGAGGGTGAGGAAAAAATCGAAATTCCACCTGCGCTATACAAGCATTTGGTTCGTGTAGTTCAGCTGATGAAAGAGCGTCGGGCGATCATCATGATCCCCGAAGATGAGGCCTTTACTACGCAAGCTGCTGCCAACTTCCTGGGGATGTCACGCCAGTCTTTTGTGAACATGCTCGAATCGGGCAAAATTCCGTTCTTTACCGTAGGGTCACATCGGCGAGTGCTCTACAAACATTTGACTGAGTTCCGCGCACACAGGGATACTGAACGAAAAAAGGCGCTTAGTGATTTGTCTCAAAAGGTTGAAGAAGCGGGTCTCTACTTTCCTTCAGCGCAGAAAGATCGAAAAGAGTCTGAGAAGTGATTGCGGATTTCAGGGTTGTTCTCGACGCCTGCGTCCTTGCTAACTTCGCAGTAACAGATGTCTTCCTCACGTTCGCCGAGGAGCCACGTCTCTTTCTCCCTATCTGGAGCGAAACGATTCTGGAAGAAACTCGCCACGCCCACGCCGAGATCGGCTGGCCAGAGCACCTGGCTAAAAGCTTTCAAGAAGTATTACGTGAACAGTTCCCGGAAGCAATGGTAACGGGACACGAATGCCTCATCGAACAGTGTAGAAACGACCAAAAGGATCGCCACGTCCTTGCCTGTGCAATTCACGCGCACGCCGAGGTCATTGTGACGTTCAATCTTCGCCACTTTCCTGAAGAGGCTCTGAAATCATGGAACATCACAGCGATGCATCCCCAAGATCAGCTCCTATTACTCTACGGACTCGACCAACAGCTCGGGCTCTATAAGCTCATGCAGATTGCAAACCGAAGAAAAGTCGACCTCAAGGACTACTTGATCGACCTGGGGCGCTCCGTCCCGGCCTTCTCTTATCATGTTCTTGAGGAAACTGGTACGCCTTGACGGCCTGCACGCGAGACACCAAGGCATCAGCAACTTGCGTCCCCCACTCTCAAGTACAGCGGCTTTCTCTTTTTGTTGCCCGCGGCAGCGTAGCTCCCCTTCACAGGCTTCTTCGAAGCGTGTTCACGCTTCTGCAGTGCTTGCACTTTCTGTTGGTGGAGTGCTTCCAGCTTCTGTTGCGATGCCTTAGAGAATCGGGCGTAATCAGAGTCCTTGGCAGATCTTACAGGAAAGAAAAATGCGGCGTCGTTTTTGTTCAGCTTAAATTCCTGCTTACACTCCTCCAAAAAGGAGTCGATGGCCGATCTGAGGGAGTTCCACGATTCTCTGGGTACATTGTCAAACAGCCATTCTATACGGCAGTGGATCAGGACCATCAGACCACTTTGCGTAGCTTGTTCAAGAGTTGTGGGACAGAGCAGCTTGTCCCGATACTCGATGTAATCCTCAAAGGTGAAAGCATTGTCATCGTGGAATCGCATCCATCGCACTTTTTTATCATCCCATCGCGCGCCGGTAGACTCCCTAATATTCTTTAAGACGGCTGGAGTTAGCTTCAGCCGGCCAACTTCAATCGACTTGATAGTATTGGCGGGCACGCGGCATAGCCGAGCCAGTTCTTCTTGGCTCATGTGAGTCCTCTTCTTTGCTGGATCCTGCAAGAGCGCTCGTAGCTGACGCAGCGGGTTGTTGGCGTTTTCAGGTTTGGGATGTCGTGCCATAACAGTTAGTGTCTACTACACTAAAAACTTTTCAACAAGAAGTTATATTTGTGCTTGATTCTTTAGCCTGACATCAAGTCGTCAATGAAAGAACGCGCCCAGTGTCGGGCATCGTAGCGCATGACGCGCTCCCGCATCGGCAGAATAAGGTTTCGTTTTTCCTCCGTGGGCAGAGCCAGGGCGTCAGTCAGGGGTCCCGGCCACAG
>JBKPBY010000057.1:0-15770 GCA_046727075.1 bacterium | reverse complement strand
GATTGCTGAAATTGCCCGGCGCGGGGTCGCGATCCTGCTAGTCGAACAGAAGCTGTCGATCGCCATGCGGATATCGCACCGCGTCTATGTGATGGGACACGGCCGGATCATATTTGAGGGCACACCAGCCGAACTCAACGCCAACCAAACCGTGCGCCGCGAATGGCTCGAAGTTTGACAACACACGTGGATCCCGTGGTGGCCTCTAACACGTGTTTCTGTGCTTGACGTCTTGTCACCAAAAACATACAAAACATACGCTTTTTGACTAAGCAGTGCACAAGGAGGGTTTTGTGTGTAGCGCCGGCTTATCTTTTGCCGAACTGAGGTTCTCACGCCGAGAACCCGACTATTCTCCTCTCCTGGTACTTACATATTTTTAGCAAGATTTCTTGGGGGTCATCGAAAAGCCCAGCTTCGAATTTCTTCGGAGCTGGGCTGATGATTTGGCGGCGCCTTCCGCCTTCGCCAAGGCTATGGCGGACAAGGTCAGCGCCGCCGTTAACCGTCTACGGTCGACCGTCGACCGTCTTGCGTTAGCTCTTTTCCCACGTGATCTCGGTCTTCACGGAGTTCGCAATGAAGCAGGCTTTGTGTGCATCGTGATGCAGCTGGTCTTCATCCTGCCCACTTGGTGTTTTGTCCCCGCTGAATTTGATGCGGGGATGCATCACGACTTTGCTGATCCACATCTGGCCTGCGTCGTTCTTAGATAGAATGCCGACCGCTTCATCGTCATATGAATCGACGACAAATCCTTTTCGCCGCGCGAAATCGACGAAGAAAAGCATGTGACAACTGGTCAACGAAGCCACGTAGGCTTCCTCTGGGTCGACGTTCGCAGCATTCGAGAAAGGCGCTGGAACAACCGAGGGGCTTGGAGAAGCGGGAACGGTTGCACCCCCGTCAAATTTCCAGACGTGTTCACGGGAATAACGCCCCTTCGAAAATTCCTCGCTTGTCCGTTGCCAAGAAATAGTTGCGCGATGTTCTGACATAAGCGGACCATAGTGCATGGAGGAGAGGAGACAATTCGGAATTCTGCCCTGTCGCTCCTGAATTCTCCTCCCGCTTGAGTCCCTCCCCGCCACCTGCTTCAGTGCTTGGGTGCTGCACCGAATCGCTTTGAGCTTTTTTCTGTTCTGGTTTGTCTTCCGGACAAACGCCGCTGAACCAGTTGACCAACGCGTTGATCAACTGCTCGGTCAGATGACGCTGGACGAAAAGCTTGATTACATCGGCGGCGTACACGCGATGTCGATTCGTGCTGTTCCGCGGCTGGGTCTGCCGGAGATTCTGATGTCGGATGGGCCGCTTGGAGTTCGCCGAGATCAGCCAAGCACACGCTATCCGGCCGGGGCAGCTGTCGCGGCAGCCTGGAACCGAGCGTTGGCCGAGAAAGAAGGCGTCGCCATGGGGCGCGACTGCCGGGCCCGCGGTATTCACCTGTTGCTGGCGCCTGGAGTTAATATTCATCGGGTGCCGATAGGCGGCCGTAACTTTGAATACATTTCCGGCGAGGATCCTTTTCTTGCGTCGCAGCTGGTTGTCCCGTTCATCCGCGGAGTTCAAAGTCAAGGAGTGGTTGCGACGATCAAACATTTCGCTGCAAACAATCAGGAAACGAATCGCGGCAAGATTAACGTCATTATCGACGAGAGAACGTTGCGCGAGATCTACCTGCCAGCCTTTGAAGCGGCAGTTCGCACAGCGGGTGTCGGCGCCGTGATGGACGCTTATAACAAAGTTAACGGGCAGCACTGCACCGAAAACGAGTTCCTGAATTTGCATGTCCTAAAAGGCGAATGGGGCTTTCAAGGTGTGCTGATGTCAGACTGGGGAGCAACACACAGCCTGATCGGTCCGGTCAAACGCGGACTTGATCTCGAGATGCCCTCTGGCGTCTGGATGAATCGAAAAGATCTGCTTCAGGCTCTTCGAAGTCACCAGATCTCAGAGGATGAGATCAACGACAAGGTTCGGCGAATCCTTCGGATGATTGTTCAGATGCAGTTTTTGGATCGGCCACAGGATACGTCCGTCCCGCAAAATGATCCTGCGAGCGCGCAAACCGCATTAGAGGTCGCACGGGAAGGTATTGTTTTGTTAAAGAACAAGAACGCGGTTTTACCTCTGAACCCAGCCGCTACACATAAAATTGCTGTGTTTGGTGTAGACGCGGATCCTGGGGTCCCGGCTGGATGGGGCAGCTCATTCCTGCAGCCGTTTTACGCGATCAGTGTTCTAGATGGCGTACGGCATCACACGGAAGGTCAGGTGGATTATTTTGATGTCGGTGTTGGCAGCTTTCAAAAGTCAGAATTTGAGCATCCGGAGCATTCTGGTGAACAAGGGTTGAAAGGTGAATACTTCGATAACTTGACCTTGTCGGGAAAACCGATTCTTAGCAGGACCGATCAGAATATCGACTTCGAGTGGGCACACCAGAACGGCGCGCATTTGCCTTCAAAATTTACGGTCCGTTGGACTGGATTTATCCGGCCGACCGTTTCAGGAACGCATGTATTTCGCGCGAGATCAGATGCAGGTATTCGAGTGTTTCTCGACGGGGAAACCATCATTAACAGTTGGACCGATCATGCGCCGCGGCCAGACATCGCAACGCGGACTTTGCAGGCCGGGAAGCGTTATCGAATCCAAATTGATTACAAAAACATCGGCGGCGGAGGAGCGATTGCACAGTTCGGATGGGCATCATTAGAGGTTCCAGAATCCGTGAAAGATTATGATGCGGCGATCGTTTGCGCGGGCTTTGATGACGGCACGGAAGGCGAAGGGTTTGATCGGACGTTTGGACTTCCTGACTCCCAAAATGAGCTGATAACTCGGGTCGCAGAAAAAAATCCGAAAACTATTGTGGTATTGAACTGCGGCGGGAATGTCGATATGCGTCCCTGGCTGAAACAAGTCTCAGCCTTGATTCACGCCTGGTATCCTGGTCAGGAAGGAGGGAACGCGATCGCAGAAATTTTGTTTGGCCAGACCAATCCTTCGGGAAAGCTCCCCGTTACGTTTGAGGAGCAAAAGGAAGATAACCCAGCGTACCGATGGTATCCAACATCTGATGGCGGCAAGAGCGTACGATATGGCGAAGGGATCTTTGTTGGTTACCGCGGATACGATCACAACGGTGTACAACCGTTGTTTCCGTTTGGGTTCGGCCTTTCTTATACGCGCTTTGAATATTCCAATCTCAAAATCGAACCTGATGGAGACTCGATCAAAGCTACGTTCTCGATTCGAAATGCCGGTGATCGGGAAGGTGCTGAAGTAGCGCAGCTCTATGTTGAACCGGTCGAGCCTGCGATTGAGCGCCCGATCAAGGAGCTGAAAGGATTCGAAAAGGTGTTGCTACAACCAGGAGAATCGAAGGAAGTATCTCTTACGCTGGACAAAAGAGCGTTCTCCTACTTCGATCCGGCGACCAAGAACTGGAAGAGCGATCCCGGACAATACGACATCTGCATCGGCGCCTCGTCGCGGAATATCAAGTTGCGAAAACGGATCACCGCGGATTTTCGAACGGAAAAGTAGCCACAAAGATCACAGAGAGCACGAAAGATTTTCTCAAGGTGACCGTGCCCGTGATATGCGTAAATTTCACAAGCAGTTTGGCGCACCTGATCGGATAAAAGTTTAATTTCTCGCATAAAAAAGCGGTCGCGGGAGACGCGTTGTGGTGCTGAAAAGTCTGTTGTAGCGTCCTCCCATCATGCTGCTTACCGAAGCGCAGACTTTAGATCGTGTGCTTGGCGCGGTTGAACCGTTGGGTGCGGAGGTTCAGTCGCCGCTGCTTGGCCGTGTTGTTGCCGAGGACGTTTTTGCGTCGATTCCGCTCCCGGCGTTTGACAATTCTTCGATGGATGGCTACGCGGTTCGCGCGGCCGATGCGAAGTTTGGTGGCGAGCTTGCGGTGATTGGTGAGCAGGCCGCGGGCGCTGATAGGAACTTGGTTCTAGGACCGGGTCAAACGATTCGGATCTTTACGGGCGCACCGATTCCGAATGGAGCAGATGCAGTGATTATGCAAGAGGACGTCCAACGACGCGGAGACAAGATCGTCGTTCGAGAGGGCGTGGAACGCGGCGAAAACATTCGGATCCGTGGCGGAGACCTTTGCGAGGGGCAACGACTGGTCAGCAGAGGTGAGGTCTTAACTCCCGCGCGAGTAGCAGTGATTGGATCTCAAGGAATCGCCGAGCTGTCGGTTTATCGGCGGCCGGCGGTTGCTGTCATCGCCACCGGAAGCGAGTTACGCTCGCAGGGGGAACGCTTGGGACCGAGCGAGATCTATGAGACAAACCGGATCTTATTGGCGTCGCTAACCGAGCGTTCAAACGCAGTTGCTGACGTATTCGATATTGTTCCTGACACCGAACAAGCGCATCTGAAGACCTTCGAGCAAGCGCGAAGCCGGGATGTGATGCTAATCGCGGGCGGCATGTCGGTTGGTGAAAAAGATCTGGTTAGACCAATGCTAAAAAAACTTGGTGCCGAGCTGGATCTCTGGCGAGTTGCAATCAAACCAGGAAAACCGTTTCTGTTTGGGCGCCTCGGGCGCACACTGGTGTTTGGTCTCCCGGGGAATCCGGTTTCCGCCTTTGTGACGTTCCTGCTTTTTGTTCGTCCCGCCCTCTGGAAAATGGGTGGACGCACTGATCTTGGACCGCTGCGAATTCCGGCCCGGCTCGCTTCCGATCTTTCAAATGACGGCGACCGGCCGCATTATTTCCGCGGATTGCTAAAGGACGGGGCTTTTCAGCCGATCGGTCTACAGCAATCGCATGCATTGTTCGCACTTTCGCAGGCTAATGCGCTCTGCCGGGTCGAGTCTGGGCATTCGCTGGTCTCGGGCTCCGTGGTCGACGTTTTGCTCTTGGAATAGCGTCCTCCAATGGGGCAGCGACTCGGCGGTAACCGTCTTACATCATATCCGTCCTATCAGTCATATCTGTCCTATTGGTCCCATCAGTCCTATCGGATACCCCGATCACGCTTACGTTGACGGGATTTTCTTCTAGCTTCATAGTTTTCTACAATGGTTGCTCTTAAAGAAGGATATGACCTGGCGGCTGAGGTCCTGCGGCTAAAGAAGGATCGGAATGCCGTGATACTGGCACACAACTATCAGGTGCCGGAAATACAAGACGTCGCAGATTTCGTGGGAGATTCGTTAGGACTGAGTTACCGGGCCAAGGAGACGGATGCGGACGTAATCGTTTTTTGCGGAGTCCATTTCATGGCCGAAACCGCAAAGATCGTAAATCCAACCAAGAGGGTGTTGCTGCCCGATCTGGAGGCGGGTTGTTCGCTATCAGAATCGTGCCCGGCTCCGAGCCTGCGCCGATTTCTGGACCAAAACGCCGACAAAAATTACTACGTTATCGCTTACATCAACTGCAGCGCCGAAGTGAAGGCGCTATCGGATATTATCTGCACCAGCGGCAACGCGATCAAAGTGGTCGAAAACGCGCCGGCTGATCGCAATCTGCTGTTTGTGCCGGACCAGAACCTTGGGGCTTGGGTCATGGAGAAAACGGGGCGCAAGATGGATCTTTGGCGAGGTGCTTGCTATGTTCACGTCGAGTTTACCCAGAACAGTATCAACACGATTCGTCAGCAGTACCCTTCCGCGCCTGTCGTAGCCCATCCCGAATGCACATTTGCCGTTCGTATGCTGGCTGACGAAGTCTGTTCGACCGAAAAGATGGTCAGCTATTGCCGGCATTCCAGTGCGGATGCGTTTATTATCGTGACTGAATCAGGGATGTTACATCGGCTCAGAAAAGAGGTCCCAGGAAAACTGTTTGTGCCGGGACCAACGGATAAGTGTTCTTGTGCGGATTGCCGCTTCATGAAGAAGAACACGCTCGAGAAATTGCGAGACGCGCTAGTCAATTTGTCGCCAGAGATTGAGTTGTCAGAAGATGTACGGAAGCGCGCCGAACTTCCCATTGTGCGAATGTTAGACCTTAGCCATTGAACCAATCCATCGTAGCCGTCGTGGGGGCAGGCCCGGCCGGGATGCGGGCTGCCGAAGTGATTGCCAGCCGCAATCTGCGGGTGGTCATTTTGGATCAGAAGCCATCGCCTGGCCGGAAATTTCTCGTAGCCGGCAGGGGCGGATTGAATATTACCCATTCGGAGCCGATCGAAGATTTCGTCACACGATACGACGCGCCGGAACGGTGGATGCGCCTATTAAGGCGGTTTTCGCCCGATGATGCCTGCAAATGGTTCCATAAGCTTGGAATCGAGACGTTTGTTGGAACGAGTGGGAGAGTTTTTCCCAAAGATATCCGGATTCCTGCCGTCTTGGAAAAATGGGTTGAGCGCCTGGACCAGCTCGGGTGCGATATGCGAGTCGGCCGCCGATTTTATCAGATGCTCGGTCAACGGCCTTTTGAGATTGTGTTTCAATGCGGCTCAAATTATGAGCTGATCTCCGCCGATGCTGTGGTCTTCGCCTTGGGCAGTGCCTGTTGGCCCCAGACTGGATCCGATGCGCGGTGGGTGGAAGAATTCAATCGCCTCGGAGTACGTGTGAATCCGTTTGTCCCATCCAACGTCGGCTGGGAACGCGCATGGTCGAAGAAATTCCTGGATGTTGCCGAAGGTAAACCGTTAAAGAACCTGACCATCTCCTGCAACGGCCGAGTTGTGAAAGGTGAACTGATGATCACAAAATACGGCTTGGAGGGTGGAGGCCTCTATCAGTTGACTCGCGACCTACGCCGCTCTCCGGAAATCGAGATCGATTTTCGGCCGAGTCTTTCCGAGGCCGACTTGCGCGCCAAATGGCGAACCGCGACGGATAAAAATCTGAGACATGGCATCCGACGCAACTGGCGCTTGACCGATGCAGTTTCGGCGGTCATCGAAGAAATCGTGAAGCCGAAAACTCTGGAGGACTGGATTCACGGCGTAAAACATTGCCGTTTGCCCCTGGACCGACCGCGGCCCATCGAGGAAGCGATCTCGTGCGGAGGCGGAGTCCCCTGGGATGAGCTCACGCCGGACCTGATGTTGCGAGCAGTTCCGGGGGCGTTTTGCGCCGGCGAAATGGTCGACTGGGATGCACCTACCGGGGGTTACCTTCTGCAGGGTTGTATGGCAACAGGCACCGTTGCGGGCGAAGGAGTTGTGAAGTGGATTGCGCAGCACGTTGAGCCGTGACAGCTTGGCCGTACAATAATGAATGAACTTAAAATCGGCGACCCGGCGCCGGATTTCAAAGCGATAGCAACCGGCGGCATTTATGGTGGCGGCCAGGAGGTAAAGCTTGCGGATTTTAAAGGCTCCCCGATTGTTCTCTTTTTCTACCCGAAAGATGGTTCTCCGGGCTGTACGATACAAGCATGCGATCTCCGAGACGCATGGGGAGAGCTCCAGTCAAAGGTAGAACTTTTTGGAGTAAACATCGGCAGCGTTGAAAGCCATCAGCGTTTCATCAAGAAGCATGGTCTGCCTTTCCCGCTGATCAGCGACAAAGATCACGAAATGGTCAATGCCTACGGTGTCTGGGGCGAACAACGGATGTTCGGTAGGACGTACATGGGAACCGAGCGCACAACCTTTGCCATCGGCACCGATCAGAAAGTCTTCGGCATTCTAAAGAAGGTGAGGCCGGCGGATCACGTACTGCAATTGCTGAAGTTGTTATCGAAGTAAGCGCTGTAGGGCGGCAGGCTCTGCCGCCGAAACCCAGCGCGTGCCGACAACCCGGTAGGCCAGCGGCAGGGCCTGCCGCCTACAAAACCGCATGAATCAGAAAACATTCCTCGCCATCTACGAGCGGCTTGAGTCCTTGATCGACAAACTCCCCGGGCCGCTGCAAAACGCGCTCAAGGGCGAGTTGCGCCCGATCAAACAGACCTTCTTGACGCAGCGCCTGGCGAGGCTCGTCATCGTCGGTCAATCCAATTTCGATATTTCAAGTCTGTTTTCGGGCCTGCTGGGTAACGACCTGCAGATGTTCGATTCGCAATCGAGTGTGGGCTGGGTCACCTTCCAGCTTCGTGGCAAGGGCGGGTTCAGGGTCCTCGATGCGCGACGCCTGCACGATACAAGCCTTAGCTGGAAAACATTATCGGATGCGATCAATGCAGAAAGCCCGGATCTATTTCTCTTTGTGGTGAACGATGATATGCCCAAAGAGCTTGGATTGGAGTGCGAGCAGACAGGACGTCTCCTCGAGCTGGCTGAGCAACGGCACCAGTCCAAGGCGGGGCTGATCGGGATCTTTGACGGCCCTGAGACCAAGGCATCTGCCCGCCTTCTGGAATTGCAGGCTTGGCTCAACGCACAACCCAAACTAACAAGCCATTTCGTTAAGGCGCTCGCAGTCTCCTCTTTTGTCCGCTTCCGGGTTGATGGTACGATTGATCCGGATCGAGACGACAGACGCAACTTAGATGTCCTCGGCGAACTGATCGTGCGAGAGCTTCCTGAGGATGCGCAAATTGACATGGCGCGCCTTGTGGAAGCGAAAAAGGTGCAATCCGAAATCGCCGGCCGGTTAATTCGATCCATCACGACTATCTGTGCGGCAATCGGCGCGCAACCGATTCCGTTAGCCGATCTCCCGATTCTGACCGCTCTTCAGGCGGCGATGGTTTCGGGGATCATGCACATCAGCGGCCGGGAGTTAGGTGTAAGAACGGCCACCGAGTTTTTTGGCGCACTAGGCGCCAACATCGGAGTTGGCATGGTTCTGCGTGAGGCGGCAAGAGCAGGAATCAAGTTTCTGCCCGGGTGGGGAAACGCAATTTCGGGCGGTATCGCCGCTGCTGGAACCTACGCGATCGGAAGGTCTGCAGTTGCCTATTTCATTGAAGGACTTTCTCTGGCGGAAGCGCGTAAGATATTCCGTCGGCGTGAGCTGCCGAAACGGTGAATAACTTGTGAACAACCTGATCAGAATCAGGTGGAAGATGACAAGAAATCAGGGCGAAGCAAAACGGGTGCCGTGAAGCTATCTGAAATCATGTCAACATTGGAAGCGCTCGGAGCTTCTCCGCGTAAGTCCTTTGGGCAGAACTTCTTACATGATGAGAATCTGGTGCGATGGATTGTCGATCGGCTTGAGCTGTTGCCCGGAGACCATGTGATTGAGATCGGGCCTGGACTCGGCGCGTTGACAGGGGAAATTGTTCGTCGCGGGGTGTCGGCAACTCTCCTGGAAAAGGACCGGTTGTTCGCAGGTTTCCTCCGTCAGAAGTTCTCTGGCTGCGAAACTGAGGTCATTGAGGGGGACGCGATTTGCTACGACGCCCGGAACGCATTTCTGCTTCGACCGGTGAAGGTTCTGGGGAACCTGCCGTACTACATGTCATCACAACTGATCTTTCATTTCTGCTCTGAGCCCTCGCCTTTCGATCGGATGGTTTTTACCGTCCAGAAAGAGATGGCGGACCGGATCGCCGCGGGACCCGGTTCAAAAGATTATGGTAGCATCAGCATCATCATTCAAAGCCGTTGGCGAGTGGAGAAGCTGCGAGTCTTGCCTCCTTCGGTTTTCGTGCCCAGGCCGCAGGTTGATTCGGTCGTAATTTTGCTTACTCCTCAGGCTCTCGACGAACTGGGCGATTTCCAAAAATTAGGGCAGCTCGTTAAACTTGGTTTTTCTGAGAGGCGGAAGCAACTGCGCAAGCTGTTAGCGAGAGAAGGGGAGATTGAGGCGGCTTTGGAGTTTTTGCATTTGCCGGTAACGGCGCGGGCCGAAGAGTTGTCGTTGCAACAATGGATAAGATTGACCAATTTTCTGGCGCCTCTCAAGGTGAAGGGCACCGATCAGCACGAGCTCCTGGCCGTTGTAGATGATGAGGATCATCCGGTCGAGCCAAGGGACCGCGCAACAATTCATCGCGAGGGTCTGATGCATCGCGCGGTTCACGTTCTCATTTTGAATCGCCAGGGCGATCTCTTCCTGCAGAAACGCTCACATCGAAAGGACCGTTTCCCGGATCGCTGGGACTCAAGCGCAGCTGGGCACGTCGACGCAGGCGAATCCTACGACGACTGCGCACGTCGGGAATTGAAAGAAGAATTAGGAATCGCCACCGAATTAGTCGAGCGGGGACGGGTCCCCGCCTCGATCCGGACAGACCAGGAGTTCATCTCGATTTACAGCGGCATTCACGATGGCCCGCTCTCGTGGAATCTTCAGGAGATAGAAACCGGCGGGTTCTTCAAACTGGAAATGATCGATCGCTGGATCGAATCTCGACCGCAAGACTTCGCAGACGGCTTCATCGAATGCTATCGAAAAGTTCGAGCGCAGTTGGGTTAAAGAGTGCTGTAGGGCGGCAGAGCTTGTCGTGCCCGTAGCCTTCGCGAAGGCTGACCCTGCCGCCGATAGCCCAGCGCGGCCTTTTCAAATCTCTTCGGCACATCTGGCGACCTGCTTCTATTCAATTCTTTTGCAGCGCCCCTGAATCCGCCGCCTTCGGGGCCTCTTCTTTTTCCGACGCCTCAATCGCCGCTTGCCATTCGGTATCAGATTGTATAGAGACAGCGCCCCGTTTTTTTGCCCAATCGGCAAACTCGGGAGGAGCGTTCTTGATCCCGAGAATGTTCGCCAGCTTCAGGCTGGCGATCCGTTGCCAGGTGATTCCAGTCAGATCGGCGTCTCGCAGATCTGCCTTGGCTAGATTGGCTCCCTCCAGATTGGCGTGGCTGAGGTTTGCTCCCATCAAATCGCTATCTTCCAGGTTAGCGTTCTCCAGATTTGCACCTTCGAGTGTTGCTTTGCGGAAATTTGCTGAACCAAGGTCGGCAAAAGCCAGGCTCGCTTTTGCCAGATTGCCGTTTCGTACATCGGCGGCATGAAAATTTGCGCGTGAAAGATCGGCTCCGCTGAGATTGATACCTTGAAGAAATGCGTCTCGGACATCCACACCGACGAGAGGCACTTTGTCGGCATGCAACTCTTGCAAGGCATCAATTCGTCCCCCGCTGCCGCCTTTTGATTGTGCCGAATTAATCACCTGCCAAGCCTGATAATGCTTTTGCTTCAGGCGGCTCCCGCTCTCCATGAAATAAGAGATGACTGCGACTAGAATTGAGAGCGTACCGATATATTCTAAAACCTCTAGAAACGCCCATCCGCTGAGCACGTAAGCGATCCAAGAGAAGGACCATTGCACTGCAAAAAATGGTAAAAGCAATCCAGATTTTGCTCGTGCTCGAGGGACAGCCCAAGGTTCCGGGCGCGTTCTGCGTTTGAAAACCGGCATAGATCGAATAGTAGGGGCTGCTTCGTTCGAATGACAGCTTCATTCGAACGAGAGCAATGATGTTAGGAGGAGTATCTTGCCGGATCTATTCCGACCCCTACGCTCGCAGGAAAAACGAACAGAAGATCCCAAAGACCCGCCCGAATATCCGCCTATGGCGGAAGCGTTGCGGGCCTTCTGTTTAATCCCTTCCGGCGAATCGGCACCTATTCCAGCGCAATTGGTGCCGCGAGACACGAATCGGGAATCCCGAACGAGTCGACCAACGCAACTGCTTCTTCTCTAACTTCGCGGCAGAGCTGATCGACGAGCCTTGTGATTGCTCGGGATTTCGCGTCGGAGAAAACACCATTTTCCAGATACCAAGCCCGATTCGTTTCGAGTTGCCAGAGGGCAAAGAGGCGGCAGACTCGCGTAAGAGTCTTCTTCAGCGGTAGCTCGTCGATCACACTAATTGCCTCGACGAATTTTTCGAGAACCACTCGTTCTACGTAGGCATGGGCAAGCTCGAGAAGCTCGCGTTGCATGGTTGTGAAGGCCGCATAAACATCTTTAGATGTCGCTAATTCCCTGAATTCTTCGGCGCACGCCATTAACAGGGTGGATTCGCGGAAGCGCATCATCGCCAGGTGAAATTCTGAATCCAGCAAAAACTCATCGCTTCGAGTCCTGCGGAAGAGAGGGTTCTGTTTGAAGACTGCATTGATTTTGTGCTCGAAAAAGAAACGAGTGACCTGACCGGATTTCATTCCCTTAATCTTCTCCTTCAATTCTGTAAGAAGATTCTTAGCTACGAGCTGCATCAAAACGGTATTATCCCCTTCAAAGGTTGTACAAATATCTGTATCCGCTTTAAGAGCGGCCAACCGGTTCGCGGCGATATAGCCTTCACCACCGCAGCACTCACGGCAGGTCTGGATTGTTCGGGTCGCGTTCCATGTTGCGAACGCCTTGATGGCGGCTGCTTTTGTTTCGAAAGTGCGAGTTGAGGCCTGGGATCCAAGCTGTTGAATCAAGTGTTTCAGAGCGAAATCGACCGCAAAAACTGTCGCAAGCGGCGGCAACAAACGGCGTTGATGCGCCGGATAATCGAGCAACAAAGTCTCAAGAGGGTGTGAGGGCGCCGCAAGCGGCGCCCCTCCAAAGCCGCTCACACTCCCCCCAAACTGCCGGCGGCGGGCAGCATAGCGGATGGCGATTGTGAGAGCGCTTTTGCAAACATTGTTTGAACCAGCGGCGACGCTGATTCTTCCTCCGACCAGCGTCCCAATCATCGTGAAGAACCTTGTGCTCGAACTCAAAATATCGCTGACGTAGTTGCCTCGATCAGTAACGTTGGCGAACCGATTCAACATCTCGCTCCGCGGGATACGAACGTGATCAAACCAGATCTGACCATTGTCGACGCCGTTCAGTCCTAGCTTCACATCGTTGTCCTCGATCCGGATGCCAGAAAGCATGTTTCCGTTTTCATCCCGAATAGGAACAAGAAACGCGTGAACACCATGGTGTTGACCATTCACTTCGAGCTGCGCGAAAACAGTTGCGACACGACCATCGCGCCCGGCGTTTCCGATGAATGTCTTACCGGCTGAATAGGTTGGGCTATTGATTACAAACGTATCAGTTGCTTTTTCGTAAGTAGCGGTCGTTTCCAGCGCCTGTACATTTGAACCATGACCGATCTCGGTCATCGCAAAACAGCCCATGAGCTTGGCCGATGCGCAATCCGGCAAATATTTTTTATGATGGTATTCGGTTCCCAGCAGCTGAATGCTGCCGCCGAAAAGGCCGTACTGAACTCCGAGTTTGATGACCAGGCTGAAATCGTGGAACGCAAGCGTCTCGGCCGCGGCAATAAATTTGGCGGGGTTTTCTTCACCGCCTAACGAGCGCGGCAGACCGATGCGTCCGATTCCTGCATCAGCGATCTGTCTGACCCATTTGAGCACCTGGTCGCGATAGCTTTCGATATCTGTGCCTTCGTAATAGCGAAACTCTGGCTGGGTGATCAGTTGTTTCACCCGGTCCCGGATTTCCGCCTGGTCGCCGTCCAGCAACCGCTGGAGTGCCCTCGGATCGAATGCAGGCGTCTTTCGTTCAATTGGTGGATAAACCGGTCTTATTGGTCCCATAGGTCCTTTTGGTGAGAAGTGAGAAGTGAAAAGTGAGAGGTGCGGCGGTATAGGTCCCATTGGTCCTGTAGGTCCTATTCATAGATAGGACCAATGCGATCTATACGCCCTACAGGACCAATGGGACTATGACTTGGTCTTGTCATTCTCCGGATAAAAGCTTCCTCCGCGGTTGGCCATTTCGGCCAGGAGCGCGCATGGCCGGAAATAAGTACCAACTCGATCGGCTAGACTGTTCAGCCTGCTGACGACAGTCGAGATGCTGAGTGTGTCCGCAAATCGCATCGGGCCACCGCGAAAAGGGGCCCAGCCGGTTCCCATGGTCATGCCGAAATCGACATCTTCCGGTGCATCGACAACGTGCTCCTCCAATGTGCGAGCGGCTTCGTTCACCATGATCAACGTAAGCCGGTCGCGAAGGTCGCCTTCATTGACTGTAGTTGGCTCAGCGGGCTGAAACTCGCCTAGTTGCGGATTTGGTCGTTCGTTGCTCGGGCCGTATGCATAAAATCCTTTACCTGACTTACGCCCAAGCCACCCTTTTGCGATCATTTTCGGAACGACGTCATGCAATGGCGGCAAATGACTCACCCGATTTGACAGATCCGTTGCAACATGAGCAGAGACATCTAACCCGACTTCGTCGGCTAATCGCAAGGGACCCATCGGCATTCCGAACTCTGTCATCACACGATCGATCTTTTCCACGCGATACCCTTCAGTAAACAGACGAATTGCCTCGACCATATATGGAAGCAGGATCCGGTTTACCAGGAACCCCGGGCTGTCTTTCACCAGGACGGGTAGTTTTCCGATGCTTTTTACGAACCGGAGCGCGGCATCGAGCGTCGCAGCATTCGTCTTTGTGCCACGCACAATTTCGACCAATTGCATACGATGTACCGGGTTAAAGAAATGGATACCTACTACCCGCTCGGGATGCTGAACCGATGCGGCGATGGCGTCGATCGACAACGCCGATGTATTGGTCGCGAGAACAACATCCGGCGATAGTTTCGGATCGAGCTGCGAAAAGATCTGTTGTTTCAGATCGAGTTTTTCGATCGCTGCTTCAATCACGAAGTCGACATAATGGAGCGGTACATCTTCATAGACCGGAACCACGCGGTCGAACCCGCTTCGTGCCTCGACTTCGGAAAATACTTTCCGTTTCGCGGCATCCCGATAAACCTTGGCGATCGACTGCATCCCTTTCGCTAGAAATTCGGCGCCGATATCTTTAAGCAGGACCCGAATGCCGCGAGCGCTGAGCCATTGCGCGATGCCGGCGCCCATCGTACCTGCGCCGATGACCATTGCTTGTTTTACCGGCCGGGGAGTTACTGATCCGGCCGGGGCAAGATCAGCCGGCAGCTTCAGTTTTTTGGCGCGTTCTTGAAGGAAGAACACGCGAATCAAATTCTGCGCAACATCACCGCGCGCCAGTTCAATGACTGCTTCCTTCTCATTGGTGAGTGATTGCTCATGCGGAACGGTGAGGCTTGCGAAGACGACTTCCAATGCCTTGAGAGGAGCTGGATAATGTCCTTTGGTCTTCGCCTCGGTTTTCTTTTGCGCTTGTGATCGTACAATTTTGGAAACCGGTGCGCGGTTGCTGAGATGAGCTTTAAGCACCCGTTTCTTTCCCTGGCTATCGAGAATGAGCTTAGTAGCAACATCCTTAATCCGCTCGGGGTAAGCGACGGCATCCACAATACCTAGTTTGAGAGCTTGCTTGGTGGCGAATTGACGTCCGGTCAAAATCGCTTCCAATGCGTTTGGCAACCCGATCAATCTCGGTAACCGCGTTGACCCACCCCAAGCCGGCAAGATTCCGAGCGTCGTTTCCGGTAAGCCGATCTTTGTTGCTGGATCGATCGAAGCAACTCGATAATCGCAAGCGAGGGCAATCTCGAGTCCGCCACCAAGTGCAACTCCGTGAATCGCTGCAACGGTCGGAAACGGCAAACGCGCGATCCGATCAAATGTTTTCTGACCCTGCTCAACCTGGCGCGCGATCCCCTCCGGGCTGGGGTCCACAGTGAACCCGTTCAGATCAGCGCCGGCGATGAAGATCTTTGGTTTGGCGCTGCAAATAATGAGTCCTTTGACGTTCTTTTCCGATTCGAGGAACTGAAGATGCTCGTTGAGTTCATCGAACGTCTTTTGATCGAATAGATTTGCCACGGAGTCTGGCCGGTCGAACGTGAGGACCGCGATCCCTGAATCTAAGACTGTGCGTTTAATCAATTGGTCCATAGCGGGAGAAAGGGGGCAAAAGATTGGCGTGGGTTCAGGTCGCGGGGGGGGGGGGGCCCCACCCGAAGGTGTGGGGGGGGGGTGGGGGGGGGGGCGGGGCGGGGCGAACACCCCCGGT
>JBKPBY010000056.1:0-6323 GCA_046727075.1 bacterium | reverse complement strand
TCACAGCTCCTGATCCGCCGTGCGGAAACTTAGGTAGGGAGAGGAAATGAAATGAGACAATTTTGCGCTGGCAGGAGGGGTAAAGAAGGATGTTCTTTTGGCCTGAATCTGGCAACAATTCGACATGCCCCAGGTACAGTTACCAATCTTTCCAGCAGGAGTGACGCACATCAATTCGGAGGTTGCCTTTGAGGAGCGGGACGGCAAAGTTTACTACTTCAACGGCCATCTGCCGGTGTTTGTCCATGAGAAGGGTGCCCTGGCGACTTTCCGGCTTTTTAGCACGCAATTGGTCATCAATGGCAATGCGACACAGGCGGAGATCTCTCGGGCATTCGGGGTGCCGTTGGTAACAGTCAAACGCTATGTGAAGCTCTACCGGGAAGGTGGAGCGGCGGCTTTCTTTGCGCCTGCCAAGAAGCGCTCAGCCAGCACATTGACAGCGGAAGTTTCTCAACATGCCCAAGGGTTATTGGACCAAGGGCTGACGGTGCCGGAAGTAGGTCGGCAACTGGGGATCTTGCCCAATACCTTGCACAAGGCGATCCGCTCGGGTCGTTTGCGAGCGGCCAAAAAAAAGATTCATCCAATGATGCTATCGCCAGCACTAAGAGCGAACGCAGTCTAGCAGACATTCAAGCCCCATTGGGTCGAGCAACGACGCGCAGCTTGGACCGGGTGGCAGCCAGCGTAGGGCTGCTCAATGGAGCTCCCATTGAGTTTGAACTGGTTAAAGATGTTCCCGATGGGGGCGTACTGTTGGCTCTGCCGGCGCTGTTATTACTTGGACTGTTGAGCAAGAGCCGGGAGATATTTTGGATGCCGGAGGGTTTCTATCCGCTGGAAAGCATCTTTGTTCTTCTGGCGCTAATAGCCTTGGCGCGTATTCCTTCGCTCGAAGCGTTGCGCTACGTGGCGCCGGGAGAATGGGGCAAGCTGATCGGACTGGATCGCATCCCTGAAGTGCGCACCCTGCGTCAAAAGATTACGGAGCTCTGCGCCGAGCCCGGCCGCGCTGAACGCTGGAGCCATGCTCTGGCTAAGCAATGGATGGCAGACGAACCCCAAAGTGCCGGTGTCTTTTACGCCGATGGTCATGTACGGGTTTATCATGGAAAACTCACCGATCTGCCTCGGCGTTACGTTGCTCGGGAGCGACTCTGTTTGCGCGGCACGACCGATTATTGGGTTAATGCGATGGACGGGCGCCCGTTCTTCGTGGTGAGTTACGCCGTTGATCCAGGCTTACTGAGCGTGTTGCGCGAGCACATCGTGCCACGGCTCAAAGCCGATGTACCCAACCAGCCTACCGAAGAGCAACTGGAAGCCGACCCGCTGCTGAGTCGCTTTACGATCGTTTTCGACCGCGAAGGCTACTCGCCGGACTTCTTGGCCCAGATGAAACAGGAGCGCATCGCGGTTCTGACCTATCACAAGTTCCCTGGAGAGCTTTGGCCCAAGCAGGAATTTCGGCCCCACCAAGTCAGCCTGGTCAACGGGGAACAAGTCACCATGGAACTGGCCGAACGTGGTGTCCAACTCTCCAATACTCTCTGGGTGCGCGAAGTCCGTCAGCTCTCGGAAAAAGGACACCAGAGTTCCATTTTAAGCACCGATTACCGCTCTGATTTAACCCGGGTAGCCGTGGCAATGTTCGCCAGATGGTGCCAGGAAATATTCTTTAAGTATATGCGGCAACATTACAATTTAGACCGATTGATCGAGTATGGAACCCAACCCATTCCTGATACAACCCGGGTCATTAACCCTGCCTGGCGCGAACTCGACAGTCAGATCCGGCGCCAAAACGGACTACTCAGCCGTGAACTGCTCCAATTCGCAGAAATCCAACTGCCCCATGAATTGGAGTCTCAACAAGTCGAAGCCTATGAGCGCAACAAGGGTCAACTCCAGCAGGCCATTGAAGAACGCCGCCACCAAATCGACCAACTCAAGGCTCAACGCAAAGCCCTTGCCAAGCATATCGAGATCAAAGATCTGCCCGACAAAGATCGCTTCCAGCGGCTGCGTTCAGAGAAAAAACACTTCATCGACACCATCAAGCTCATCGCTTATCGGGCTGAAACAGCCCTCGCGCAGCTTGCCCGCGAGAAGCTCAAACGACTCGACGATGCCCGCTCACTGATCCGACAACTCTTCCGCACCGAGGTCGACCTGATTCCCGACCAGCAAAATAAGACTCTCACCGTGCGCCTGCATCCAATGACCACCCAGGCTCATGACGAAGTCGTCCGGCACTTGTGCGAAGAACTAACATCTACAGAAACTCTTTTTCCAGGTACCGATCTGCGCCTCATTTATGAAATCTCCGGCTCATGCTAATTACACGGGATCTGGTTGTCTGAAGGTGGAGAGGAGCCAAAATTGAATCTCCTTCGGTTTGATGCAATACCCGCAGGACTTTCAGGACCAGCAAATGCAGGCTCCTCAAGGAGCACGGAGAGAAGCAGAAGCCGACTGCTTCGGCGCCTCATCAGTCGGGCAACCTGGGTCAGGCAGACGGGCCCGGCGAAAATTCATGAAGGATGGGAAGAGCTTCCTGAAAGGCGACCTGCTCGGTGTTCATCTCGCGGTGAACATTTTCGTCGGCACAACTCTTCTTTGGCTCCTGCTCCGGTTGGGTGTCAAGACGAGCCCAATCTGGGCCATTAGCGCGATGGTCGCTTCAATTGATCCCCAGGTGAAGTTGGCCTTGGTGAATTTCTGGGGGCGCATTCTCAATGCGCTTCTGGGCTGCGCCACAGGGCTTCTTTTCCTGCTCGTAGGCGGATCGAGTGAGTGGAAGCTTCCACTCGCAATGTCCACGACCGTGCTGCTCTCCTCGTACGTGATACGCGTGAAGGCAATGTGGCGGCAAGCGCCCATCACCGCCGCTCTCATCATCGCTGGGGGATTGACACATCATTCAAAGCTAAGCGGTGTTGAGATAGGCCTCAGAAGAGTGGGTGAGGTCATGTTTGGATGCGTCATGGGTTTGCTTGTCACCTGGCTAATTTCAAAAATCTGGCCGCCGCAGGAACCAGGAAAGGAACAGGGAGCGACCAAGCCAAGCTCTCCGTGATCAGGAACTCAGGGTGATTCGTATCCGTCCGAGGAGCCCTGTGGTTGACACCATTTGGCAAGTAAACTCGGTTCTTGTAGTGCCCTGCTGATTACTGGAATCGCGCGGTCACGGCGGTGCCGCCGGAATCGATCCCAATGGTCAGAACCACGGTGACCGGGTTAATAAGGCCGGTCAAGTCCACGCCTGTGCCCTCGGCCTTAAATGTGAAAATGTTGTTACCGAGCGGCACAATCTGCGCCTCTAAACTCACGCCGTTGATGACCCCATCAAACGCAAATCTTCTGTTGGGATTCTGCTTGAAGGAGCCCGCGGGAATCGTTACGGAGAAGGTGCCAATCTGCAGGGTCACGTTTTCGGTGACAGGGTTAATCCCATTGCTATTCCTACCCAAGGTGAAGGACTCGTTCAGATCGAAGTGAGACGAGGGCTTTTCCTTGATTTCGAGTTTAGCGAAGGACGTGGCAAAAGGCACCAGTGGAGTGATAGCTATGGGGCCTCCTCCTTGCGCCGCAAAGGGCGAACCCGGGAGCGGCGTCAAGGCGCCGTTAAAACCGATGGCGTAGCCCGACAGGTTGCCACCGGCGACATAAACGAACTTGCCTGTGGGATCAACAGCTATTGAACCGGCCTCATTTGCCACAAGCGACCCCAAGAACGGCGATAAGGCTCCGTCTGAAGCGATGGTGTAAGCCAAGATGCCGCCGCCAAACGAATTCGCCACATAGACGAACCTGCCCGTTGGATCCACGGCCGCTGAAAAGGGGCCGCCTCCCGTTAAAACGTGGCCTGGTAAGTTGATCAAAGCCCCGCTGGAACCGATGCTGTAGCCGAAGATGACTCCGTTCTCCCCGGGCCCCGAGACTTCGGCGACTACCAGGTAGACGAACTTGCCCTTGGGATCCACGACCACTGAGGTGGCTTCAAGGCCCCCAAGAAAAGGACTTGCTAGCGGCGTCAAAGCCCCATTGGAACCGATGCTATAGCTCGAGACCCAGCTTACGAGGTTTGCATCTTCGCTGATCACATAAGCGAACCTGCCCGCGGGATCCACAGCCACTAAACCGGGCGCGCCCACGGTTGGAGCGGCTGCAAAAGGCGACCCCGAGACCGGCGTCAGGGTCCCGTCAGGACCAATGCCGAAGGCGGATATATTACCAACCAATGGGAAATCTGGATTGTTCGAAAAGAACCCGTTTGTCACATAGAGGAACCTGCCTGTGGGATCGACGGCCATTAAGCCAGGCCCACCCCGAACAGGCCCAGTTCCCGTTGGGAAAGGCGACCCTGGCACCAGCCTCAGAGCCCCGTCGGGACCGATGCTGAAGGCCGAGATCGTACTAGGCACGCGGCTAAAGAAACCGTTTGCCACGTAGACGAACCTGCCCCTGGGATCCACGGCCACTGAAACGGACCCGGACTCTGTTGCGAAAGGCGAACCTGGAACAGGGATCAGAGCCCCATTGGAACCGATGCTGTAGGCTGAAACGTTATTGCCGCCCGAGTTTACCACATAGACGAACTGGGCGCGCAATGGTGCCAGCCAGACAAAGCCGATCCCAACTATAGCTGCAAATCGGCTCGTATAGCTTTTCAAGATCCTCCATCCAGACCCGACTTTGTAGGGAACTTTCTCTATTCTTGGCATAAAATGCCTTTCTATTTAGTAATTTCGCAGTGGCCGCGGTCAGTCGCGCACGCACCGGGCACAGTGTGGTAGGCACTCTAAAATTGTTCGAGGCGGATCCTAGAAATTGTGTTACCTAGAGATTATGTTACCTACAATATTTTCAATATTTAAAGGCAAATAAAGCTGATTTGTGGCCCGGTCTGTCTTGCGTAAAACCGCAACTATTCGGTCGCGTAGGCTCGTAGAGCGCTGCCGTCAGTAGTATTTGGTTAAATCTCATTAGGAGGCTTTTCGTGAACCTCAGCTCGCAGACGATTCGAGTATCAGATGGGGGCTAGCTTTGGGCGGTATAGTAGCTTTGGCCACGCGAAGACGCGTCCTGGTCGGATCTGGAGAGGCGGGTTTGAGGAATTGAATTGGGTCGCGCCGTACGATCGGCTTCTCCCTCTTGGCGAGCGCCCTACGCAGTTTCACCAGGGCGATATTCTGCAACTGCCGGATCCGCTCTCTGGTCACTCCGAATTTCTTACCGACTTCTTCGAGAGTTTTCGGGTTGCCGCCGTCCAATCCGAATCGCTGGAAGATAATCTTCCGCTCGCGGTCGTCCAACACCTCCAAAAGCTCACTGACTTCGTCGCGCAAGTTCTTATCTCTGAGCAACTCGAAGGGCGTCTGGGCGTCTTCATCACCGACGATCTCCCCGAATTTGGTCGAATCATCATCGCCGATCGGAGCATCAAGGGACGCCGGGCGAATCGAAACCCTCTTCAACTGAGAAACCTTCGCGCTGGAAATACCGATCTCTTCGGCAAGTTCTTCGTCGGTCGGTTCACGACCTAACTCCTCGCTCATTTGCATGGCAACTCGGCGCACTATGGAGATCTTATCGACTAAATGCACTGGAAGCCGGATCGTCTTACTCTGGTTTGCCATCGCCCGCTTGATCGATTGCTTGATCCACCAGGCCCCGTAAGTACTCAACTTGCCACCCTTTGCCGGGTCAAATCGTTCGACGGCCTTCACGAGACCGATGTTTCCTTCAGAAATCAAATCCAGCAACGGAAGCCCAAAATGCGCGTAGTCATGAGCGATCTTAACGACCAGTCGGAGGTTTGCTTTGATCATCACAGCCCGAGCCTTTTGGTCTCCCTTCTTTATACGCGCCGCCAGCTCAGTCTCCTCTTTTGGAGTCAGCAGTGGGGTCTCCATGATCTCGCGAAGGTAAATTTTGATGATCGGATCAGAATCTTGACCAGCCATATGCGAATCAGGAATCTACCATGCACGGCCGTAGTTCGCAAAATCCCATTTCCGGGAATCGGTCAGCAGTCGACATAATCGCTATTATGGCCGACGAGTCGGCTTCGGCGCGCCGAGCACCTTCGGCGGCGTTATCCCAACTCCGGCGTTAGACCGGATCGCGAAGGCCGGTCTGCGTTACCCCCAATTCCATTCGACGTGGGTCAGCGGCGCCCATTTTCGCCATTGGGCGCCCACGGTGTGCTTTGACTGAGAAACCGAACAACAATAGTACTCGATCACGATTGACGCGAAACTTGACGCATCAATCTTTCAATAACCGTTTTGAGAGAACGTTTCCCGCCCGAAGCC
>JBKPBY010000055.1:0-5198 GCA_046727075.1 bacterium | reverse complement strand
ATGATAATTCACGTAGTCCGCGAGCGCCCGATCGAATCGTTGCTGGGATTCGGCACCGTGCTCGCCGGCTTGATTGTATTCTTTTTTTCCCGAGAGTCCTCCTTTCGACCAATACAGTAGATATTGAAAACCTACGCTATGAACGTTTGCAAATTCTTGGTCTCGATTTTGTTCTTGCTTCGCCTGGCCGCGCCCACGCTTCTGGCTCAAGAAGTTGCGCCAGGGACGGGCATACAGCAGACCCAAGCGGAGCCGCAATCTCAAACCGACACTCGGCTGCAACCAGAGCTCCAACCTCAGCCGGTACCTGCACCACAACCCGGCCCGCCTTCGCAGCCGCCATCCCAACAGCCGGCGGCACCAGCCGCCCAGCTATCGATGGCTGATGAAGCAGCGCGGTATCTCGCCGGATTACCTGTGTCCCCCGGTTCGCCGTTCGCTTCTTTAACCCAAGATCCGCGTTGGGTTGCTCACAGCAAGGCAATGAACGACGCGTTCGGAGCACTCGAACGGCGTCAGCTCAGCAATGTCCGAATTTTCAACTCCGAGATCGTTGCACCGGCAACTCAACTCAGCCGCAACTGCATCTACTTTTTCAGTGGACCAGATTTTGTTTACGCCGATGCGATGTTTGCGAGTTGCACGACCTATGTCTTGGTCGGGCTTGAACCGGTCGATCCGATGCCAGACCTATTGGCTGTTCCGCCGGCATCCCTTCTCGCAACTCTTCAAGATATCGAGGTTTCGTTAAACACGCTTTTGAACTTCAGCTTTTTCAAAACGAAGGACATGCGCCAGGACTTCCAGCGGGCACAGCTGAAGGGTGTGCTGCCGATCATCTTTGTGTTTATGGCGCGCACTGGTAAAAGCATTCAACAGGTAAGTTACGTTTCGCTGAGTAGCGGCGGCGGCCTGAGTGAAGGCGGCAAAGGAGGAACGCGCGGGGTCCGGATTACTTATGTCGACCAAGCAAACGGCGCACAAAAAAGGATGTACTATTTCTCGGCGGATCTTTCCGATGATGCGCTTAGGCGTAATCCGGGCATTCTCCGCTTCTGCAGCGCATTTACTCCGGCGAACGCGCTTTTGAAGGCGGCCTCGTATTTGCCACACGAGAACGGGTTCAACATCTCTCGGAACTACCTGCTGCAAAATGCATCGGCCATACTGCAAGATGATTCCGGTATCCCAGTCCGGTACTTCACTCCCGATCGGTGGACGTTACGGTTCTTCGGCAGCTACACCGGGACGATCGAAATCTTTAAAAAATATTATCAACCGGATCTTCGCCAGTATTACGAAGCAAGTGCGCCTAAACCGTTGACGTTCGGGTTTGGCTATCGCTGGAGCCCACGCGCGTCGACGCTGATTCTTGCAGTCCGGAAATAGGCGCGCGCTCTCAGCGCGCGGTTAACCGTCTTCCGTCGACCGTCCACCGGCGACCGCGCCGCAGGCGCGGCCCGTCACTTACGAAATAACAATTCCAAAAATCGCGTGTCCGAAAATGCCGGGTCGTTCCGCGCTTGCCTGACGATGATCAAGTTTTGTGAAGGAACGATGTACATGCGTTGAAATCCGGATCCGATCGCCGCGATTGTGTCCGGAGGAGCGGCATTCGATAGACAGCCATCTCGCCAGCTCTGGCGTTCCCATGGCACGTCCAGCATTCTCTCCACATCGATCTCTCGTCCATCCGGCGCCTCGCGATTCAGCCAAAAACCCATCCCAAACATCGGATTCGCTCGTGTGCCACGAAAGCATTCCTTCAAAAGATCGGCGCGCACGAGTTGACGTCTCCCGATCTTGCCATCGTTCGAGATCAGCTTGCCGAGCTGTGCCCACTGCCGAGCGGTCAATTTGAATCCGCTTGCCAAAAGTGGATTGCCTTTCTTGTCTTCGCGAAAATCGACACCGGCTATTCCTAATGGCCGCAAAATACGGCGCTCAAGATACTGCTCAGGCGTCAGGCGCCTGGACGCCAGTTTTCGGCGCAGGACTTCGCTGAAAATTTGGAGCTGACTGGGCCCGTACATAAACGCATCGCCCGGCGGACGTGCCGGAGCCAGCTTGATGCTGTAGCCGTTCCGGTCCGCAATGCTTTTTCCGTGCAACGAGAAGACAGGCTCAATTCCAGCGGTGAAATGCAGAAGGTCCCGAATACGGATTCCTTCCTTTCTCGGATCAGACCGCCACTCGCTAATGGTGTCCTGGACATGCTCGTCCAAGTCGAGAATCCCATCCTGCGCTGCCGCCGCTGCGGCGACGCACCAGAAGCCTTTGGTGCCGCTATAGATGGAGGTGATTTCGTTGGCATGGTGACCGCTGGGATAATCCTCTAAAACGGTCCGATTGTTCTGAATCACTAGAAGAGAAAAGCCGTGATGTGATGAGGAATATTTTTTGGCGCTTTGCAGAGCGCCCGCGTCAATGGCGGAGGCGGCTGAACTGGCGATGACAAAGCTCGTGATTGTCGAGACAAAAAACTTAAACGGTCGCATCGAAGAAACGGTTTCAGTAGTAGCGCGAGATTGCGGAATTGCAAGGTCTAGCAGGCGTCGCAGGTCTATCGAGTACAAACCACGCAACACGACGTGCCCTCGCCTCAGCTCGCCGCCGGGAGATCGAAGTAGAACTCAGTCAGTTTTCCCGGTTCACTCAAAACGCCAATTCGACCACCATGTGCCAGCACGATCTGTCTGGCGATCGATAGACCCAGTCCAACGCCATCGCCCTTGTGTCCGGAAGAACGATAAAACTTGTCAAATACGCGAGCATGTTCCTGGTGGCTGAGCCCCGGCCCTGAGTTCAGCACACTAAAACGCACGTAGCCAGAATCGATCGGGCGAGCTCGCAAGACGATCTCGCTGCCGGCGTATCCATATTTTAGCGCATTTGTCAGCAGGTTTGCGAACACCAGCGAGAGGCGCTCGGGATCCTGCATGACTTTGGGCAAGGGTTCTTCATGCTCCACCCGTAATGGTCGCGACGCAGCTTCGGCTGTGTCTCTGAATACGAGGTAATTTTCTTCAAGAACAGTCCGCGCCGGCGCTTCGTACAAATTCAATTGTGACGTCCCGCTCTCCATTCGAGCGAGATCAAGGATGCTGGCCAGAGTCTTGAGAAGCCTTTCGCAGTCGTCGCATGCTGAGCTCACCAGTTCGTGTTGAGTTGCGGTCAACTCGCCGGCGCTATTTTCCAACAGCAAATGCAGCGCGAGTCGAATCCCGGTGAGTGGCGTCCGAATCTCGTGACTCAGTGTGGCTAGCATGTCGGATTTCATTTCGTCCAACCAACGAAACCGGGTCACATCCACTAACATCAACGCTCGTCCCGAGACTGTTCCGTCTTCCAGAACAATGGAGAAAATCCTTGGCAGAAAATAAATCTCCTGGTCATCAATGCGAAATAGAAGAGCCTGCTTCAGATCATCGAGTCGGTAGTCCGGTCCGGTAATCGATGCTCGGGCAAGGTGTTTCTGGATCTGCACAGGAAGCCGTTCACGCGATCCGAGCGAAGCCATCAGCTTTTCTGCGGCCGGATTCATTCTGGAGATTTCATCGTGCTCACCCAGGATGAACAGCGGATACGGCAAGGTTGTCAGCATCGCACGAATGATCTGATTCAGTTCGATGAGCTTACGATCGGTTTCGCGGTAGAAATTTCGAAGCTCAAGTGCCATGCCATTGAATTCACGCGTCAACGCTCCTAGCTCATCCTGAGCTTCTACCGGCAAAGACTGTTCGAAGTCTTTCGATCTAAGCTCTCGGATCGATTTTGTGAGATTGTTGATCGGCGCAATAATCGAATGCCCCAGACGGAAATAAGTGAACAAGAACACGATGATCGCGCTGATTACCGCCGTCACTAATAGTCGGATCGAATCACGGGTCTGGCGCTCGGCCTTTTCGTTCGCTCTGAACATCTGGCGCTCGTTCCGCTCTAGAATCTTTTGGCTAAGCTCGGTGATGGATAAAGTAACGTTCGGCAATTGCCCGCGCACTTCATGGATTCGCGGGTCCTTGATGCCGCCTTCAGCGAAAAAGCGGAATGTGTCTCGATAGATCTGGATATATCGCTGACAGGCTGCCTTGAGGTCCGCGACCAGCTTTCGCTCCTGATCCGATTTCGCGTTTCTCTCCAAAACAGGGAATTTCGCATCAAGGGCCCGGGCGACTTCTTCGAGCGTTTCCGGTTGGTCATAAGGCGGAGCCGGACGATCGCCGCGCGAATAAAAAGTATTCACGCGAGCTGTAGCTGTCCGCATGTAATGACAAACAGTGATACTGTCGTAGTTATCCTGCAGGACATGATTGATCGTATTCCCCAGAGACTTTGAGAGCCAGACTCCGTAAATGCTTATCAGCAGGAGAATGATCAGCGTCGCCAATAATCCAAGCGTGAGTTTCCAACGAAGCATAGATGAAAGGAGCTAGGAGACAGTAGCCAGGAGACAGGAGTTAGAGGGAGAAGGTCAAGACCTTGGGTCATCGAGCTCCTGGCTCCTAGCTCCTAAATCCTAGCTCCTTTTCCCATCAAAGATTCATCCGCTTGCGCTTGCGGTAAAGAGTCGCCGGATCGATTCCCAGGGTCTTGGCCGCTGCGTCGAGGCTTGGAGCGCGACCCAATATTTTGCGGATATGTGCCTCTTCCAATTCGTCTAGTGTAACATTCTCGCCGACCAGAGTCGTGCCATTATCCGCATGCTGAGGAGTCGCGCGCGGGAAGTGTTCAATTCCGATTTCGTGTCCGCGCGCAAGGATCGCCGCGCGTTCAATCGTATTTCTGAGCTCGCGAATGTTTCCAGGCCATTGGTAGCTTCGCATCTGTTCCAGAGCGGCACTGGTGAACGTGAGGTCGCCGCGTCCGAGCTGATGTGAGAAGAAACGCAAAAAACCGCGCGCAAGATTCTCAATGTCTCCACCGCGTTCACGCAGAGGCGGGATAGTCACGGAGATCACGTCCAAACGATAGTAAAGATCTTCTCGAAACGTCCCCTGCCGAACACACTCTTTGAGGTCTTTGTTGGTAGCGGCGATCACTCGTGTGTTCGAGGAGCGGCTCTTATTCTCGCCAACCCGTTCGTACTGCCGTTCCTGTAACAACCGCAAAAGTTTCGGCTGGATCTCAAGCGGCAGCTCTCCGATTTCGTCCAGGAAAAGCGTTCCGGACTCAGCCGCTGCGACTTTTCCCCACGTATC
>JBKPBY010000054.1:0-7244 GCA_046727075.1 bacterium | reverse complement strand
CCCCGCAGGTCACCGCAGCGGTACCGGTGCATCACGTGGTAACTACTCCAGGTCCAGCGGTGGTCGCCGGTACGCCGGTCGAAACGGGGATCAGTCATCCATCCGGTCCCGCCGAAGATAAGACGATTTACAAAGAGATTGTTTCGCCAATGGTTGGAACTTTTTATCGTGCGCCATCCCCTGAATCCGCGCCCTATGTTGAAGTCGGTCAATCCGTCGCTGAAGACACGGTTGTCTGTATCATCGAAGCGATGAAGGTGATGAACGAGATCAGAGCTGAAATTAAAGGTGTGATTGCCGAGATACTCGTCGAAAACGGTACAGCAGTTCAGTTTGGTCAACCGCTGTTCCGGGTAAAGTGACCGTGTTTAACAAAATTCTGATTGCCAATCGCGGCGAAATCGCGTTGCGAATTATTCGAGCCTCCAAAGAGCTTGGAATTTCTACAGTTGCGGTCTATTCGGAAGCAGACGTCGATTCGCTTCACGTGCAATTGGCCGATGAAGCAATCTGCATCGGACGCGCGGCCAGTGCTGAAAGTTATCTCAAGATCGACCGAATCATCAGCGCTGCAGAAATCAGTGACATCGACGCGATCCACCCGGGATACGGGTTCTTATCCGAGAACGCTCATTTTGCGGAAGTCTGCGAGAGCTGCAATATAAAGTTCATTGGTCCGCCGGCAGCCGCGATTCGAGCGATGGGCGACAAGAACTCTGCTCGAACATCTGCTCGAAAAGCGGGAGTGCCGGTGACCCCTGGGAGTGACGGCGTGGTGGAGTCCGAAGGCGAAGCGCTGAAGATCGCTAAGAAGATCGGCTACCCTGTCATGATCAAAGCAACAGCGGGTGGGGGAGGACGCGGGATGCGCCCAGCCCACAACGACGTCAGCCTGGTCCAAGGCTTTTACTCTGCCCGCAGCGAAGCCGAGAAAGCTTTCGGTAATAGTGGCGTATATATCGAAAGGCTGATCGAGGAACCGCACCATATCGAGTTTCAGGTGATAGGAGATAGTCACGGCCGGCTTGTTCATCTCGGGGAGCGCGATTGTTCGATTCAACGCAGGAACCAGAAGATCGTCGAAGAATGTCCTTCTCCGTTGATGGACGACAAACTGCGCAAAGAGATGGGCGAATGTTCTGTTCGGCTTGCCCGGGCGGTTGGTTACGAAAATGCGGGTACCATTGAGTACCTGGTAGGCCGGGACCGTCGATTTTATTTCATGGAAATGAATACCAGGATCCAGGTTGAACATCCGGTTACCGAAGAGGTTTATGGATGCGACCTTGTAAAGGAGCAGATACTAGTCGCATCCGGCGCGCATCTTTCAGAGCATGTAGCGAATGCCAAGCCGCGCAGACATGCAATCGAATGCCGGATTAACGCTGAAGATCCAGCCAACAACTTTCAACCTAGCCCGGGTACAATCGACCTGTACTACGCTCCGGGAGGGCATGGTGTGCGTGTCGATTCACATGTGTATTCAAAATACACAGTTCCGCCGCACTATGATTCGATGATTGCTAAGTTGATTTGCGTCGGTTCGACCAGACAGGCCGCGATCAGACGGATGAGCAGGGCGCTGGGCGAATATCTGATCACTGGAATTAAGACCACGATCCCGTTCCAACAAAAAATCATGCAGAACGCCGATTTTATTCGCGGCCAATTTGATACCAGTTTTGTTGAAAAAATCGTAGGTCCTAAACCGTTTAGTTTGTGAACCCATGATCAACCACCGACTCTCTGAAACTTTGTATGAACGGACTTTTATATGGCATCGTCGACATTGGCTACGTAGCGCCCACGGATGTTCGCCGCGTAACCGAGCAGCTGTTGTCCGGCGGAGTCGATCTAGTTCAGCTGCGGGCAAAGAAGCTTTCCAAAACGGAGATCGTTCGCTTGGCAGGGGAGATGCTCGAAATTACGCGGCGAAGTGGAGTTCCGTTAATCCTGAATGATTACCCGGACCTGTTGCGGGAGGTAGACGCGGACGGCTGCCACCTGGGTCAGGAAGATCTTGCCGTCGCGGCAGCGCGCGAGTTGGTCGACCGGCCTTGTATAATTGGCAAATCGACCCATTCGATCCAACAGGCTATTCGCGCTCAAGCTGATGGCGCCGATTACATCGGATTTGGCCCATTGTTCGCCACGGCTACAAAACCGACTGCCGAAGCGATCGGCCTGGTCGATATCCGGGCGGTTCATCAGCAGATAACTATCCCCGTTTATTGTATTGGTGGGATAAAGCTCGGGAACCTTAGCGAAGTTTTGGCTGCTGGAGCCCGGCGGGTATGCATCGTTTCCGACTTGCTGTTAGCGAAGCATATCGCGAAGCAGACGCACGCAGTGAAGCAGATCCTTGAGAAGTCGACCTAGAATGTCAACGGTTTGTGTGCGCATGGATCAACAGAAATCGTAGGCTGCACAAAATGATCTGGCTCAACGAACCATCAAAATGGAACGCCGACGGCGATTCCCTGTCCTTAACTACTGACCCGAAAACCGACTTCTGGCGCAAAACACATTACGGTTTCATTCGCGACAACGGCCATTTCTTTTACCAGACTGTTTCAGGCGACTTCGTCGTCGAAACAGAGTTCCAAGGGAGCTATCACGCTTTGTACGATCAAGCCGGCCTGATGATTCGCTCTGACGAAACGACCTGGCTCAAAACAGGCATCGAATTTGTCGACAGTGTTCAGTACATCAGCGCTGTCGTGACTCGCGACTACTCTGATTGGTCTGTCGTGAAGCTTTCGGTCCCGATCAGGTCGCTCCGCTTACGAGCCACCCAAAAAGGTGGCTCGATCATTATTGAGTATGACACCGGTATGGATGTCTGGACCATGTTGCGCACGACGTTTCTGTCGAGCGCACCGGTCCTCCAAGTCGGCCCCATGGCAGCCTCACCAGACGGCCCCGGGTTCGAGGTCCATTTTCACAAGTTCACCATCATGCCTACGAGCAGCCACTGATCTCGCTTTCTCTGCAATCTTGTCTCCGGCGCGAAAGGCGAAACGCTACCTACTTTCGTTGAATCAGCTCGATCTCGTATCCTTCTGGCGCATCGACAAACGCGATCACGCTCCCACTGCCGGTCGGCGTTGGGCCATCGGAAAGCGGATAACCTTTGGAAGAGGCATGTTTCGCGAACGCATCGAGATCATCTACTTCAAATGCGAGGTGTGTGATATCGCTTCCCACTTTGACCGGACCGCTTCCATCGAACTTACAAATCTCGATTTCTTCCTCACTCCCAGGCGCTTTAAAGAAAACAAGCTCGGAACCTCGAGGCGATTTATGTCTTCGAACTTCTTCTAACCCTAATACATCCTTGTAGAAGGAGACAGTCTTTTCCAGATCGGAAACACGATAACGAGTGTGGAGAAGCTTCTTGACCATGCAGCTAAATTAACCGCAGATTCCGCAGATTTCGCAGATTCTTTTTTTGATTCTGCTGCCTTCGCTTCTTTAGCTTTAACAATCGGCGTAATCTGCGTAATCTGCGGTTCCTTCTTTTTTTTCTCCATGCTCTATATTGGTATCGACAGCGGAACCCAGAGTACCAAGTCGGTCGTAGTCGACTTGGAACTGGGCAAAACTATTGCCAGCGCTCAGCAGAACTACGGTCTCATTCCAGACCTGCCACCAGGGCACATGGAACAGGAACCGCATATCTGGGTGGACGCGGTTAATATGACAATCAAAGATTGTCTCGCCCAGCTCGGAGATCGGAAACAACAGGTCCGAGCCATTGGTGTAAGCGGTCAGCAGCATGGGTTGGTCGTTCTGAATGCCTCCAATGAAGTCATCCGGCCGGCTAAACTGTGGAACGATACTTCAACCGCGGAACAATGTAGTCAGATCATTGATCACTTCGATGGAGAACAGGCTCTGATCAAGTTGATGGGCAATACAATGTTGCCTGGCTGGACGGCACCAAAGATCCTCTGGTTGAAACAGAATGAGCCGGAGAATTACGATTCTGTCCGCAGCATTTTGTTGCCGCACGATTATATCAATTATTGGCTCACTGGTGAGAAACGGATGGAATATGGGGACGGGTCCGGAACCGGTCTTCTAGACATCCGGAATCGGCGATGGTGCGAGCCGGTCGTTGAGTTCATTGACGAAACTCTTCACGAGAAGCTGCCGCAGATTGGCTCGTCACGGCAGGCGGTCGGCTTGCTCAGAGAAGACTTGAGAAAAGAATGGGGCCTGAAGGATAGCCCAATCGTGTCAGCGGGTGGCGGCGACAATATGATGGGGGCCATCGGGACAGGGAACGTTCAAACCGGGGTTGTCACCGCAAGCCTGGGGACCTCGGGTACGGTCTACGCCTATGCGACTGAGCCAATCGTTGACCCTGAAGGGGAAGTAGCTGCGTTTTGTGATAGCACCGATCAGTGGTTGCCTTTGGTCTGCACGATGAATGTGACGGTAGCGACCGAACAAGTCAGGAAACTTTTTGGATGGAGTATTCAACAGCTAAATGAAGCGGTTAGCAAGGCGCCTCCAGGATCTGATGGCTTGATCTTTTTACCTTATCTGACAGGCGAACGGACACCGAATCTGCCTGATGGCAAGGCCGTGATTCATGGGTTGACGGTGAATAACATGGAACCCTCTCACTTGGCCCGTTCTGTTATGGAGGGAGCGACACTAGGGCTGGCTTATGGATTGAACCGGCTTCGGTCGCTCGGAATCCAACCAGCCGAAATTCGGTTAACTGGCGGTGGCAGCAAAAGTGCGAGCTGGCGCAGAATCTGCGCCGATATTTTTCGTGTACCGGTTGTCTGTCTGGCGACTGCCGAAGGAGCCGCGTTGGGAGCTGCCTTGCACAGCGCTTGGGTCGAACATCTGGTCAATAATCGGTCCGCGAATTTGAGCGATCTGCTTGAGCGCGTTGTGAAACTGGACGAGAGCTCTCGCACACTTCCCGACACTACAACATCAAACCTGTATCAGGAAATCTACACCCGCTTCAAAGGCCTCACTCAACGATTGGCGACGGGAGGTTTTCTATGATGACGTTCGGCGTTCGGCGTTCGGCATTTAGCGTTTCGCGAGTGCTCCCGTCGCATTCTCGCACGCGTGCCAGGACGGGAAAATACCCGTTTCTCTGGACTTCTCCGAAACACGGGTCTCAGTCGCCGAACGCTGAACGCCGAACGCCGAACGCCGAAGGCTCATGAAACTGGTCCTAGCCGGCACAGGCGCCAGTGGCGCAATTTATCTGCAGCGGCTCATGCAACAGATCGATTGTCAACGGCACGAGGTGCATCTGGTTTTGAGCTCGTACGCAAAACAGGTCATTAGCGACGAGTTGGATCGACTTGAACTGCCAAAGATGGTCCGCGAACACAATGACCGCAGCATGAACGCTCCTTTTGCCAGTGGTTCCACCATTTTCGATGCGATGGTTATTGTTCCTTGTTCCATGGGCACGATTGGACGCATCGCGGCTGGTACCAGTGAATCACTGATTATTCGGGCGGCGGACGTTTTTCTAAAAGAACGGCGTAAACTTATTCTTGTGCCACGGGAGACACCTTGGAGTCTGATTCATCTCCGAAACTGCGCGACATTAGCCGAGGCGGGAGCAACGATCCTGCCGGCGATTCCATCATTCTACAGCCGACCGAAATCGATCGATGAACTTGCCGATACGGTCGTTCACCGAATCCTCGATCAACTCGGGCTACCGGTTCCCGGGGCGTTCCGCTGGGCAGAATAGCTCCAAAGCGGTTCACCTGAAATTTCATTGGTCTTATAGGTCCTATTGGCCCGCTCCCCAGAACAAACATTTTTTTCAAAGCAATTTTGGGAGTGAAATACTTTCCGAAGTCGCACTTGCCGGACACGCCATTATTTTCTATAATTTTAGTGCGCGACCATGAGGGGAAACTATCTCACTCCTGAAGATGTCGATTTCGAGGAGGTGAGCGGTCTATTGTGGTGGTTCTGCGTCGTCATGACGTTGCTTAGACCGTTCTTTTTTGTATTTGAATTCGTTCAGCTTTCTTTCCTCTTTCACAAGGTGCCCCAGCCCTATCCGCAAGTGCTGGGCGTTCTGATGGCCATAGACACACTGGTCGTCGTGCTCGGTATTTTTGCGGGTGCGTTGATTTGGATGAAACGCAAACAAGGCATTGGAGTTGCCTACCTGGCCCTGGTGGCACGTATCGCGATGATCGTCGTAGTGCTGGTCTTCCTGATGATGCTGTATCAGGTTGTTTCGTCGTGGCCCTGGTATCGCACCATTCAATTCTACGGCGCGCCGCCGTGGGCAGAGATCGTGTTCAATATTGTCTGCATCTTTTATCTCAAGATGTCGCGCCGGCTCAAAGCTACGCTTCATCTGGAGCAACCGCAGGCAAACGCTAAATCTGCAAGCTGACGTTGGCGCAAGCGGCGAGGCCGCGAATTTTTTCAAAAATTCTGTTGCGTCGTTTTCAAAGATCGCTTATCAACCCCTCCCGCTTCGAAAGAGCGACCGTTCCTGATCGAAAGAACAGGGTTGCCTGGGTCGAAAAACCGGGGCCGGTTGACACACTGGTTAACGAAATTTTCACAAGATTCCCGTTGACCAGGAACCGCAACGGTCGTATAAGTGAAAGTCTCCACTGAAGATGGAGACACCCGTGCAAACGGGCGTTGTTCTTACAGTATCTGGGGACTTCAAATTGGCTCAATTTTGTCCCGGTTGAATTGAACGAAGTACACAGTTTAGCCGGTGCCCAAATTGAGTTTTTTTGTCGTCGAAAGCCGAAAGACTGAAGGGTGTTTGTAAACCGGAGGTCGCTTCCTCAGAGTGGAGGACAAGTTGTTTTTTGAAAGTTTGGTTCTGAGTTTTTTAGGGAAAAACTTCAGAATGGTGATGTCAGCAAAAATTGTGTTGTGCGTTATACGTCAGATTCTTTTGAATCTTACTTTTTAATGACCGATCAATGAACCCCAGCGCAAGTTGGGGGCAACACATGAATTGAGGTCAGAATACTCCGAATTCCTTCGGAGAAGAAAACTTTCAACGGAGAGTTTGATTCTGGCTCAGAACGAACGCTGGCGGCGTGGATTAGACATGCAAGTCGAACGAGTTCCGTTTGGTAGCAATACTGAGCGAAGCTAGTGGCGAACGGGTGCGTAACACATGAGTCATCTGCCCAAAAGTGGGGAATAGCTCGGCGAAAGCCGGATTAATACCGCATGTGGTCGTAAGACCAAAGCCGGGGCAACCTGGC
>JBKPBY010000053.1:0-95746 GCA_046727075.1 bacterium | reverse complement strand
AGGAACCCTCCTCTCACTTCTCACCTCTCGGGTGGGACGGAAGGGATAGGAACAATAGGACAGATAGGATTATGGGACAAATAGGAGAAATGAGACCGGATTCGGCGACGACTAGTGGTCCTCGATATTCGTAGCTTTCTTAAGCGGTTGTCCCAGGCGGCCAAACGTTTCTACGAATAAACCTGAAAAACGTTCTATTTCCAGAAGTTGTTTATGGTTGGAGGGTCCTGATTGCTGGAAATTCTAATGGAATTCAGAATATCCGTGGCTGGTCCGGACCCGTGCTCCTCGCGGATTAATACGCGAATTCAAGAAGCACCAAGCCTTCGTTCGCACGTGACCGGACCCATGCCAAGCGTATCAACTAGAGATAATTATGAAAAAGATATTAGTTACATTCGCAGTTACTTGCTTTGCCAGCTCCGCATTCGCAGGCGCCCCAAGAGTAACGACCCCGGCCGACGTTTATCAACAAGACTGGATGTGGAAGGCGGTCGAGAACGCTAAGGCGGAAATGAATACTCAGGATGAGCAGAACCTAGCTTTCCTTCCTCCTCGCAGAGACGGAAGTTTTCTTCCTCCGGCCAGTGACGGCAAGCAGGTGACCTTTCTTCCTCCAAACAGGGATGGAAGAGTGGCGATGCTGACGACTACAAGTCGCTGACGCGCGGACAAACTGTTGCCACAACGGCCGATCACGGCTCAGGATAGCGACAATGATGCCCTGAGCTGAATCGCGTACGCAGAGGTATGCCGCAGTTGGCAGACGGAAGTACAACAGCTCGAGAAGAAGAGAAGGTCTGTCTGACCTTACATCTCCAGCTCCGACGAGTGACTTAGAATGACCTTCCAGGCCCCCTCGATGTGCTGCACGTAGTTGCTATCAATTCCTACGACAAGTCTTTTCGTTCTAGGAAATCCAATCGTCCAGGAGGTCATCACGAAAGCAGTGTCTGACGACAACATGCGCACCTGTACACGAGCGAGATTGGAGTGGCCCATGTTATTCTTGTCCGGAAATCCATGGTGAAATTTGTCACTCATCTCCTGCCAGCCCGTAATTGCCGCACCGTCCTGGATTATCACTAGCGCGGGCGAGTTCCAGTAGTAGTCGAGAAAGCCATCCATATCGTGAGCATTCCATTTCTCCACCATCGCCACTTGCATATCGTAGATCTGCTTGGCGGCGGCCTGATAGGCCGTAATGGGAGCATGCGGAGCGGCGATAGAATCGAAGTCCCACACATCTTGTCCTTGGCCAGTGGGACCCGCAGCAACGACCCGTAAGGCCAGCGAAGCGGCAAGAATCACCAAAATGTGTCGGAGGCGGCGCATCGAAAAGCTAGAAAGACTGAACGTCTTATAGCACAGAGGAGCCTCTAGGCGAGGATTTTCTAGGAAACTTTTTTGTCATTTATAAGGATCAGATTCTAGAGGAATTATGAGCGCCCCGATAGAAATCGTCTACTCACCAACTGGTTTCCACCGATTGCTGCGAAAAGCCTGCTCAATTGGTTAGCGGAGCGGATTGTGAAGCAACCTACAAGTGTCTGTTGGCGAACGTCTTACCTGCTCTAAAAACAATTGGTTGCCATTCACAGAGGCCCGTCCGCACTATTGTTGAATCTCTGTTGTCAAAAATGGAATGTAGGTTCGTTCGCTTGTCTCGGCGAGCCGGGCCTGAAAATACCGTAGCGCATCTTCAGCGTCTGCAACGTTCGCTTCAATGTTGCCCTGTCTCTGAGCGTAGCCGTCGCCACTAGCCAAATTGCGCAATATGCCTACGCTCGATACAAGATATACACACGCTGCACTGTAATCTCCACCGCAACCGATGAACTCTCCTAAGTTGCCAAGCGCGATCGCGAAGAGTTCCTGTTTGCTTTGCTCGAGTGTTTTGTCGCTCGAACCGTCCCAGTATACGAGTACTTGCTTCGCAAAAACCTGCGCTTCATCCCACTTTCGCACGCTAACCGCCGCGAAGGCTTTCGCGGTGTATTTGTAGCCCCGTCGGTCGCTATTCTCCAGCTGATCGTGGCAACTTGCCTCGAGCTCGCTTTCGAGAGGTTCCAGGAGCTCTTTATCTAACCGAATAGCCGAAGCAGGGTCACCCGATAAGGACGTACACCAAATAAGCCAGCAAACGTTTCTAAACAGAGTCTCGCCTAGTTCTTGGTCGCCTACACCACGGCTCCGCAACCGTCTTCCGATGTCAACCGCCTCAGAAAGGCTAGGAATGGCTGATTTGAAGTGGTGACGGAACGCTGCGAATTGTGCCGCGTTAGTCAAAGCACCGATTAAGTGCTTTTGAAGGGTCACGTTGTCAGGATCCTGCTTGCACTGGTTCCGAAGAATTGTAGCCGCTCGATCACGATTTGACTCGACATCCGAGTGGCTCCCGGCGGCGTTAAACTCATCAGCCCAGGCTGCTGTCGCCCTATCCAACTGAAGCCGCAACCGCGCATTCATGGGGGAGCGTTCCGCAGCTGTTCGCCGAATGGTCAGTGCGCGCTCGATTGGCTCCTTTATAAGATCCCATCGATAAGCGTAACGATAAAAAATCCCTAACGACTGGAGAGCTGTGGCATATGCGTCGATTAACTCCGGATCTTCCGAGTTTTGCCTATAAGCCTTCTCTCCGATTGCAACCGCCTCTTGGTAAAATTTTTCCGCTTCAGCTTTCGGTGCGTGAAATCGGAAGTCTCCTCGAAGAGTGAACGCGCGACAAAGTAAGATATTTCGCTTCCAGCCCTGACTTTCGTGCCCTAGCGAACCCGTTTTTCTGAGATAGTTTAGCGCCTCTTCTACATCTCTCTCCGGTTCCTGCGATTTCGATTCCCCGTTTTCGAATTCCCCTTTTGTCACCAGAACCTCGGCTGCCAGGAGGTTGATCTGCTCCTCCGCAACCCGTTCTTTTCGTAATTCCCGAACCAGCATTTCCGCCGAACTGATTTCTTCCATTGCGCCGTCCCGATCGCCCAGGTCTACGAGTGTACCAGCCAACCTCAGTGCCGTGCGAATTGAACCCTGTGCCTGCGCCACCCGTTGATCCGCTGTGGCGCTGAGACCTGGTTTGTTCGTCCCCTCGAGCTGATCGAAGACTGCTGCCACTTTCTTAAGCAATTCTGCGCGCTCCTTAGTCGGCGCCGAGAGCCTTTCGAGAGCTGCAGCAAAGTCATCGATCATTGTCTGCGCACTCGCGAGTGCGAGAGACCGCTGTTGTAGTGCGTATTTGCTTTCTTCCTGAGCAACCCGGCCCGACCACAGCATGACCACCACAGTCGAGATCGCCATCAAAGTTGCTGCGGCAGAAGCAATTGAGGCGCCGGGATGCCGCTGAATCAGCTTAAGTGTTCTGTAGAGGAGCTGATTCCCTTTGAGCGAGATCGGACGTTGAGAAAGACAACATTCGATGTCGTCGACCAGATACTGAACGCTGGCGTATCGCTCTTCCGGCTTTCGGCTCAGTGCTTTGCGAATGATTAACTCGAGCTCGGAAGCGAGCTGTCTCGCTCCCCAACCTCGTTGCAAGGTCGGCCGAATGCGAATCTCAGGTTCATTCCGACAGATGCGTTCGACGACATCGAATCCCTTACCAGTCTCATCCGGATCAAACGGGTGGATGCCGGTTACGAGCTCACAAAGTATGATGCCAAGGGCAAAGACATCTGTAGCAGTGTTGACGGCTTCATTCTGAATCTGCTCGGGACTGCTGTATCGCGGCGAACACGGCCATAATGTTTGTGTTTGATAGCCATTGTCACCCGCCTCGGCGAGCAGTCGCGCAACGCCGAAATCAAGCAGGTGAGGCATGCCGTCGCCGCTGACTAAAATGTTCGACGGCTTGAGATCGCAATGGACAACGAGGTTCTGGTGCGCATAGGCCACCGTTTCGCAAACTTTGCAAAAGACTTTGAGCCGGCACTGAAGATCCAGTGATTGGCAATACTGGTCGATCTGGCGCCCCTTTACATAATCCAGAGCAAAATAAGGCGTTCCATCGTCCAGGACACCGCTTTCTAAGAGTCGCGCGATAGCAGGATGATTCAACGCCGCTACAATCCGGCGCTCGGCTTGGAAGCGCTTCCTGAGACATTCCATGTCCGCGCTCAACTTAATCAACTTGATCGCCGCAAGCTGCTTGCAATCCGGGTCATCTTCACCCATCCGTTCCGCCAGGTAGACTTCTCCCATTCCACCAGAACCCACTTTCTCAACAATCGTCCAGGATTTAATCCTGCTGCCTGCTCTGAGCCGGCTGAAACCGTTCGCCGGATTGCCTTCGCCTGCCTCGCAGGTCTGAATCGGTGTCTCCAGAAACGGATCACCGGTTTCGTCATATTCGAGCAACGAGAGCAGCTCTGCCCGAATCTTTCGATCGCCGTTGCACGCCTGTTCGACCCAGGCGCCGCGCTCGGCGGGATCCAGATCAACCGCTTGTTCGAATAGTTCTTTGATACGCGACCACCGGTATCGGAAATCGGTGTTAATTCTAGTCTGAGGTCCAGTGCTACTCATGCCGCACCGCAAGTTTTCTTTACTGCCTTCAGTTAGATTCTCTTCTACAAATCACGGACGATTGGCTAAGCGTTTACCTGTGCTGGACCTTTCTGCCTCGCCTGGGTCAACCGCTACCCGCGACTTCATTCCGAACGGGATTCTAGAGAGTTCGGACCAGAAGGCGCAATTGCGAAAAGAGTTGGCTGGTCTGGCCGAAAGATAATACCAATAGGACCAATGGGACCAATAAGACCCATATGAGGACGGGATTTTCGCGCTCGCGGTGTCTGCGGCGTTGTCGGCGGTGACGGCGGTGTCTGCGTTCGGCTCGCTAGTCTTCGTAGGGGAGGCCGACGTAGTTTTCTGCTAGTGCGGTTGAGGCGGCGCGAGAATGAACGAGGTATTCGAGCTCGGCTAGTTGTCTGCGGTTTTCAAATGCGTCGTCGCGGTCGAAGCGATGCATCAGACAGGTCATCCACCACGAGAATCGCTGGGCTTTCCAGACCCGGCGCAAACAGTGATCGGAGTAAGCCTCCAAGAGATCGGTCTTGCCTTTACTATAAAAGACGGAAAGCGCTCGGGCCAACGACCGGACATCGCTTGCTGCCAGATTCATCCCTTTGGCTCCAGTCGGCGGCAGAATATGAGCTGCGTCGCCCGCTAGAAACAGGCGCCCGTACTGCATCGGTTCCACGACGAAACTTCGCATCGCCGTCACACCTTTTTGCAGAACTTTTCCGCGGCGCACCCGCTTGTTTCCGGGAAAAGACAATCGCCGTTCCAGATGCTCCCAAACGCGTTCATCCGACCATTTCGAGAGATCCTCCTCCGGCTGACACTGAAGATATAGTCGAGTCACGCCAGGCGAAACGCATACTGAACAGCGCAAAACCTTCTTCGTGATGGGTATAAATCAATTCTTCCCAGGCCGGAGCCGCTTCCGCCAGAATACCAAGCCAACCAAACGGATAAGTCTTCTCAAATGTGTTGACCGCGCTTGCTGGGATGCTCAACCGGCTGACACCGTGAGAGCCGTCACAGCCGGCAATCCAATCGCATGTAATTTCGCGATTTTCGCTCTGATGCCGGAAACGGACTCGGGGCTGTTCAGTCGTGAAAGCGTCGAGGCAGACATCATCGACTTCAAACAGGATCTGGCAACCCGCATTGATCCGCGCGGCGATCAGGTCCTTCACGACTTCGTGCTGCCCGTAGACGGTAACTGCTTTTCCGCCGGTCAAGTCGGCCAGATTAATCCGATGAATCACACCGGCGAAACCAAGGTTGATTCCTTCATGCCGCATTCCCTGTTTCTTCAGTCGTTCACTCACTCCGGCATCGCAAAGGAGCTGAACAGTACCATGCTCAAGCACGCCGGCTCGGATTCGCGACTCAACGTACGCCCTGCTCTTTGTCTCCAGCACAATCGATTCGATTCGATCGAGGGAAAGCAATTGCGAAAGGAGTAGACCTGCTGGCCCAGCGCCGATGATCGCAACCTGCGTATGCATTGGAATAGCCTTAGAACCTGAGTTCAGGTGCCTTTTCGCGGCTTACCTTGATTCAGGATGACTCGGATTTGTTCTCCGTCTCATTCATCACTTTCTCGGCGGCATGAATCGCTGCGTTGACGGCTGGCAACCCGCAATAGATCCCGGCATGGAGCAACAGTTCGCGGAGTTCTTCTCGAGTTACTCCGTTGCGAAACGCTGCTCGAACATGCAGCCGAAATTCCGGCTCACGATTTAACGCGACTAACATCGCAAGGGTGATCAGACTGCGCTCACGACGACTTAGTCCATCTCTAGCCCAGATTTCTCCCCATGCGTAACGGGTAATGAATTCCTGAAACGGCTCATTGAACTCGTTCAAGCGACTCTTGACCCGTTCCACGTGATCGTTCCCCAGGACCTCGCGCCTAATCTCAGATCCTTTTTCGAAGCGCTCTTTATCTTCCATTCTAAGAATCCTATAAGAACTCGTTTACCGCTTGAATAAATCTTTCCGGGAGCTCGACGCAGGCCAGGTGGCCGCACGGCAATACCAATAATCTCGAATCACTGATCTGCCGGTTGAGGAACTCGGCGTCAGCGACAGTAGCGGCTCGATCATAAGTCCCAGCGATAATCAATGTTCGCGCTTTAATTTGGCTCGCTTTCTCCCGAAGATCGGCGTCGCGGATAGCCTCGCACGCTGCCAGATACTCCTCGGTCGGGAAGGATTTGAGATTGTTCGCCAATTGCCTGACCAAAGCAGAATGTTCGGCTGCGAAAGGCGGCCAGAACCAGCGACTGGCCAAATCATCAGCCACATTCGCCAGTCCCTTGTCGCGAACGAGTCTAATTCTTTCCATCCACGTTTCGGGACTCCCAATCCGAGCTGAGGTATTGCTCAAAACCAAATTCCTAAGCCGGGACGGCGCTTCCAAGGCCAGCCATTGACCCAACAGGCCGCTCATCGACAGTCCACAGAAATCGATCTGTTGCAATCCGAGCTGGTCGAGAAGTTGAAGCAGGTCAGACCCGATGCCTGCGATAGACCCGATCCCGTCCGTCCCCGGTGGAGGATGCGGGTTGTAGCGCAATACCTTGAACCTCTTTTCCAGCTCTCCAAAAACCGGCTTCCAAAGGCTAAAATCGGTTCCCAGTGAATGACCGAGCACAAGCACCGGCCGATCGCCTGCATCAGAGGACAGAAGGTATTCGTGACGATTCATTTCTGTCCTTCGAACTTGAGTTGCTCTTGATGCTGTCTCAGGACCCTATCAATCAGCGCATTCGCCGAACCGAGCGAGTTTTCCGGCCGAAAAAGTTCCTCAAGAACCGTTGCGTCTAACGCCGTCGATACGACCGGGTCGGCCGAGAGTACCTGATGTAAATGGCACCGTTTTTCCTGAGCCCGCTGGCAGGCGGCCTTGATGATGCGCTCGGCTTCAGATTTATCGATCTTGGCGCCTAGGGCAACTGTAACGCTTTCAGCAAAAACCAGTCCTTGTGTTGCATCGATATTTTCGCGCATTCGCGCCGCGTTGACTTCAATGCGTGCGAACAGATCGTCCGCATGTTTGATCGCACCAGCGGTCAGGCAGACCATCTCTGGCAATGGCTCCCATTCAGCGTGCCAGTGACCAACTGCCCGTTCATGTTCATGAGCCATCGACGCGGCCATGGTTGCCAATAGCCCAGGCAAACGAGTCGAAGCAGCGATGATCAGCGTAGGCGCAATCGGATTTCTTTTGTGCGGCATGGCGGAAGAGCCACCCCGCCCTTCCTCTGCAGTCTCAGAAACTTCGCCAATCTCCGTTTGCATCAGTAACGAGGCATCGAGCGCAATCTTACCTAAACAACCTCCGAGCATGGCAAGAGTTGAGGCCACTTCGAAAAAGCGATCACGCGCGGTATGCCATGGAATGGGCGGCTCGCCCAATTGAAGACGCGCCGCAAGCTTGGCCATGATTGCCAGAGCGGCCTCCCCATTCGCCGCTAACGTGCCTACCGCGCCACCGAATTGTACTACCAAAGCTCGCTCCTGCACTTCGCGGAGGCGCTGTTTGCAACGGAGGAGTTGATCCAGCCAACCCGCTACTTTGAATGCGAATGAGATCGGACGCGCTTGCTGAAGCAGGGTTCGACCGATCATGACCGTTTCGCGATGTGCGCCGATCAGCTTCAGAAAGCTCCGCTCGAGACTGCCAACACGTTGTTCAAGAATAGGAATTGCCGCCTTTAGTTGCATCACGACGGCGGTATCTATGACGTCCTGACTTGTCGCACCGGCGTGGACGAATCGAGCGGCATCGGCATTGGTCTCGCGCACCAGCGCCTTCAAGGCCTTAACTAAAGGAATGATTGGGTTCCCAGTCCGTTTGGCCGCATCGATAATTTTTGCCGGATCAATTCGTGCTGCCTCGCATACATGGGCGATTTGCCGGGCATATTCGACAGGAACGAGTGAAAGATCGGCTTGGGCGAGAACGAGCTCCGCCTCAAACCGGAGCATAGCACGGATGAGCGTATCATCAGCGAAGAGCTCTTCTACCTGCGAATCGATGAACAATGCGTCAAGCATGACCAGATGGAGCTCAAAAATCGAAAAACACAGTTTCTTCCGGCCCTTGGAGGTTCACATCCCAGGTGTAAGCGTTTGGCTCCGACAGGTTCGGAAGAGCTAACAAAGTTGGACGCCGAGCAGGATCTACGAGAGCAAGCACTTCATCCCTTTTGTTTCTATCATCGTCCGAAAAGTAGATGCGCGTTACCAAACGGTTGAGCAGGCCGCGCATAAAAATTGAAACGTTAATGTGCGGCGCCTGCGGAATCTTGGTTGACGACGGGACCGGACCAGGTTTGACAGTTCTAAATTTGAAGGCGCCTTCTAAGTTAGTAGGGCATCGACCAAATCCGAAAAAGCCGGCATCAAGCGGTTTATCCTGGTGATCGTCGGGATGCGCGTATTTCCCGAAGCTGTTGGCTTGCCAGATTTCAATCACGGCATCGGGCACCGGTATTCCATCACCATCGAGGATATTCCCTGAGATTGTGATGATTGTTCCGTTGATCGCCGGTACGGTCAGATCGGTTTGATAAAGGTCTTCGAGACCAATTTGAAAGAATGGCCCCACAGTTTGAGACGCCGCTAATCCAAAGGTTTCGCGAGTGGTCATGGCCTGTTCTCCATCGGGGTTTCCAGACGGCCGCGCAAAACGATATCGAACCTGAACCCGAGCGCTTGCTCGGGGATAGTTGTTTTCCAATCAAAGTTCGAAATCAGTCGCTGACGAGCTGCCTCATCGCGAATCCCATTAAAGATGGGATCAAACGGCAGCAGCGGATCACCGGGGAAATACATTTGTGTGACCAACCGGGTGGAGAACGCAGGGCCAAACAATGAGAAATGAATATGCGCGGGACGCCAGGCATTGGGATGATTTCGCCAGGGATAAGCGCCGGGCTTGATGGTGGTGAATTTGTAACCGCCTTCGTCGTCGGTAAGCATTTGCGCCTTGCCGACAAAGTTAGGATCAAGCGGCGCGTTATGCTGATCTACGCTATGATGGTAACGCCCAGCAGCGTTCGCCTGCCAGATCTCGATCAAAGTATTGCGCACCGGTTTGCCATCTTCATCCAACACGCTTCCGGTAACGATAATTCTCTGTCCCAAAGGTTCGCCGGCGCCTTGAGCGGTAAGGTCAGCGCCACCTTTGAGCTGACGCAGTTGAAACGCGGGTCCGGTAATCTCGGACAGCGTTTGCGGGATTACGACCGGCGTCTTAGTCGGAGCTCGTTTCAACGAGGAGACGTACTCTGGATGGAGGAATGGTGGATTAACGCCCGGCGCAGGTTTTCGGTAGGCGCGGAGTGGAATGGATGACTTGGTTTTCAAAGCGGCAACGCAAGACGAACGGTGGCGAACGACCATTGGGGTGCTGAAGGAAACATATCCAAGAAAACGCTGCAGTGAGAATGGATAAAATTAAGGGGGAAAACTGAAACCGAACATCCACGGTCAGCTCGCGTTCGTTATTCGAACATCCGTTCGAATTCCAAACTATGCGCTCTCGCCAGATTGTCAATCTGGTGCGCTACAGCGAGGTTCATCGCTTAACCGTTCCATGACGGCGACAACAGAGCGTCGCCCTCTGGGTAAACGCTCGGTAATGCACGCATAGCTGGGCGCGTCATTGCTGACGGCCAGCCGGAGAAAGTTTTGCGCAACGCCGTTGTAATCGATGCGTATTTGGGAAAGGCGAGAAAGTGAGCTACGCGCTGGAAGTCAAGAACCTGGTCGCTCGTCACGGCCTATTGCAAGCGGTGCGCGATGTATCATTCTCATTATCGCCGGGAGAAGTATTAGCTCTGGTTGGAGCCAATGGCGCAGGAAAAACGACCTTGTTGCGCACGATCGCCGGAGCGCATCGGGCAAGCGGCGGAACGATCTACCTTGAAGGAAGCGACATCACGAGTCTGACACCGCATCGCAGAGTCGTTCGCGGTCTTGCGCTAGTGCCGGAGGGACGAAAGCTCTTTGGGGAAATGACAGTGGAGGAGAATCTTTTGGTTGCCGGCAGGCGCGCCAGAACCGGTCATTGGACGATCGATGCTGTCGTAAACGCATTTCCGGTGCTGAAACCGCTCCTTCACAAACGAGCCTCGACCATTTCCGGAGGCGAGCAACAGGCGACCGCCATCGGTCGCGCGCTCATGACTAATCCACAAGTTCTGCTGCTTGATGAGGTGTCACTTGGTCTCTCACCGGTCGCTGTCGACGCAGTGTACGAATCGTTGTCTGTCCTAATCCGAAGCGGAGCAACTCTGGTAGTCGTCGAACAAGACCTGCAACGGGCGTTGTCGGTTGCGGGGCGTGTTGTTTGTATGCTGGAAGGGAAGATCGTTCTAGAATCAGCAACCGCGAAGGTAACTCGTGATCAAGTTACCGAGGCGTATTTTGGGCTTTCCCGCGGCAATCACTTGCCCGAAAACGCAGCGCCCACCTCGGCGGACCAAGCATGAACTGGCTCAATGCGGTCATTCAGGGCGTCTTTCTGGGCGGCTTCTATGCTCTGTTCGCATGTGGGCTGTCGTTGATGTTTGGCGTTATGCGGATCATCAACCTGGCTCACGGCGACTTGGCGATCACCGGCGCCTTCGCAGTCTGGTTAGTCGCAACCCACTTGCATCTATCCCCCTTCATCGCGCTGTTGCCGGTCCTGCCGGGAATGCTTTTGCTTGGGTTATGTTCTCCACCGAATCCTGCTCGCTCGCAGTCTCCGGTCTGGTCCGCTCACGCCGTTGCTGACGACTTTTGGTTTGTCGATTGTAATTCAGAACGCGCTACTGCAAATCTTTTCGCCCGATGTGCATTCACTCGGCTCGTTTGCCAGTCCGGTCTCGACCGGGAGCTGGCGAATCAATTCTCAACTATCGGTGCCATATTTCGGCCTGCTCGTTCTTGCGGTCGCTATCCTTCTTCTTGGCGCGCTGCAGTTCGTTTTGCAACGCACGGGGTTCGGGTGGGAAATGCGAGCAACCGCTCAGGATGCAGATACCGCGGCGCTTGTTGGGATCCCGGCCTCATCGGTCTACGCGCGAGCCACGGCGATCGCGGTCGTGACTGCGGCTCTGGCCGGAGCGTTCCTGGCGATTCACTCGACCTTTGATCCCTCGAGCGGACCAACTCAGCTCATCTTCGCGTTCGAGGCAGTCGTTATTGGGGGCCTCGGTTCATTGTGGGGAACTTTGCTTGGAGGTATCGTACTCGGAATCGCACAAACGATTGGCGCTACGATCGACCCTCAATATTCGATCCTGGCCGGCCACATTGTTTTCCTCATCGTTCTGGCCAGCCCTCGCGGAAAGCTCATTGCCGCCGGGAGGACTGCGCCATGAACGGTTCATCAGCGATCTCAACCGCCGTTAGCCAATGGAAGGTCCGCCGATCTGGCTATGGATCAAGAATCGGATCTGCCGCACTTATACTAATTAGTCTTGGACTGTTCACCGTGCCTGAATTCTTCGATGTTAATGTCGTGCAGCAGCTGACCAGCCTGCTTATTTTTCTCATTCTCGCCTTGATGTGGAACGCGCTAGCCGGGTACGCGGGCCTGGTATCAGTTGGACAACAAGCGTTCATCGGGTTTGGCGCCTACTGCACGATTTTTCTAACCCAACACGGGGTATCACCCTACTTCGCCATCCTGCTTGCCGCGCTTAGCTCGGCAGTTCTAGCCGTTGTTCTCTCGGTGTTGGTGCTGCGGTTACGCGGAGGTCAATTCGCGGTCGGCACATGGGTGGTCGCAGAAGCGATCGCCCTGCTAGTCGCCCTCGATCCTGAGCTGGGAGGCGGGACCGGCATTTCGCTACGCGGCCTGAACATCTACCCTCGCGAAATGCGCCTCACACTTACTTATTGGCTGACGCTGGCTTTCGCAATTCTGATGCTATTGCTGCTTTTCTTCCTGCTACGCCACCGAGCAGGCGTCGCGCTACAGGCTATTCGCGACGACGAAGAGGCCGCCGCATCGCTAGGAGTCCGAGTTAGACAACTGAAGGCTGTTTTGTACGTATTGGCCGGTTTCGGTTGCGGTGCGGCCGGAGCACTTTTGGTAGCTAATACTCTGTTTATCCAGCCGCATTCGATCTTCAGCGTGAACTGGTCGGCATACATGATCTTTATGGTGCTGGTCGGTGGACTTGGCACATTCGAGGGACCAATTATCGGAGCTATTCTTTTTTTCGCTATCCAATATGCGTTCGCCAATTTTGGCACCTGGTATCTGCTAGGGCTGGGCCTGGTTGCTATTGGGTTTGCGCTGTTTCTTCCGCGCGGCTTATGGAGCCTGATTAGTGAGCGACTAGGCATCCGCGTACTGCCGATCGGTTATCACTTGGTGCGAGAGGTCAGCAAGCGCGGCAACTGATCCCACCGGCGGGCGCGATCAGAGCGTTTCGCGCTGCCTTCGTCCGGCCAAGTTCGGACTATGGCGCGACATGTTTTGCGTTTGGCGCAGCGCTTCCGAAGGAAGCGGTTTTCAGTTTTCGGTTTTCGGTTTTCAGTTCGGACAAGTGGGAGTCCAAAACATCTCACTTCTCACGTCTCACTTCTCACACCAGTTCCCAGCGTTGTTGGCATTGTCGGCGCTGTTGGTCTCGCCAAGACGGGATCAGCGCTCCCCACTGGCAGTCACACTCCTAACGGTTTACGGTTCAGATCCAATGACCAAAGGATCTGATCTGCTTGTTGCAGCATTGAAAAACGAGGGGGTTGACCGGATCTTCGGGGTGCCCGGCGAAGAGAATCTGGATGTTATCGAATCGCTGCGTCGATCGAACATCGAGCTGGTGGTCATGCGCCACGAACAAGCAGCCGCCTTCATGGCTGCGACTTACGGGCGATTGACGGGAAAACCAGGTGTTTGCTTGAGTACGTTGGGTCCCGGGGCCCTGAATTTCTCGACCGGCGCTGCCTACGCTCTTCTCGGAGCGATGCCAATGATTCTGATCACGGGTCAGAAAGGGATTTTGTCGAGTAAACAAGCCCGGTTCCAAATCGTTGATGTGGTTTCGAGCATGACGCCGCTCACGAAAGCAGCGCGCCAGATCGTGAGCACGAAAACGATTCCGACTATTATCCGGGAAGCATTCCGGATCGCACAGCAGGAACGACCCGGGCCAGTTCACCTGGAGCTTCCGCAAGATATCGCTGCGGAAGAGGTTGCAGATGTACCCCTGGTGCCGCCGCATCCAATTGATATTCCGGTGGCGCATCCGGCGGCATTGGATCGCGCCGCAACAATGATTGTGGAAGCAGCGAGGCCATTGATCATGATCGGCGCAGCGGCCAGCCGGCCTCGGCTGGCAGATGCGCTTTCAGATTTTGTCCGCCGCGTCCGGATTCCTTTTTTTAATACGCAGATGGGGAAAGGAGCCGTTGCCGGTGGTTCGAATCTGTATATGGGAACCGCGGCGCTTTCGGAGCGCGACTATGTTCACCTCGCGATCGATCAGGCGGATCTGATCATCTCGATCGGTCATGACACTGTGGAAAAACCGCCGTTCATCATGGGACATGGCGGGCCTAGAGTGATCCACATCGGATACGTGCCGGCAACCGTCGAAGAAGTCTTCTTTCCGCATGCCGAGATTGTTGGGGATGTGGGCCCGAGCCTCGGGCTGTTAGCGGATCGGCTTGACGGTAGATTGAAAAATGCGTCGGCACTCTTACCGCTACGCGACAAGATTCTTGCGCATCTGGCCGATCGCGCGACCGAGAGCCGTTTCCCGCTTACGCCGCAAAGGATCGTGCATGAGGTTCGTGTAGTGATGCCGGAGGATGGTGTCGTTTGCCTGGACAACGGGATGTACAAGATCTGGTTCGCGCGGAACTATCGAACCCGCGTGGCCAATACGTTGCTGCTGGACAACGCGCTGGCTACAATGGGCGCCGGGCTACCCTCCGCGATGATGGCTTCGCTACTGTATCCAAACAGACGGGTACTTGCGGTCTGCGGCGACGGTGGGTTCATGATGAACTCGCAGGAGATGGAGACAGCGGTCAGGCTTCGTCTGAATTTGGTCGTACTAATTATTCAGGACAACGCGTACGGGATGATCCGCTGGAAGCAAGGGATCGACAATTTTGCGGACTGGGGATTGACCTTCGGTAATCCAGACTTTGTGAAGTATGCGGAAGCGTACGGAGCGAAAGGCGCACGAGTCGAAACAGCCGATGGTCTTGTTCCAGCGCTGGAGAATGCGTTTGGAGATGGTGGTGTTCATCTGATTGCTGTGCCGGTGGATTATTGCGAGAACAAGCGGGTATTGGTGGATGAGTTACGTCAGGCCGTGTCGGCCTGAGTAGAACGCTGAGATAGCCGGGAACGCCGGGAACGGACATGAGATGAACCGGCGGAGATGGCGAAGGGCGATATGGCGAGCGGCAAAGCCGCGATTCAAAAGCGGTTCAACTGAGGTCACCGTCAACGCCAAACGTGGAACGCGAAACGTTTGAGGGGTTCAATACCGCGAGGACGAGGATAAGATTCAGTTCGAGAGATTGGTTCATAGAGCGCGGCCGGGGCCCAGGCCAAAGCGAGGGTTTGGCTCGCCTGGAGGTGGGAAAATATTCGCTGCGAAGCTTGCGTAACTGCTCGGATTGTGTATCGCCAGATCAGCGATTTGGACATCGTATGCCGGATCAAATTCTGAGATATGGATTGCGGGCTGACCCGATTGAGCGTCGATCACATGGGTGCTCTCATGGATCAGGATGGCTGCTCGGGAATTCGGACCGATCAGTGCGCCGTCTGGTAAAGTAACGCTGCGGAACGCCGGGCCAAACGTGATCGGACCGCCGAGCGGCGATTCTGCTGCGGTCCCAATGCCGTTGATCGGAACGCCATCCCGAAATGTGGTGTCAGCGTTCCTGAGCGTCCGAGCGATCCCATTATAAGTATTCAGCATCTGGGTAAGATCGGCATCGGCAAGGAGCCGCAATACTCCAATTGTCGGGGTCGCGGCGTTATTGATCAGGCGAAAATGGATTTGTAGTGCGTCATCGGTAGTCTGTGCGATAGTCACGCGAGTTCCGTCTGCCTGAATGATTGGCGTTGGGATCGCGTTTAACGCGTCGAGTGCTGCCTGAACTTTCGACAACGCAAAAGGCGCGTCCAACCTGGCAAGGGCCGCTCCAAATGTGGGTGCGGCGTTAGCGCTATCCAGCGCGCCTAAGACCTGGCGCCCGGCAACACCTTGGTCAGTACCTAAACCGAACTGAACTTCGGCGGCTTGAACCGCTGCCGCAGTCTCCTGGCCATAGGTACCTGTCGGACCGTCGGGAATGGAGAACCCGTTTTCAATCAAAACTTCCTGCAAAACAACCGTAGCATCGCGGTCCGGTTCTCCGAATTGCATCGGAGGTGTGTTTTCTGACGCGCTCTGCAAGCGCGCAATTCTATTCCAACGCGTAGATGTTAGTGCCATAGCGATCGCCCTCGAGGCGCAGACTACCCAGGCTGAAGTGAAGGACAATTACCCGATTGGGGGTGTTACCAACGCCGACAGCGCCGTCACTCACACGCTTTTGCACTCGGGCCAACACTCGCCGAACGCCGAGCTCTACGAGTGTCCAATGCCGCAAGGACGAGGAGCAGATTGAGTTCAAGAGATAGGTTCATATGTCGGCCGGTTCCTAAGCCGGGTCTTGAGTCGGCAAACTACGGGAATCGGCGAGGAGGGCAATTACCCGATCGGGTGGAACGCCGGATCCGTCGGCGGATCGCCAGGAACGGGCGGGATCCTCCTTCGCCAACGCGTCCTTCGTAGCCCGGCCTTGGCCGGACGAAGAAGGAGAGTTCGCTTCAATCGTAGGGCGTTGCCTGACCCTTAGATTGACCTGCGCCTTCCTCCTTCGCCAAGGCTACGGCGGACAGGTCAGCGCTAGGTCCTATTTTTGTGGTTTCCCTAGGGCTATTTTGAAACCGCGGCTTCCGCCGCTCGCCTAAGCAAAGCAGTCCAGCGCAGAGCGGAAGACTGATACCACGCGGTGTCTCCAGAAAAGCTTGCTAGCGACAATGGTGAGAGCCGCGATGACCAGCAGCCAGCGCGGGAGGTGACCAATACGGCGACCTGTCCGCCGTAGCCTTGGCGGAGGTGGAAACGGCGATTGGGTGAGACGGCGATCATTCATGTCGATTGGCGTCTAGAACCGTTTCAACCGCGCTGAGACGGCATCGACTGTTTCTGGCAAGGTTGATGTACCTGCGGTGACGCCGACGGTTTCGCAGCCGTTGAACCAATCGGGTATCAGCTCTTCTGCGCGTTCGATATGGAAGAAGGGGATGCCAGCGGCCTGGCAGGTCTTTGTTAGTTGTAACGTGTTGTTGCTGTTCTTTCCCCCAACCACTACTACGGCGTCGACTTGGGAGAGCAGGTTGCGCAGAGCGTTCTGGCGATTCTTTGTGGGTTGGCAAACCGTGTCGCGGAACTCGACCAATGCTTCCGGACGAGAAGCCCTGAGTTTCTCGACTAGCATCCGTACGCGATCGATCGGCTGAGTTGTCTGGGCCACGACGCCGAATGCCGGTACAGAAGGAAGCGACTCGATATCGTGCTCTTCCTCGATGACGCTGGATTCAGGAAAATCGCCCGTCAGGCCTCGGACTTCTACATGACCGCGTTTTCCGATCACGGTCGGATGGTAACCGTGCTCTGCCAGATCTCTTAGCGCGTTGTGAGCGTGATGTACCAGCGGACAGGTTCCGTCGATGATCTGGTAGCCGCGTTCGCGCCAGGCATCGATCGCTTTGTTGGAAGCGCCGTGTGCGGTGATCATGACCTGTCTCGTGGCGGCGGCAGGAGCATCAAGCGAAGATTCGATCGCGCCGAGTGCATTTAAGCGTTCTTTGGCGATCGGGTTATGAACGATCTCACCGAGAATAGTAAGTTGGCCTTTTTGAGCGAGTGATTCTGCCTGCTTGAGAGCATCGCGTACTCCGAAACAGACACCGAAATGTTTAGCTACGATTACGTTCATGGGGTTTACCGTTTCGCGTTTGGCGCGATAGCGAGGGCGGTGGGTAGATTCACGTTTAGAGATTCTAAGCTTTGTGTTGCAAAGTTGATGGGAAATTTTTTTATGAGCCGCCGAGTTTTACGATTTCTTCGAGGGTTTTGATGTAGGCTTTGAAGGCGGAGCGGCCGCGGTCGGTCAGGGAATAGGTTGTTTGCGGGCGGCTGAGCATTTCTTTGGTTACGGCTACGTAACCGGTCTGGTGCAAGGTTCGTAGATGCGTCACCAGATTGCCGTCACTCATCTGCAATTCGGTTTTCAGTTCGGCAAACGCCCAGCGTGTCCGGGTAGCTAACAATGTCATAATCGCGAGCCTCCCTTTCTCATGAATCGTTCGATCAAGTTTACTGAAATCAACCATTTCCGTTGCGACCGGAGTGGACCATCACCGCAAGCCCATAAACCACATGGTACAGACCGAACGTGATCGCCATTGCCAGGTAACCAAATTTTGGTGTTTCCAAGTGCAGTTGGCTGGCTAGAAGCGAGAGCGAACCTTGCAATAGCACAAGAATGCAACTGGTGAAGACAAACGCCCAACCAAGGATTGCGATGGAGCGAGGAGCGAATGTTAAGGTCGATAACAAGGCAACGCCATACATGCCGGCCCAGAAAGTTGCGATGTTCAATGCCGCTGCCGGGTAGCGTGCTAGAACGATGGTAATGGCAGCCGCGATCAAGAAACCGGGCGCGATTGCGATCAGGGCTATTCGTAATCTACTGGATGGAAATGGTTCGCCGCGTTGCCCGGCAGATCGCAGTAGGAAGACTGTGTTTGCCGCGCCGCTGAGCACGAACACAATGATCCAGACGGCGATAAAATTCTGCCGGAAAAGCAGCTGGAGCGGACCTGGGAGGAGGGCTAGCGCTGCCACGATCAGGGCTAAGGATCCACAGAAGAGTGCAGCCGGTCCGGCAATAGTCCGATAGATGGTCGCGCGTTCCATGAGCTCACGAATGACGCGCAGATTTTCTTCGGCAGATTTGGAATCCATGAAGCGGGCCGATGACTTTGTGCCACAAAGTCTAATTGACGACAAGTGGAAAAGTCTGTTTTTTTGAGAACGGCCCACGCATAAGACGGACCACCACCCTAGCGCCGCCCTTGCTGACATTTTATTCGACCGTGATTGTTTCTTCTGAGATGCCGGCGGAGCTAGCGGCCTGTAGTCGCCATTTGCCGGGAGCAAGTTGCCAGAAAAACCGGCCATCTAGTTGAGGCGAGACTGGTGTGCCGTTCACATACCAGCGTATGTTGGCACCGAGGTTGGCAGCGAGCTCGATCATCTGTTGAGTACGTGGCAGCTCCGGATCGATCTGGTAGACCGCGTTTGTCGGGGGATTTAAGATTCGCGGAGTTTCGATAACCATGGCGTTGTCTGTGTTATCGGCGCTTGAACACCAAGCAGAATACTCGGCCGGCAAGATCAGCTTGCCGTCAGACGAATATGAGAAGGCAGAGTCTTGTTTCGGCTCGGTCCCGTCGAGGAACAGTTCGTTAATTTTTACCTGGCTGAATTTCGATGGCAATAATCCTGTCGTTGCACAGACATCGCAATGAATCAGATTAGCATTCGTTGATCAACAGGACGATCGTTCCGCAGGAGGCTATGCATCACTGTTGCCCACAGCGGCGCAGCCGCACGGATCGCGAGAGTGTCGCGCATCGAACGCCCATCGAAGTTTCCTGCCCACACCGCTACCGTGTGCTCCTTGTTAAAGCCGACAGTCCAAGCATCGCGGAAACCGCTGCTTGTGCCGGTCTTGACCGCGATACGCTCATCGAACGCAAGGGGCGAGACGAGGCCGAAACTTTTCTGGCGCGCATTGTTATCACAAAGAATGTCGGCAACAATATCTGTCGCTTCGGGAGACGCGATACGCGTAATTTCCGGACATTCCGAAGCGAGAAATTTCGGCGGCATGGCTAACCCTTGGCGAGCCAGGCCGGCATAAGCTGCCGCCAGATCAATTAAGCGGATCTGTGCGTTTCCTAAAATGAACCCGGCACCGTAGTCTTCGAGGGAACCGCTGAAATGAAAGCCCCATTTTTGCAGCTCGTGAAATGATTCCCTGGCCCCTAAGCGGGAAACCACCATGATTGCTGGCACATTCAACGAGCAAGCAAGCGCCTCCCGAACGCGGACGGGACCTAAGTAATGATGGCTGAAGTTCTGCGGATCATAATCGGCGTACTGGCCCCGAATAGCATCGGGAGTGTCCGGCAATAGAGTTGCCGCGGTCAGCAGGCGTCGATCGATTGCAGCGAGATATACGAACGGTTTAAGGGTGGAACCACAACTCCGCGGACGGAGCGCTCCGTTGATCTGGCAAGCAGCGTAGTCTGATGAGCCTGCCAAAGCTTGGACTGCACCTGTCGTGTTATCGACTATAACCAACGCGGCTTCGGTGATGTCATGCCGATTCAGAGCCGTCAAATGTGGGCAGACAGCTCTCTCGGCCAAATTTTGCAAATCGAGATCGAGAGTCGTTCTCACCCTGCCGCGTAACCCGGGATAGAGCGATCGTACGGTATCGACGAAATTGGGCGCAAGCCGTGGCGGATCGAAACGCTGCACACTTGGCGGTGATTGTGCGAGCAAGCTTTTCTGGGCGGCCGAGATAACGCCGAGCTTGGACAGTTGTTCCAGTGATCGTACAAACTTTCGATCAGCGAGCTCCGAGTGACGCCATGGATTCAATCGTGTCGGCGCTTGGGGTAACCCAGCTAAAAAGGTTGCTTCGGCGAGACTCAAATCGATTGCCGATTTTCCAAAATAGGCGCGGGCGGCTGCTTCCGGGCCGAGCCGTCGATTGCCAAAACTGCTTCGATTCAAGTATTCCGCGAGAATGCGCTCTTTGCTCCACGCCCGCTCGAGCTTCCAGGCCACGATGGCTTCGGAGAATTTGTCCGGCCAGCTGCGCTTTGTGCGCCCGCCTGCCATTTTCACCAGTTGTTGAGTGATGGTAGAGCCCCCTGACACAATCCGTCCCGATCGAAGGTTCCGGATGAAAGCGGCGCCAGTTGCTTGCCAATCGATTCCGTGATGCTGAAAAAAACGGCGATCCTCGAGTGCGACAGTTATCCGTGGCAGCCATTCGCCCATCTGGTCAAGGCGCAACGGGATTTGAGTCCTCGCTTCTGGAGAACCGATTTCGGCAATCTCGCGATTCCGACTGTCCAGCAGTATGAGCGTGCCGGCAAGAGGCGCTTGCAACGATTGCGGCAACGGCAAACACCAAACCCAAACCGCGGCTGCTGTAACGCAGGTGAAACTAGCGACCAGGATTATTCGCCCGAAATTACGCATAGGCTGGAAGGCGAGAGGCCGGAAAACCGGCTATCGTACATCGGTACAACCTGAGTCGCAGGCCATCTGAATGAACCGGCTGCGGTTGCACGCGCCAGGACCGAATAGGTGCCGGTTCCAGGGCTTAGGGTATCGAAATAGAGCAGTGTCGATCGATCGCGCAATTCAGAGTGGGACAATGAAAGCAGATTGTCTCCTGGATCCGCTGGTGGCATAGAAAAGAACTTGCCGATCATGGCCAGATCAGGATTCACGGTTTCGAGTCCGGCTGGCAGCGAATCTTCGAGTGCTACATAGCTTTGGAGTTTCTGGGTGCTGACTCGATAGGTAACCAGGATCTGGTCGCCGAGCTTGAACGGTGCATCGGCGCTGCCCGAGCGTTTAGGATCGGTAAGGTTCCGGACCACGCGCTCCACCCGAAACCCGCGATCCGCGCGATCGGTTTCAACGGCATCGCTGGTGTAAACCGCTTTTATCAAGTAAGTGAGGTTCGTTCTGCCGAGGTCCTTAAAAGCCTGAACGTTAGTTAACTGGAGGTTCAGCCAGGCAGCGGACCGGTGATTCTTTGAAGGAATGGAATGAGCATCCGCGATTTGCAGAGGCGCTGTCTGCTCAGAGCCCAGCATCGATTTGAAGGCTAACAGCAACCAGAGGTTTTCTTGGGTCGAAAGAGATGCTGACGAATTCATAAGCGCCAGCAAACGGTCTCGCACCCGCTGCGGCCGGTTTGGATTGCCGAGTGTTGGCGCGATTGTTTGAAACGCGACGGCGTTGATGGCCTCAGCTCGGGTGGTTGACGTGAAACTGACTGGGTCGAATGCCCGATCTTTCGGAGGTGCATCAATCTCACGAAGCAGTTGCTCCTGCTCTTTCGGCATGATGCCGAGCTGGCGCAGAGCCAATGCAAGCAGCGCTCTGCCCTCGTCGCCAGCCTCGTTGCGACGCAGATAAAGATCCTCGGCTGTGGCTTTGAAATCTTCCGTGGTAGTTCCCTGGCTCAAAACAAATAGAGCGAAAACCCGATCAAACTGAGGCGCATGTGCGCGTCCCTGAATGATATTCGTGACCGAGGTTTGCAGCTCGTGCGTCAAACGCTCCGGGACTTCGAATCCGGCGTTTGCTCCCTCATTGATTGCCCACAAGGCCTGAATGGTAGCAAAAGGATTCTCCGAGCGGCCGCCCGGCCAATACGGCAGCATTCCGTTCTCGAGCAACGATTCTTCAAATTGGTGAATGCCTTTCTCGATGACCGCACGATATTCGGCATCCCGGGCGTCGGCTTCGGGAAGATAGGCAAGCAGGTTGCCCATCAGCGCATACCCCAGAATCCGGCTAGAAATCTGCTCAAAACATCCATGCGGATAATTCAGAATTGTCGGCAGACCAACGATCTTCGGAAGCCAAGGCGAAGTCGAAACGGTCAGGTCGACTGTCCCGCATCCTTGATTCCAAGACTTTGGCATGACGGAACGCGCATCAAAATCGGGTCCCTCGAACGTCCCCGCTACACTTTCCGTACGTTTGATTGTTGGTGGTTCGACCGGCAAGCTGAGTTCGACGGAATCCGCCATTTGCGGATCCGACTGGGCCACCGCTTCGAACCGGATCTTTGCCGGGTCCAATTGGCTATCCGAAACTTTTGCTTTGAAGCGGAAAACCGCTGGGACGTCTTTTTCAACTAGCTGCGTTGACTCCGTCGCATCTGTCAATTGGCAGTTCTGATCTGAAAAACAGCAAACTCGGATTTTGTCAGAGTTCGCAAAATTCTGGTGTACCACTGCACGAAGTTCGACTTGATCGCCGTTCCGAAGAAATCGGGTTAATGCCGGCTCAACCAGCACAGGTTTAGAGACTTTGAGTGTCACGCTGGCGTCGCCTCCGAACTGGCCTTCCTTTGTCTGGCCGACTGCGACAACGCGGTAGGCAGTGAGATTATCGGGCGCAGAAAATTGAAATGTCGCGTTCCCGCCCGGGTCGGTAACAAGGTCGGCCTGCCAGAACGCCAGGGTCCGGAATTCTTTTCTTGGAGTCAGGACATTACCGTTTCTTGGAGCGCCGCCATCGCCGATCACGAATCCTTTCTGCGTGAGGCTCCTGCGCGCTATCTCTTCGGTGTAGGCGGAGAGGGAATGAAAGCTGCGAACACCAAACTGGCGTTGGTAATAGAATGACCCAAACAGATCGGGCAAGTGCCAGTCACCCAGCTTCAGTACCGCGTCGTCAACGACAAACACAGCAAGATCAGCGCCGGCAACCGGTTTCCCATCAGACGTCACCCGGAGATCGCCACGAACGGTTTGCCCGGGACGAACCGTAATTTCGCCGGCAGTCGCAATCGTGTTTTGGGTGCTGCCTGCCGCCGTACATCGGGACTCGATTTTCAGTTGTCTGTCGGGTCGTTGGACCGCGAGCTCGGTAAACGCAAACCGTTCACGGGGAAGCCCTTGGTCGCCGCCCGGGCGCGTGAGATAAATCGAAACGAAGGCGTTCGGCGCGTATTCCGGTTTGATGGCCAATTCAATGCGGCCGGCATTGCCGGCGAGAGGAACCAGGAAGGTGTCCAAGATTTCATCTGTTTCAACCGAGACCCACGCCATGCCGGCGAAAGGCGACTTTGTTGTAAGTACAGCCGTTTCGCCGGGTTTAAACGGTTCAGTCCGGTGATCGATTTCGAGACCGGTTTCATTCTCGACAGGCAACTCAGCATACTCTTCACCAGTCACGGTTGTGTCGTCACTCACAAGAGGAGTGTGAAGGTCCGAGGTACTGACAGCGGGTACATAAATACCGGTGTCCTGAACCGAAAACGAAAGCTCGTTGGGTGTCTTAGCATCCTGTGAAGCGACTTTGGTGAATTGGTCGGTGTTTCGATAATGATAGACAAACGGTCCTACCTGTTCCTTTACCGTTTTGCTAACGACGTGGTAGAGATCAACCCGGACCGGGATATCTCCAACACTTTGATCATCGAAGTCGAGCGCTTCAATTTTGACACGGACTACCTTTTCGGGCGCGTTCCCCTCGCTCGCGCGAACGGCCAGCCGTGCACGTGCTGAATAGACATCGCTCAGAGTACCGCCGGTAATCGTCTGTCCATCCACAGAGGTCACGTCAGCGCGCCAGACCACAGAAGCGTGGCCGATTGCGGCATTCTCTTTGAAAGGCGATTCGCACTCGAGCGAAGCCAGGCCGCGGGCATCGAGGCTCGTATCGCCTTCAATCGATTTGACCTGTTCGGTATCCGGGTCGATGCGAGGACCGACCTCCGATCGCGCATTGTAACATTTCGAGTTGTCGGTGCTGGTCTCAGCAATCGCCGTCCAGGTCGCTTGCCAATGGACGCGCGCTCCAGCGTTGGGAGCTCCGTGAAAATAGGCTGACGAAAGGCGTACGTGGGATGTAGTCCCGATCTCGCGCTTAGAATCGAGAACCACCGAAAAAAGCGGTACCCGGTATTCCTCGATGTTGATTCCAGCACTGCCTGCATAATCCTTGTCGCCGACGCCGCAGAGAATATCGTAGTGACCAGTCGCCGTTTTCTCAGGCACATTCCAACTTGCTTCCCATCCACCGCTTTCGGAGAGAGCCACGGTTCCTTCGCCGGCAACCTGATTCCCCTCGCCTTCGACGATTCGCCACTGTATGCGTCGTTCCGCCGGGACGTTGAGGCCGGTTGCGGTGGCGATCCGCGTCATCCCTTTCATTTTCACTGTCTGTCCGGGCCGATAGAGATTTCGATCAGTGACGATGGCTGCGCGATTCCGAGCCAGCGGAGTAGCAACATCGTTTCCAGAGTTAAAAGCGCCTTCGGCGCTCTCGGAGCGGACTACGATCCCGTTGGCCGTATCAGCGACATAGAAAGCGACACGTGATCCTTTGGAAGAGACCAGTTCTTGCCGAGGGAAAGTTGCGATACCCTCTTTGTTGGTCACCGCTCGTTCCAGTTCAATGTTATCGGCGGTTATGGCGCGAACAGTCACACCGGAAACGGGCTGCGCATCCGACATTTTAGCGAGCCGAACAATAACCGTAGTCGGAGTCCGCTTTTCAGAGACGATGAAATCGCTGACAAAAACGATGGATCGATTACCGACAACGTGTCCGTTGTCGAGAGTCGAGCTAACCTCGAGCAGATACGGTCCTGAAATCGGCGCACTCGTTGTGCAGCGAATCTCTCGCAGCGTTTCAGCGTTTCCGAGTGAGGCGTCAAACTCGCCGCGAGTAGCTACAGGGAGATCAAATGCGTCGATCAGGAGCTCTGTGGGATAAGCTTTGTGAAAGCCGGTACGTGGGTCTTGTTCCGGTTTACCGGTGAGCGGGTCGATCTGCTCGCGCGTGAATTCGGTTAGACGGCTCCGAACAGCGCCCAGTTTCTCGAGCGGAATACCCGCCAACTTCCAGGTTAGCTTCGGCGTATTGATCTGCAGGAAAGAGAATCGCAGTTCTTGTCGCGCGCGAAGGAACAGTTCGGAATAAGGAAATACGACGCACGGCTCTTTGGCATGAAAAGTTGCTCCCCACCGGGATTCAGCTGCCAAAGAGTAACCCCGCTCTCCTTTGAGATCCGGCGATACGGTAACCCGATAACGCTGTGCCTGATCGAAATCACCTTTTGCTACGATCTCATCGCCGCTCGCTAAAAGGCGAAGGTTCGGTACCGCCGGTTCGATCCGCACATTGCCTGGTATGGTCGCCTCGCTTGGCTCGACGGAGTCCGTGAATTTTATATGAATTTCGGGCTCTTGGAGTGGATGATTAAAGGCGCCGACCCATTCGATTTTAAGAGGCGCAGCTTTTCCAATGGGAAAAACTTTCGGATACGCAAGCGGTTGCCGGGTTTTCGAATCCAACAATCCGTCGACCACAAGGTCGTAAATCCTGTCGACTGGAAGCGGTTCTCGAGGCGCAACTCGGAAGACTTTGGCTTCCACAGGATTTTCGTTGGTCTGGATCGCCTCTGCGGCAAAACGCTGGCGTGAATCCCGGTCCTGGAAATAGGCGTGCTCCGCAACTTCAGCAAGTTTGACTTCATAGGTGGAGCCTAGAGGGACTTGGACGCGGCTATTGATATGTGCGCTCTCTTCGAAGTCGCTGCTAACGGAAAAGGTCGGAGCCGTAAAATCGGCACTCCAATTCGCTGCTTTTACTGGCTTACCGTCGACGTCGACAAGACCGGGAACGAGAGTCAGATGATAGCTGGCTCCGGCAACAACCTCGCGTATGGTGAACGCCCCTTCGGTCGGGCTTTTCCACAGAAATTCTCCTTGGAGTTTAGGCTCGCTTTGAAATGGAAGCGGCTGATTGGCGACATCGAGCCGATCCGCAGCCACCATCGCCGTTGGAAATGTAAACCGGATAGTCGCGCCGGGTTGGATTTCGCCTTCGCTGGGCTCAATCTGTACTTCTCCTTCTTCCTGGTCTCCTTGTGCTTCCACCAACTGCAGCCACGGAAAAAAGCACAACAAAATAACCAGCGCGGGTCTCACTATTGAGGCAGAGTTAATTGTTTGAGACGGGTGGCGTCGGCATCCGCTTCGGCTAATCGTCCGGTCCGGCGCTCGCATTTTTCTCTTTCGGCCAACGCCACGTACGATTCACGAATGGCGAGCGACTCTGTTTGTGAGCGAATTGCGGCGGGAAAATCAGCGCGCTGAGCTTCGAGTAAGCCGCGATAGTACCACATCACCGGGTCCGTCGGGTTCAACGTTGTAGCTTTCTCAGCATGCGAAATAGCTTCCTTTGGTCGGCCTAATACGTCCAAGGCGTGCGCGGCCTGAAAATGCGCATCGGCCAGATTTGGGTCCAGGGTTAAAGCAGCTTGAGCGTCGGCAAGTGCCAGGACATTCTGGTTGAGACGCCGCAGCACTTTTGCGCGACCGGCAAATGCATCCGCTTTCTTCGGGTTCAGCAGAATGAAAGCATCGCAATCGCCAAGTGCTCTTAATGTCGCTTCGTCGACATGACCGGTTTTATCCCGCGCGATGTCATGGCTAACGCTGAGTTTGGCAGCTTCCTCAAGCTTCGCGGCGTCGGATCTGGCCAGATCGAGCAGCGCTTCACCTGCCTGGATCCGTGGACGCATGGCGCCCGGCGCAATTTTCATCGCCTGTTGTGAATCTTTGAGTGCGAGGGATGGCGCGCCCACCATCGTGAAGAGGCGCGCGCGATCGAGCAAGGGTGCTACCGTTCGCGGCGTTTTTGCGACCTGAAGATCGAGCGCTTTAATCCGCGGGAGAAACTTCTTCAAAAGCTCAAATTTTGGCCGAGAAGCCTTAGCCGCCGGATTAGCCGGATCCATTTCATTCGCTTTATCAGCATCGGCCAGGGCCTTATCCCAATGGTGGAGCTCAAGATAAAGGTTAGCTCGTTCCAGCCGGCGTTCGACCGTATCCTCTATGGCCAATGAACGCGTCCGCAGTTCCAGCGCCTCATTCCATTTTTCTTCGATGGTCAGTCTGTCCGCGAGTTTGTCGAGTGTGTGGGCAGCCTTAGGGCTAGCAGTTACGAACGCGCGCCAACAGATTTCGGCCGCTCGATAATCGTCGCGGGCCGCAGAAAGGTCGCCGCGTAGATCGTCAATCACAGAGGGCCGCGGCGCGATTTTCTTTTCCCATGCAGCAAGTGTTTCGGCACATCGTTGATAACTCGAATCGGCCAGTGCCGGTGGAGCTTCCTTGGCAGCGGCCAGTTGAGCCCGGGCGAGCGTTTCCCAGACGCTTGAGTCCTGCGGAACAGCATCAACCAGTCTCCGGCTGAGTTCAATAATCGCTGGATTATCTTTTTCTTCCTGTGCAGCGGCGAGCTGCTCGCGCAATACCGAAATGTCCGTGCTCGCGCCGCGCAGCAACCCGCTGGCGCCCAGCGAAAGTCCCAAAACGATCAAGCGAACCCACACAGGAGAGAGGAGCCCGATCGTGGCTTGCGCGAAAAGAAAGTCAAGCGCTTCCTGCCGGGCTACGAAGGACGCGTTGGCAAAGGCAGGAGCTGCGATTAGCATTCATGGGCAGGCGCAAAAAAGAGACAGGCCTGCTCTAGAAAAGCCGGCCTGCGCTATAGGAGTATTTTCTGAAACGGATAAAGAACAAGTACAACTGGGGGCAAGATATTAGGCAGGTTGGGAAAAGGCAAGAAAGAAGGCTGGGAAGGGCTCGGGGCTGTACCGGACTATGTCCTCAATTATTTGGGCCTTTTTTTGGAGATGAGTTGGCAGTTGGGAGAGAGTGTCAGTGTCAGTCGGGAAACGTGTCACTTTCCCAATGAGTTGCCACCGGGATTCTGAATTCTGACTCCTGGCTCGTCAAACTAAGCGCCGAAGCTGAGGGGGCGCGGACCGTGCTTCAGCGGCTTTAGCGTTCTTTTCTCTGGCGAATTGTGCCGGTTCATCAGCTCTCCCGTCTCGTTCTTCAGTTCCCGGCAATGACGGTCCCGCCTAGGCGGGATCCCCGATGGCGGCGTTGTTTTGCGGTCTCATGGACCAGAGGCTATCGTTTGGGCATGCTGACGGTCCTCTTTGATGAGGCGGCGACCAAGTTTGGGATAGAAGGCCATCCGGAACGGCCCGCCAGGGTCTCAAATACGCGCGCTTATCTCATGGATGAGCATCCCGACTGGAAATGGCTCAAACCTGAGCCGGCCAAGGACGAAGACGTTTTGCGGGTTCACAGCGACGTCCATTTAGAGCGGCTTCGAATCCCCACCGATTTTGATGCCGATACGCCTTTTTATCCGAATATTGAGCAGCACGCGCGACGGGCAGCAGGTGCAGCAATCGGGTGTGTCGACCTCGCGCTCAGCGGGGAGCGAGCCTTTTCTTTGATGCGCCCGCCTGGGCATCACGCTACGCCAAATACGGCGATGGGATTCTGTTATCTGAACTCGATTGCAATCGCGGCGCGTTATGCGCTTTGGATGGGATGCGAACGGGTGGCGATCTGGGATTTCGACGCGCATCACGGGAACGGAACGGAGGAGATCGTCTTCGGGAACCAACGAATCCGGTTCGCATCGATTCATCAATATCCTGGGTATCCTGGCACCGGCTTGAGTTCGCGAGAAAACGTTTTGAATTGGCCGATTATGCCGGGAACTGCGGCCAAGGTGCATGCCGCGGCCGTGCACAAAGCACTGGATCATTTACTGGAGTTTGCGCCAGACATTCTCCTGGTATCTGCAGGGTTCGATGCGTTCGTCGGCGATCCTATCACTGAAATGACTTTGGAACTGGAGCATTTCGCGGAATTTGGACAGCGACTGAAAGAAGCGGGCGTTCCGGTAGCGCCGATTCTGGAGGGCGGTTACAGCGATGAATTACCGCAATTGATAGAAGGTTTTTTGGCAGCGTGGGACGGATAGCCATGAAAGGGCTGAACGAGCGGGATCGAACGGGATCGAGCGGGAACTGAATACGAAAAGCGGGGGGGCGAGGGCGGCGAGATTCTTACTCGCACACACACCAACACTCGCATTCGCGAGAACCGAAAACGGAAAACCGATAACCGAAAATCGTTCCCGCAGGCGGCTGAATGCTGGGAACGGAAGAGCGCGAAACGCCAAAACCTGTCGCGCCGTAGGCTTAGCGAAGGCGGACACGAAACGCCAAGCGTTACGCGTGTAGCGGGAATTTGGTGGTTAGGGCGAGAGCGGAGCGGATTTCTCGGCGAAGCTCCAGAAGCATTTCGCGCGTGACCTCGAGTTGTTGCGCTTTGTGCCTGGCCCATTCTTGAGCCGCTACTTCGAGGCGATGGTACGCATCTGTAATGTAGATAACGGCGATCTCTGGCAGACCGGGTTGAGCCAGCCTTTCTTCAAGCTGGCGCCGTGCCTCAGCAAGCTCAGCCAGCAGGATTTTTTCGGTGGGAACACGTCGAAGTTTTCGTACTAAACCGGTTTTGGAGAGCAGCCAAATGATCCATTTGGTGGGATCAATCTGCCACGGTTTTACGCCATTACGGTAGTCGTGCTGAAATTCGTGATGATAGTTATGGTAGCCTTCGCCAAACGTCACGATGGCCATCAGCCAAGAGTCGCGAGCGCTGCATTTGGAAGAGTACGGTTGCTTCCCGATATAGTGACAGAGTGAGTTGATGCAGAAGGTGCAGTGCTGAAGAATCACCACGCGAGCGACGCCGGCGATCAGAAACGCGCCCAGGGCTGATACCCAGCCGCCCCAGAGATATCCGATGACTGTCGGCAGAACGAAAGCAACAATCGCTGCGATCCAATGGATGTAGCGGTTCTGCCACACCACAAGCGAATCTTTCTGCAGATCGGTGACATTGTCGAACGGTGGCGGTGGATCGAGCTTGAACATTAACCACCCCATATGAGCGTGGAACAATCCCTTAGAGATACAGTAGGGATCGTCTTCCTCGTGGTCGACGTGCTTGTGGTGATTGCGATGTTCGCACGCCCACAGCAAGACCGAATTTTCGAATGCTCCAGCGCCCAATATTAAGGTGAACAATCGAACCGACCAATGCGCTTGGAACGCCAAGTGCGAAAAAAGCCGGTGATAGCCGACTGTGACCGAAAAACCAACCGTACAGAACATCACAAAGAACAGAACCACCTGGAACCAATCGAGTCCGTAGAACCAGAGATAGACAGGCACAGTGGTAATCGAAAGAAACAACGTGCCTATGAGGAATGAACTAATCAGCCAATTAACTCGATGGAAAGGGATTCGTGAAAACATGATGAAGCTCGGTCAAGCTCGGTTTGTTCAAGAAAAATCGTGGGGGGGAGCGGAATAGCCTACATCCTATTCTCTACGGGTTGGGGGCAGTAGTACACTAGATCATTGCAAGTCACAAGTGCGTTTGGCGTTCGGCGTCCGCCTTCGCCAAGCCTACGGCCCGACAGGTTCTGGCGTTTCGCGTTTGGCGCGGAGGAGCGATGAGTGTGGGTGCCAGGGGTCAGCAAGCGGCGGAAGCCGCGAATCAAAATAGCCTAGAGGGCGAAGCGAAAGCGTAGCCCTAGGAGGCTATTTTGATTCGCGGCTTTCGCCCCTTGATCAGGACGAGGGCCGAAAAAACTAAGAGTCCGCCGGCAATATAGAGAGAGGCCGAGAGGTTGGTGCCTTGGGGGCCGACCAGCCAACCGACGGTAATCGGGCCGATAATCTGGCCTAGTGCGAATGCGGAAGTCATCGCAGCAATTAGGACTGCTGAATGTTTTGCGCCGGCAATCGAGCGCGCTTCCTGCATCGCCGCCATTGGAACGACCATGAATGTGCCTCCAACCAGGATGGCCGCGATCAGGATAGCGGAAAGCGTGGGCAAAAGCGCCGGGAGAAAGATTCCTACAGCCATGACAAAATGGGCGCCAATCCAAATAGTGCGATGAGTGAACCGGCGGGCGAACCGTGCGGTTAAGAAAGTGGATATCACAGCCGCGGAACCAAAAATCGGCCATGCCCAACCAAAAAGTGCGGGATCAGGAATGATCGCACGCGCCATAACAGGCAGGAATGTGGCCGGGATGATATAACCGTAGCCGAATACTCCATAACATCCGATGAGCCGTAGCGATTCGAGGCTCCACAGTGTTCCTCCAGATTCCGGGACTGTTTTCGAAGCGCCATCTGTGCCGAACGCGAACCAGACGATAATGGCGAAGGCACTAGAGAGGATTCCGAGGAGAATCCAGGCGGTATCGGAGTTAGCATTCGCCCGCCCCAGCCAGAGGCAGAGTCCACCGGAAATGGCAACTCCGACTCCGGTTCCTGCGAAAACAATACCACTGAACCAATGATGCCGGTGATGAGCGAACTGATCAGCGCTCCACGCGAAAACAAAGATCAAAACCAGAGCGCTTCCAATTCCGGCTAGCGCACGCAGCAGGGCCCAAAACGCGACATCATGCTGGAATCCCATCCCCAACGTGCTGATGCCGATTACTGCAAGACCGGTACGGATTGCTGTCGCGGGCTGGACCCGCAGAACCAGTGCGGAAAGCGAGCCAATAAAATAACCGATGTAATTCGCCGAAGCCAACCAAGCGCCGGCGGCGATGGTGACACCGGCATCGGCCTGCATCATTGGCAGCACCGGTGTAAACGCGAAACGGCCGATCCCCATCGCTGCAGCCAGTGCGATCAGGCCAGCGATAGCGCCAAAAACTGGATTCCGCCTTCGCCAAGGTTTCCAACTCCGTCGTGGCTTCGTTGGGCATGCCGGCGCGACACGGGCTGTTAGCGCGGTTGCGGTGTCACCCGGTGGCGTGTCCCATTTTGAGGTTTGAGTCACCCGCGAATACTCAGCCCGCACATACATCTTGAAAAATGAATATTTGAGATGAATAGTTCTCGTTATGAGAACGCTCGATTTGGAAGCGCTTCAGATCTTTCGAGCGGTGGCCGAACATGGTGGTATCACAAAAGCCGCTGCGCGATTGAACCGAGTTCAATCGAGTGTAACGACCCGGGTTAAACAGCTGGAAGAGCGTTTAGGCGTCGAACTGTTCCATCGCCGGAAACGCAAACTGACACTCTCGCCCGAAGGCAAGTTGCTTCTGGGTTATGCCGAGCGTTTGCTTCGTCTTTCCACCGAGGCCGAGGCGGCGTTACGAAACGGGAGACCGCATGGAGTTTTTCGGATGGGCACAATCGAAAGCGTTGCGGCGACAGGTCTCCCGCCGGTCCTGTCACGGTTCCATCGGGATCATCCCGAGGTACAAGTCGATCTTGTGACAGGCACAACCGACGCGCTGATTGGGAAGGTACTTGATTTCGAAATTGAAGCCGCGTTCGTCGCCCAACCGTTCATCACGGATCAACTCGAGATGCGACCGGCATTTGATGAAGAGCTTGTTCTAATCGGGCCGAAGAATTTGCCGAAAACGGCGAAAGCTCAGGAGATCGGGCAACGAACCATCATCGCATTCTCGTCTGGCTGCGCTTATCGGCGCGTGTTGGAGAACTGGCTTTATCAGGGAAAGATCGTACCCGAGCGGGTTCTGGAGTTTGCGTCCTATCACGCGATTGTTGCTTGTGTCGCGGCCGGAACCGGAGTGGCCCTTGTTCCGCGATCTGTACTTCAGGCGTTGCGGGCACTGAACGATGTGAGCGTTTGCAGGCTGCCATCGGCAATTGCGAAAGCGAAAGTGATGTTGATCTGGCGCCGAGGGTGGCGGTCAGCGGCATTGAATGCGCTGATGGACGAGATGGGTAGAGACGTGTCGGCGTAACGGCGTGATCGAGCGCTCGATTTCCAAAAACGCCGATACGCCGTCACGCTCACACGCCGATACGAAAGCGGCGAACGCCGCCCTACAGCGTCAGAAGAACAAGAAATGCTTTTTCTTCTGCTGGCCTGGTGTTGGCTGTGGCTGAGGTTTTCTCCTGAAGAAATCGAAGAAGCTGTGGCGCTGGGGCGGGGGTTGAGCTTGCGCAACGCGAGCGCGCCGTTGTGTTTCGTGTTGTATATCCGGCCTGATATCTGGTTCCGCCCTGTCGGATCGGACTCCGCTTCTTGAACCGTTTTCGTGGCCGGCAGATGCCACATCTTCATCGGTTTCATCTGCAGAGGCTAGCTGAGGCAGCGCGTTTCCGTTGTTGAAGCTGACCGATTTGACCAGCTTGAAGTTCCCAATGGCCGGTTCCAAAGGTTTGAGACCAGGATCGTAGCCTTTGTCGAGAGCCATGATCTTCTCGATTAGTTCGGCTGCGATCGGTGCTGCAACTCCCCCACCCGATTTTCCACCTTCGACCATGACGGCCAACGCGATCTTCGGATTCTTGTACGGCGCAAAGGCAACAAACCAGGTATGATCATCCTTTATGCCGTTCCGCATGAATTGAGCGGTACCGGTTTTGCCTGCTACTTCGATATTGTCGACCGCGGCGTTCTTCCCGGTCCCGTCATCAGCGTTAACGACTTCGTCCATTCCTTTTCGGACCAATTCAATGAGATCTGGAGTGAGCCCGTTATCTCTCTTGAGATCGCCAACGATTTTTGCAGGGCGTCTTATGGTTGTGCCGTCCGCTTGTTGAGTCTGATAGATCAAAGTCGGCTGATAGACGGTTCCGCCGTTCGCTACAGCTGACGCCACCACCGCCATCTGCAGAGGGCTTGCCAGAACGTACCCCTGCCCGATTGATGTGTTTGCCGTTTGGCCATGCGACCAGCGTTCAGTTTGGTTTGTTTGAAGCCAATCCGGCGAAGGTAGCAGTCCTGGATCTTCGCTGGTCAGCTCGACTCCGGTCGGTTTTCCCAGCCCAAAGGTGTTGCCGACTTTGTCGATCGCGTCGATGCCGGCTGTGTTGCCGTATTGATAAAAATATGCGTCACAGGAGTTCTTGATCGCTTCGACCAGATCCTGCTTTCCGTGATGCCCCCAACAATGCATGTAGGTGTCGCCGTAAGTCATGCCTCCAGTGCAGGTAAACCTCGCTTTGGCCAGCCCTTTGGTCAGTCCGGCAAGCGCCGTAATGATCTTGTAAGTTGAGCCCGGCGCATAAGAGCTTACCGCGCGGTTGACCAAAGGATTCGCTTCGCCCTCCTTGACCTTCTCCCAGTCGCTCGCAGAGATCGAAGGGATGAACTTGTTCGGATCAAAAGAGGGAACCGAGGCCATCGCAAGAACCTGCCCATTGTTCGGGTCCATAACGACGCAACCCGCGCGGCCAACGGCGCGCAACGTCTGCTCTACGATGTACTGGATCCTGGCATCAATGGTCAGATAGACATTTGCTCCGGGCACGGGTTGGACGATCTGCGGTTGACCTTCGAACTGGTTTTTCGCGTTCTTGCGCAAAATTCGTTTCCCCGGCTTACCGCGAAGCTCCTCGTCCATGGTGTATTCAATGTTTGTGCGACCCTGGACTTCGGGCTCATAGAAATTGAAATCTTTGACATCGGGCAGCTTGCTGATGTCTTTAGGAGCGCCGACATAGCCGAGCAAATGGGCCGCCAACGCACCGTATACATATCTGCGTAACGGCCTCACGTTTACTTGTACCCCCGGCAAATTGACATTCTCCTCAGCAAATTTCGAGAAGGTGGCAAACTTCAGATCCTGCTCATAGGCGAATGGAACAAGCTCCTGGGTCCGGAAATGAGTCCGCAACCTTTCAGGGTTATACGGTTGCGCCAGATGCATCGCTTCAAGCCGCGGCATGACTATCTGGTCGACGATCTGGACGATATCCGGTTCGCGCTCATTGTGCAGCATTCCGCTACCGTCCTTATGACGATAATCGACCATAGGCGGGGGGCCGTATCGCGTCTTATAGCCGTTGACCAGATCAGGCAGATAAAGATCAACTTCGTAGCTTGGCCGATTCGTCACGAGGACCACGCCATTGCGGTCCCGTATTTCGCCGCGGACCGCCGGGATCCGGACCGTGGCCTCGGATGCCCCCTGGATTCTGCTGCGGTAATAGTCTTTGAGCTCGACCTGAACGAACCAGAGACGGAGTCCGATCCCGAGGAGGGCTGAGAGGATCATTCCGGCCAGGACGAGGATCCGAACATCAAATGCGGACAATTCTTTCTTACGAGCCATATATAGGCCGTCGGAGGACTATAATGAGTCCAAGCCGAATTGTACTATGGGCCGATGGAAATTCCAACGCAGCAGCAAACACCGGCAATGCCAAACAGTGCAAACAGCGCTGGGTGAGAGGCGAGAGCGTTTTTGGCGGGGGGGTGAGGGACCTTGGCGTTCGGTTTGACGAGTTTGCGGGTTGGATCGAGAGTAGGTGCCTGCGATGGCTGCTCGGGCTACCCAATTCGAAACGTTGCGTGCGTCTTCCTTGTACTGTCCAAAGTGCAAGACAGCTCAACCCGTGTACGAAAAACTGCTCCTGATCCTTCCTGACAGAGAGATTTATGACTATTTGTGCAGAGGATGCGCAACCTCGATCGGATCTCGGGAAGTGAAGGCTTCGGACAAGAGCGGACCGCTGGTGATTGTGGGCAGGTGAACCGGGGGCGGTGCCAGTCCCAGCGATCTAAGTAAGCTTCTTTTTGCTGGAGCCGATTCGGTACAGAACGATGCCCATGACTGCGAAGAAGGCTACACCGAGCAGAGCATACCCGCCTTCCCCAAGCGCGGCGGTAAGCGTTTTTTCCAGATTGAGTTTGGGCAGGAAATCGCCGAGGCCGGGCACCTGCATGAGACCGGCGACAATGACTCCGGCTATAGCTCCACCGGCTACCAAGCCAGTTGCAAACAGGTTGCCGGCCTTCAGTTGTTCGCTCTCCGCAGAAGCCGCCACTTTCCTGGTCTGGTGATCCACCACGCCGCGAATGACGCTGCCGATAAAAATCGGAAGAGTCGTTGAAAGGGGCAGATAAGCACCAACGGCAAAACACAGCGAATTGACGGCGCAGAGCTCCATGGTGATAGCCAGAAACGCTCCAACCAAAACAAACTGCCAGTCGAGATTGAACGAGAGCAGCCCTTTAATCAGCGTCGCCATCAATGTCCCCTGAGGTGCTGGATACTGATTTGTCCCGATCCGGTGCAGAACACCTTGAGCGACCATTTCCCGACTCGGAGCATCGAGTAGTTTGACAGTTAGCCCGATAGCGACCGCGGCGACGATCGCTCCCACGAACAATGATAGTTGCTGGTAGCGTGGCGTAGAACCCACCAGGAAGCCGGTCTTCAAGTCCTGGGAAGTCCCTCCTCCATTGGCCGCGGCGATACAAATCATGCTGCCAACAACCAACACCAACGGCTCATATTTGAATCCGGACCAGCCGATACTGAGGAATACCAGGCAGGTGCCCATGATGGTGGCAATCGTCATGCCGGAAATCGGATTGGAACTGGTGCCAATCAATCCGGTGATCCGGCTCGAGACGGAGACAAATACAAATCCAAAAAGAATGATCAGTACTCCAAGCACGCATTTGCTGAGGATGCTGTCGCCAGGAATCTGCGGGAGTAGCATCATCAGAATGATCAATCCAAGGCTGCCGAAGCCGACAACACGGATGGAAAGGTCGTCCTCGGTACGTTCTTCGCCGATACCGGCTGATCGCTTTTTCAGCGCAGCTAAGCTGGCGCCGAGAGATGACCAGATAGTTGGCAACGTTTTCAGCAGGGTCACGAAACCACCTGCGGCGACTGCGCCCGCGCCGATCTGGCGAACGTAAGCGAAGTAGATGGCTGCGGCGGTGTCGGCAAATGTTTTTGTTGCCGGGTTCCAGCCCCCTTTGCCACCAGCCGAGGCAAGATCATGCAGGTAGCCAAGCTTGACCTGTTCGTTCGCGATGATTTCAGGGGGCAGAAGCGACGCCAGCAACGGGATCAAGGCTAACCATGCCAGCACGCCGCCGGACACAAGTACCCCTCCGATCCGCGGACCGATGATATACCCCACGCCCATATATTCCGGCGTGATATCCGCGTTGACTGTTGCAGAAGGAAAAAAACGATTCGTTTGCGCTGTCACCCAGGCGGGTATTTCGGCGATGATCGCAAAAATCTTCTGGCAAGCCGCGTAGACCAGAGCGAAGCCGAAGCCCTTGTAGGCTGTGAGGGCAAAATCTCCGCCTTTCTCCCCTGCTATAAGAACTGATGCACATGCGGTGCCTTCCGGATAAGGAAGTGTTCCGTGTTCTTCCACAATCAACGCCCGGCGTAACGGAATCATCATCAGCGTGCCGAGCATTCCGCCGATAGCCGCCAGGATAAAAATCGGCCAATAGGAAAAGAAATTCTCGCTGTGGCTACCACTGGAAAGGAACAAAAACCCGGGCATGGTAAAAACCACACCTCCGGCGATTGATTCACCGGCAGAAGCCGTTGTCTGGATGATGTTGTTTTCGAGGATCGTCGTTTTGAAGAACTTACGTCCGAGCGATATGGCCAAAACCGCTACCGGGATGGAGGCCGAAATCGTTAACCCAGCCTTCAAGCCGAGATAGACTGTTGCTGCCCCAAACAAGAGTCCAAAGAATGCTCCCAAAAGAATCGATTTAATCGTGAGCTCAGCGACCCTGCTTTTTGCTGGAACATAGGGAGTAGTTGAAACGGCAGTTTCTAGCTCTGGCATATATGTATGCTGACGGGGAATACCTGCGCTTCGGTGGAGCCTAAAGGCTCGGCTGTCAATGGTAAAGACGTTTGGCGTCCGCCTTCGTCCGGCCAAGGCCGGACTACGGCGCGACAGGTTCCGCGTTCGCCAATGCTACTGTTCAGTCCCAGGGCGTTGGTCGCCAGTGGATTGACACGCGCTTTCAGCGCTCGGCCCTATTTTATTTTTTAACCTAGGGCTACGCTGTCGCTTCGCCCCAGGCTATTTTGAATCGCGGCTTGCGCTGGTCCCAGCCCCTTCGCCGTCTCGCTCTCTCACCTCTCACTTCTCACCTCTCGCACTCGTCCTCGGCGTACTCTGCGTTTGCCCCTGGCTCCTGACTCCTGGTTCCTGTATTCTTCAGCCATGCGTATCGAGCGCTTTTTTGTTCCTGGGCTTGCTCAAGCGTCGTACGTTGTTTCAGCAGGTGCTGACGCAGTCATCATCGATCCTGAAAGGTGCGTTGATGGCTATTTGAATTATTTGGAAAAGAACGGACTCACGCTTCGCGCGATCCTGTTGACTCATCCGCACGCAGATTTCGTAGCGGGGCACGCCGAGCTGGCAAGCAGGTCAGGCGCGCCAATCTTGATTTCAGCAAAGGCTCCGGCTGAATTCGATCACCGCGATATTCAGGAAGGCGATCGAATCGTAATCGGCGATTCTTATTTGGAAGTTATCGAGACGCCGGGGCATTCGCCCGACAGTGTCTGTTTCTGTTTGTATGAGGGGAATCGTGCAGTTGCTCTTTTTTCGGGTGACACGCTGTTTGCAGGCGATGTCGGACGGCCGGATTTGTGTGATAGCGAGATGACCGCGGATCAACTGGCAGGGATGCTTCATGATTCTCTTTTCCAGAAGCTGCTCAAGCTCCCGCCCGATGTAAAAGTCTATCCTGCACACGGAGCTGGTTCCCTTTGCGGTCGCCAAATTTCTTCAGCGCCGTTCACAACTATTGGCCAGGAATCCGCGACGAACTGGGCACTCCAGTTCACGGATCGGATAGCCTTCGTCTCCGCTATGGTAACAAATCTACCGGAGCGACCTTCCTATTTTGCCCGATCGGTCACAATAAATCTGCAAGGTGCGCCAGCATTCACCGGTAGGGTCACCCACCTTAATTTGGAGAGGTTTCGATCATTGCGAGAAGATGGTGCGAGCATTCTCGATGTACGCGCGGCAGCACTGTTCGGCGAAGGTCACGCGGCAGGAAGCGTGAACATTGGGGTTGCTAGTCCTTCTTTTGCGGTGTGGTGCGGTTTCTTTATAAACGGCGATTTACCGATCCTGTTGGTTGTCGATCACAATACCGAAGCACAACAAGCTAAATTGGAGCTAGCGCGAATTGGGTTCGATCAGTTCGCAGGATTTCTTCTCGCTGATGATCTTGAAGAAACACTGCAGATTACGCAGCTCGGAGCTCAGGATTTGTTGGCGGCCGGTAACAACCGCCTGCGTTCGGTGGTTCTGGATGTTCGTACTGCGCAAGAATGGAACGCCGATCCTCTGGAAGGAGCTATTCATATCGCGCTTCCGCAAATATTGCGACAGATTGGAAAACTGCCTCGCCAGTCGTCAATTGTGGTTGTCTGCGGGAGTGGGTATCGAAGCTCAATCGCTACGAGCTTATTGGAAGGGGAAGGATTCCCACATATCAGCAATGTCATGGGCGGCATGCTTGCGATCCGACATGCAAAACGTCCGCACGTATCGGTCATGGAGGTCGCGGAGAGTGCTTTGGACTGGCAGATCTAGCGCGGCGCTTTCAGCGCCGCGGTTAACGGTTATCGGTCTTCCGTTATCGGTTTTCCGCCTTCGCCACAGCTATGGCGGACACGTCGGTTCGTGAAGCGCTCGGCGGCGCTCTTCGACACAAACCGAACACAAGGCCGAAGTTCTGGGCTAAAAACTCCCGGCCATTCTGTGACGGCGGGAACGTCCAAAGCCAAACGAATTCTGATAGAACAACTACGTTTTGTCCTGGTATGGGGCTCTTGTGGAGGAGATCGGCCCGGGTATTTTAGAAAACGGGATTCCCCGGGAGAGGGGCCTGTACTGATGGCGCGGAAGGCCGCCGATGTACAGCGGCCAGATCCATGCAGACGGAATTTCAGGACACAGTCGAACATCAAAATAGAGCCGAGAACACCGTATTCGCTATTCTCTTGGCAATCAGTTTTTCGCACCTGCTTAACGACACGATTCAGTCGTTGATTCCGGCGATATATCCAGTCCTGAAGAACTCGTTTCATCTGAACTTTACACAGATCGGCCTGATCACTCTGACGTTTCAGTGCACCGCTTCGCTTTTTCAGCCATTTGTCGGGCTCTACACCGATCACCGACCTAAACCTTATTCTTTGGCAATCGGGATGGGATTCACGCTGATCGGCCTGGTTCTACTTTCGGTGGCAGGCAGTTTCCCAACCATTCTTGTTTCTGCCGCATTGGTGGGCCTGGGCTCGTCAATCTTTCATCCCGAAGCATCGCGTCTGGCTCGCATGGCCTCAGGAGGTAAGCACGGACTCGCCCAGTCGATTTTTCAGGTCGGTGGGAACGCCGGCTCTTCGGCCGGGCCATTATTGGCTGCGCTTATCATCGTGCCCAGAGGACAACCAAGTATCGCCTGGTTTTCCGTGGTTGCCCTGGTCGCAATTATCATCCTTTCGATCGTCGGAAAGTGGTACGGCGAAAACCTTCATAGAATCCCGACCAAATCGAGCGCAAAACGTAAGTCCGGCCAGGCGCTGTTATCGAAGCAGAGGATCGTCTTTTCGCTGGCGATTTTGATCGCGCTTATCTTCTCCAAATTTTTTTACCTGGTCAGCCTCTCCAACTACTTCACTTTCTACCTGATTAACAAATTTCATCTCGGCATCCAGACAGCGCAGATTTATCTGTTCCTGTTTTTGTTCGCTGTCGCTGCCGGTACAATTATTGGAGGACCGATTGGAGACAGGATTGGGCGTAAATATGTGATCTGGGCATCGATCCTGGGCGTAGCGCCGTTTACTCTAGCGTTGCCGTACGCAGACCTTTTCTGGACTGGAGTTCTTGTGGTGATAATTGGAGTGATCCTCGCGTCCGCTTTTTCGGCCATCATCGTTTACGCGCAGGAGCTTGTGCCGGGCAAAACTGGATTGATCGCCGGTATCTTTTTCGGAACCGCATTCGGCATGGCCGGAATTGGATCGGCCGCGCTGGGCAGGCTTGCGGATTGGACAAGTATCGATTTCGTTTACTCAGTCTGCTCGTTCTTGCCGTTAATCGGATTGCTCACCGCCTTCCTGCCGAACCTGGACAAAAGAGTGCGGGTGTGAGTGGGAGTATTCGTGCTAATGATAGTGCTAGTGCTGGTTATGAAATGGTGCCCTCTAACTCTAAATCTAATTCCACCACTAAAACTAAGACTCACACTCGCACTCACACTCACTAATGGCTCTCCCTCTTCGGATTCTCTTACCGCTGATCGTCGCATGCGCATTGTTTATGGAGAATCTGGACGCCACGGTCCTCTCTACGGCGTTACCGGCGATCGGACATGAACTGCACGAGAGCCCAATCCAACTCAAGCTCGCGCTCGCTTCATATTTGTTAGCTTTGGCGGTCTTCATCCCGGCCTCTGGATGGTTCGCGGACCGGTTCGGCGCGCGAATTATTTTCAGGCTCGCGATCCTTATATTTGCGCTAGGATCAATTTTCTGCGGGTTCGCCACGTCGTTGCATATGCTAGTCGCGGCCAGAGCTCTCCAAGGAATCGGTGGCGCAATGATGATGCCGGTCGGACGCCTCGTCATTCTGCGCAGCGTACCGCGATCGGAATTTGTTGACGCTCTCGCGTGGCTGACAATACCAGCACTAATTGGTCCGATGGTCGGTCCGCCAGTGGGCGGCTTTATTACAACCTACTTTTCGTGGCGTTGGATATTCTGGATTAACATTCCCGTCGCGGTGCTTGGTCTTGTGCTGGCAACGCTTTTGATTCCGGAGATCGTTGAGGAAGATCCGCCGCCGTTCGATTTGATCGGGTTTATTTTGTCGGGTGTTGGATTATCCGCACTTGTATGGGCGTCTGCAACAATGGAAGGGAACGCGCTTCCGGTCTGGGCGGTCTGCGCGTTGTTTGCCATCGGCTTTGTAGGTGTCGCGCTCTACGCGATGCACGCGGCACGAACCCCGAATCCTATCCTGGATCTCCGGCTATTCCGGCTTCCTACCTTCAAGGCCGGCGTGATCGGCGGCAGCTTTTTTCGAATCGGCGTTGGCGCAACACCGCTGCTCTGGCCTCTCTTGTTGCAGCTTGGATTTGGACTGAGTCCTTTACAATCCGGCTTGATGACCTTTGTTGGCGCGGTCGGCGCGATGTTAATGAAATTCACTGCCAGCCCGATTCTACGACAACTCGGATTCGGACGGGTGTTAGCGATAAACGCGATCGTCACAGCGATTTTGGCTGTTGCGCCGGCGAGCTTCACAATCACAACTCCTCATCTATGGATTCTCACCGTGTTTTTTATCGGTGGTTTCTTTCGTTCGTTACAGTTCACATGTATTAATGCGATCAGCGTTGCGGAGGTCGAACAACCAGAGATGAGCCAGGCGACAACGCTGACAAGTGTTTTCCAGCAACTATCGCTAAGCCTCGGTATAACCATAGCCGCATTCATTCTTCAATCATCGATGGCGCTACGAGGCAGCCAGACGCTGGCAACTGGTGATTTCTTGCCCGCTTTCGTCGTAATTGGGGTGATTTCGCTTCTGTCATATTTCGGATTCGCCAGCCTGCCACCAAACGCTGGAGAAGAACTTGCCGGACGAAAGCGTGTTGCTTCCGCCGCAGTAGCAGTGGCCAACGGGAGAAGTTGAAGAACGTATCGGCGCGACGGCGTGTCGGCTTCTGGGGGCGTATTCGCTGGTACGCCGACACGCCGTCACGCCGATACGTTCTTCCGCCGCGGCTTCGCGGTGCTGGCGCGTTCGAAAAAAATTGGTTCCACCGTGTGTGTCTGGGTTGAGAGCGCCGTTTCGTTTTTAAATTGGTCGATTAAGCAGCGTACGCCGAGTTTGCCGACCGCGTCGAAATCCTGTTTGACAGTGGTCAGTGGGGGCCGGAAAAACGCCGCCTCGGGAATATCATCGAAACCGACAATCGACACATCTCTCGGCACCTGGAGACCGTTTTCCTCAAAAGCTCGGATCGCGCCGAGCGCCATTTGATCGTTGGCGACCATAAGTGCAGTGAATCGGTTCTTGTGGTGTCTGATCAGCTCAAGCGTTGCTTCGAATCCGCCCTTGGAAGACCAGTCACCTTCGGCGCAAGGCCCCGGTTTAAGGCGCGCGGCTTTCAGCGCTTTAAGCCAACCCTGATATCGCAGTCGGGATGCCCGCCAGACAACCGGCGCTCGGAGATAAGCAATCCGTTTATGGCCGAGATCGATCAGGTGCTTCGTCAGCATCCGCGAAGCTTTTTCCTGTTGAACAAAAACGGAAGGCGCTTCGAAACCGAAATCGGAGTCGATGGCCACCACAGGCAAACTCTTACAGACGTCGCGAAGACGACGCAGATCAATTTCCAAGGGGAGATGCATCAATATTCCGGCGACTCGATGGGCGCAAAGGGTATCGACCGCCCGGTGAATTTCTTCGACGTTTTCCTCGGGTATTCCAGCGAACATGATGTTGTAGCCATTTGCTCTGGCCGCTCGTTCGACATTGAGCACAATCTGGGACGGGCCATAGAGACCGGTGGCAAACGTAACCACTCCGATCACCGTTGAACGCCGGCTCACCAGGTGCCGTGCGGTCAGGTTGGGACGGTAGCCGAGTCGATCGAGAACTTTGGTCACCCGCTGGCGCGTTGCATCAGCCACATCGGGCATCTCATTGATCACACGCGAGACCGTCTGGTAGGAGACTCCGGATTGAGCGGCGACATCGTGAATCGTGACGTCTCTCTTTCGCATTGAAGCGGCCAATCTAGCACTCCCGCAGTGCGAGTGCGAGTATGGGTGTGAGTCAAGCGCGCGCGGCTTCGCCACGCGGTTCACCGTTTTCGGTTTTCGGTTTTCAGTTTTCGGTTGCCGACGAGAAAAAATCTTCGCGATTTTCTGTTAGATTCCATATTTCTTTTTGCCGTCTCACCAGTCGCCGGATCGCCCCCTTCGTTCTCACCTCACACTAACACTCACGCTTTTACTTTTTTGTGGTGCTTGCGGCGGTGCGTTGTGTGGCGGCTCACGTATTTGTCGGAGGCTCTGGACATGGGCGCAATGAGTTCGGGGACCGAGGCGATGCCTGCGTCACCCAGGCGATATTGTTCGAGAATGCCCCTAGCGATACCGGTGGCAATTTTGGATTGGTAGGCGTCGTTCGTCACTTTCTGCGCCTCACCGGGGTTCGTCAGATACGCGCATTCACAGAGGATCGATCGAATCTCCGGGTTGCGAGTCAGTCGAAGGCGCCGGCGCAAAACGCCGAGGTTGGTTTCGCCGGTCTCGGCCACCAGGTTTTCCTGGATCCGCGTTGCCAGTCCGTGGCTATCCGCTCTCCAGAAATAGGTCTTTGCCCCGTTCGCGCCGCGGTCCCCGGTGGCATCATAATGAATGCTGACCAGAATCGCGTTTGGTCCTTGGCGATTCGCAAAAGCTACCCGGTCATCGAGCTCTACAAAACGGTCATCGTCGCGGATCATCAGCGTGCGCACGCCAGCGTGTTGCAGCTCCGCGCGAACTCTCTTAGCCGTGCTAAGCGTTACATCTTTTTCTCTAACAAGGCCGATGCCGCGTCGTCCACCGAGCCCTCCGTTGTCTTTGCCGCCGTGACCGGCATCGATAATTACTGTGCTGAAGTGACCGGGTATTCCTTTGACAGATGTTAGCGCCCGCGTGGCACAACCGCAAAGCAAGCAAGCCAACAACCCAAAACCGATAGAACGAACCATGTGGCTCGCACTATCATTGCATCGAGTTCGCGTCTCAACAGGGATTCGCGAGAAAATCGCCGTAGACGTGCCCGCGAATCTCGCTAGAACTACCGACATGTCGAATGCGATCTCATCCTCTCAACCACGCCGTAATGCTTCTTGGGTGTGCGGTCTCTATTCTTCGCTTTGCCTGATTGCGCTCTTCGGGTTGCTCTCCGCCTGCAACAAGAGTGAACAACCGCCTCCCCAAGCGCAAGCGACTCCAACCGCTACACCGAAACCGAAAGGACCAGCGGATTATTTGAACTTGATGAGCGCAAATCCCGATTCATTGCCGCCGGACGAGGCTCCAGTTGCTCGTGCTCTCAATGAGACGGGGAAAAACTTGGCCGATGTAGACGCCGCTGCGAAACCGCTCGAAACGACTGTCGACGCGCAGGTGGTACAGCCGTTGGCCGCAATTAAAACAAAGGAGGATGTCGCCAACGCAAAGAAGGCAGCGGAAGCATTGAAGGATGCGTCCGGCAAAAGGCGGGATGTACTCAACGGCCTCCAAGCAAATATGACGACACAGTTGAAAGCTGCAGGCTTGTCGGACGATATGGCATCGCAAGTGACAAACTTGTTTATCGAAAGGAACGCAATCACGAAACAAGCAGCTCGGTCCGATGCTCTGACAAAGCTGGCGGACGCTGCGCTCGGTGTGACCGATTATCTGGAAAAGAACGCCGGAAAATGGAAGCCAGGCAAAGAGGCCGGCATTTCGTTCTCTGACAAAAAAACGATGGAAGGCTTCCAAGCGAGCTATCAACAGGTCCAGCAAGCGATTCAGCAAGTCAACGCGGCGTTGTAGAGGAGCAGAAAGAAAGAACCGCAGATTTCGCGGATTACACAGATTTTTATTGATATTCAGGTCTATCGCGTGGACTTGCCCGCATCGTTGGAGGCGACCACCAAAATAAAATCTGCGTAATCTGTGAAATCTGCGGTTCCCTCCTCCGTGCTAGCCAAAATAGGATTCGTGATGTTACGCTCGGGTAGATGACGGGTTCTGAGGACGAGTTGTTGCCACCAGGATTTCGCGCTGTACCACTGCAGCCAGAAGATCGCGACGCGACTCTCGCTCTTTGCCTAGTCGTTCAGGCGGAAAAAACACCGCATTTTCTGCTGTTACGTGAGACGATCGACGCTTCCGTCTATCTTGGCTGCCTGGTCGACCGTGTGAAAGATCCAAAGATCTGGGTCGAGGTCTGGGTGCAAAATGTCGATCGCGTCCGCTCCAGCTTTCGCGCACGGTCAGAGCCTTTGACCAACGCGTTTCTGGACCAGAAATGGGCGCAACGGACTTCCATGTTCCGAAGCCTCGGCCGCACGAATTTAATCGAAACGGATCGTCGTGATCCGGCTTTCCTGGAATCCGGCACGATCGTTCGGCCAGTTGACCCCGAATCAAACCAGCAATTTTCCCTGTGTACCGATGATGAAGCGCTGGTTGCTGCCAGCTTACCTGCATATAGCCAATCGTTGCACCGCTATCTGTGGACCGGTCCGCAGACCAAGGCTCCCATTTTTCTCGCAGCTACCACGGATGCTCCTACTCCGCCCGGTGTAAGAACACTGAGCGATTCTTTCCCGCGGGCATCAGTCTTCAACGCTGGCGGACTATGGTTTGCGCGATTGCTCTCTCCACTGTCGCTCAGCGAATTTGCAGATGTGCTCGGCGGAAAATCCTGGGGTGGCATTCATTTCGACATGAACGGAGGTGGCCGCATACCTCTCGGAGCCGCCTATTCCCGTCTCGCCGACATTGATCAAGCAATCCAGGAAGGCGCCCACCTGTTTACCGGAAGGAACGGTAAAGCCGCGCGCTTGCTTGAAGTTTTGCATCTCAAACTCAACCTGATTCTTCAAACGATCGTCGAAACCCGAAACGCAATTCGTTTACAGCAGCTCCCGTTTCTCGGGCTTAACACAGCTAGCTTCCGCGTGAGGCTGTCGGAAACCGGAACCGGACTGCCTTGTTTGTGGACAGCGAACGTCGACTTAATCGAATCAAGCCGAGCAATCCCGCTGGCACTGGAAACCAGTCGCGCTCGCTATTTTCTTCCGGCAGAATCGCCAAGCCCATCCGTGTTTCGGCCACGCAACCTGGGCGTTCCGTTACAAGGAAAGGCTACGATACGCATTCGCAAAGTGTTGCCGCCGACTCCGCAAGGAATTTGTATCGAAGCGACAATCGCTTCCGACGAACGTCTGGAAATTGCCGCCAGTGACCTGCTGCACATTCAGTTCACGCTGGTGCCGCATCAGATCAATCTTTTTGGCAGGGTCGATGAATCGCAGGCATTGGCTACAGGAGAGACACGGTTCAGGACAGTTCCGCAGGAGCTTTCGGAGACACAACAGCAGGCTCTGGAAAAGGCCGCGGGAACTCCGATCCACCAGGTTAATTTTGAGGTGTTACCGCTTTTGTCCTCGCCATGCGACATGTATTCTCTGGCCGTAATTGCCACGCGGATTCTTCTCGTCAACGGAGAGAATACGCTGGCCATTGCTCTCGATGAGATATTGAGCCTGGCCCGGCAGATCTCTACGGAGAAAGATGCTCCGTTCCCGGCCCAACTGCAGGATGTCATCGAGCGCGACCCACGGTGGAGCGAATCACTCGGCCCACATCGCCTCACATTTGACCCGGAGATGCGCGCCAGAGCAGCCCATGTTGTTCCTCCGGAGCTGTGGTGGCAGGCGTTGGGCCTGATTGTTCGGCTATTTCCCGGCGTTGGTCCCGCCAGCTTCTGCCGAGACTTCGGAGACGCGCCACCGAGCGCCCTGGAAAAGATTTTTGAAGAACCGATTGCCGACCTGGCTCGGCTGCAACTTCGTTCGCGAAGCCTGGTTGTCCCCGATTGGAACCAGAATCTCGAGATCCATGACGCGATCTACGCGGTCTTAGCTAAACAACACGCCTGAGGGCGGTACTCGCAGGAGGCCGAGCTGAAGCTCGGCCCTACCGATTGCGGGAGCGAAACACATCGCCGGCAGGGCTGAGCTTCATCCGGCAATCGCCGGACTCCTGCGTGTGCTACGCCAGCCTATAATCCGATCGGATTAGTTTGGCGGTCAGTCATTGACCCCACGGGGTTTCCCGAGCAAAATGACACCTACAATTTCTCTGATATGGCCCAAACTGTCGGTAAGTGTACCAATTATTCAGGCTGTACGCTGGCCTATCGGAACGAGAAGATCGTTGTCGTTACCAAGAATTTCAATTGTCCGGAGTGCGGATCCCAACTTGAAACAATTGGACCGAAAGAAAAACCATCCTATCTCTGGATAGTTTTCGCATGTGTGGGGGCGGTATTGCTGCTGGCGATCGCCGCAATCATCTGGACTCTTTTTTCGTCTCCCCGACGGCCCTCCATAATAACGGAGCCCACGCCAACACCAACCGTCGCCCCGACTCCAACTCCGATATCAACCCCAGTACCGACTCCGATTCCTACTCCCATTTCCACGCCAACGCCTACGCCAGCGCCGAGTGGAACGCCGCTTTCTAAGGTAGAGCCTCTAAATTTGGATCTCACCGGACAAGATTTTGACCAGGTAAAACGAGAGATTCTTAGGCGAGTTGAGATGCAGCCAACCTATACGCGAGCCCAGAAAGACCGAGTGTACCAATTTGTAGAAAAGGCAAAGGGAATGGGGCGTCTCGTTGTAATCTCGTTCGCAACAGCAAACACCAATCTTCCCCCACAAGATATTGCCTCCGTTCAGAATCAGGTTTCTCAAGAGCGCGTTCGAAGATTTCTGGAGGATCCAACGTTATTACTGGTGGTTCTAGGGTACGCCGACAAACAAGGGAACGACCAAAGGAATATCGATCTATCGCTTGGAAGAGCTCAGACAGTGACCCAGATCCTGAAAGACAAGTGCGGCGTGCTGAATGTTATGTATCCGATCCCGATGGGAGGAACTGATATGTTTGATCAGCAGCAGTTCGCCAAAAATCGGATCGTCGAAGTGTGGGCAGTTGTGCCGTAGAGGCATTTGACGCCTTCGTCCGGCCAAGGCCGGACTACTGCGCGAGAGGTTTTGGCGTTTGGCGCTGTAGGCACGTGCAAGGGAGTGGTACCGGATAGATGTCGGCGGCAGTGCCTGCCGCCCTACAGGGAATCCCTACCCTACCAGCATCGCTTCGCGGGCGAGCGCTTGAAGTACCTCTGGCACACGGCGCCGGATGACCGAATCGATTTCCGCTGGATCTGTGAGAAAGCGTTCGTTGTCGCGAAGTTCTACTTGTCCAGATCTGGCAAACTCTAAAAGCTCTTCAAGAATTGCTCCTTGATCACGCGTTCCATCCAGCAAAGTCACCAGCCGCTTACTCAGCGGATCCGCCAATCGAATCAACTTATGAAGCTGGCAAGTTACAAGCTCACCGCGGCTCGCTTGGAGCCGAGCCAACGTCGAGGCTATCGGCCGCTCGCTGACTCGATTCACGACGACTCGTGGAATTGTGTGCAGCTGTACAACGCCACTCTCATACGCCTTCAACAAGACTTCAGTGAGCAACCCGCAGTCGCTCATACCGGAAGCGCGAAACGCGGCATCAAATGATATCGCACACGGCCATTCCTCACAGATTCGACGAAGCGCGGCAATGATCGGTGGATGCATGCTCGCCAGCTCCCCTCCTTTTCGCTGTCTGAAAACTGTTCCCCCAGCAGGCTCGTCGACGGGTGCAGCATCGCATGAAAGAAAGAGCTCTTTAACGACTTCCGCCAAACGATTCGGCGCCAGCGGAACTTCTTTGTGACAAACAAGCGTGCGCCTGAATCCGCATCCAAGCACAAAGTCCTTATACTGTTCAAGAGTCGCCTCATCGGCGCTTTCGAGCTCGCTGAGCCGCTGGAGCGTTTCAGGTGTCACTTTATCAGGATCAACTTCGTTCGGACTGGATTCGCCAACGAACCGGAGATCATGGCGTTCGGCGTCTCGGACGAACTCGTAAAAATAGAACGATCGATTAATGTCGCTGAGATCGTCGTGATAGAAGGCCGCGTCAGCATATTCGACGACTCGATCGACTTCTGATTGTAAAGCCGCCGTGTAAGCGTTCGGTTCCGAACGGGCTCTGGCAAGAAACTGCAAAATTCCCCGCGCTTGCTGGATCTTTTCCGCGGGTTCCTGGAAATGCCTGGCATGGAATCGCATGATCCCGCGAGCGAGATCGCGGAGATGGTTCCCCGGATACGCATTGTAGCTTATGTAACCGATACCGTTCGGACTCAGCATTTCCCGGCACATGCCAAGCACATGCTCACGGACCGATTCCGGTACCCACGAGTACAACCCGTGAGCAATGATGTAGTCGAATACGCCGAACCGTTTCTTGTTTGCATCAAGAACATCTGCCTCGATCAACTCAACATTGCGGAACCCTAGTTCCTTGATGTCGGCTTGACCGCTCTGAATCGGCTTACAGGCGAGATCCAGGCCAAGAAACGAACTCTCAGGCGAGTTGATTGCCATCGCAACCAGGTTCGTTCCAACACCACAGCCGAGTTCCAGCACCCGGCAATTATCAACCGGAGCAGGCTGCATTCCGCGCAGATGCCCTACCGTTGCGAGCCGATCAAGCTGCGTATGGATATGAACGCCCGGCGGATAGAGGACCTCATCGTAGGCTGAAGGCATAGAGTTCGGCGTTTGGCGTTTGGCGTTTCGCGACGCTGCAGGGTCGGCGGCCCTGCCGCCAATACCCAACGCGCCGTTACGCTCATTCGAGATCGCGTTAAGACGTCTTAGGTGCCGACGGCAGAGGCGTGCCGCGCTATAGCGTCCCGTCAAAAAAGCTCTAACACAATGGCCTTATCGGGTGACAGACTGATCTTTGATTAGATCGTCATAATGGCCGAAATGATAGATGCTGTTTTTCTTCTCATTTGGCAGCTGATGTGCCTCTGTCGCAGGTACAACCGGTTTCAACGCAGGAACCCCGGCATAGGTAGGCATGGCGAAATTGTTTATCGCAACAGTCGTCGGACGATTGCCTGAACGCAGCGATCGGTGCGAGCTCAAGAATGAAGTCGGATCGTAGTAGTTCGAAAAGTCTCCGTTAAACAGGGTATGGACCACGCCAATCGCGAGGTTTTTGTGCATCTCAAGGTGCAGATGGGGAGAATAGCGACCATGGGCGCTACCGATCGTTCCGATCTGCTCTCCACGCGCGACCTGCTGGCCTTCCCGCACCAGAATCTTGTCCAAATGAGCGTACAACGAGTCGGCATACTTGGTTTGGCCATCCTCTTTAAAAGCGTGCCGGACAACAATCACGTTTCCCCAGGCACGTCGAAAATCTCTGGCTAGTGTGACGATTCCGTTGCCGACCGCGTAAACGGGATCTCTGAAAGCTGCTCCTGGCGTTGCTCCGACCCAATCTTCGCCGAGATGCCCGTGCGGCGAAAAGCCGCGAGACTTGTGGTAGCCAGACGCATCCGGTTTACCAACCGGAAAATCGAACCCGTCTGCCAAGCGCGTGACAGCCACGTTCGGTTCCCCATAAGCCAGCACTGTTGAAAAGCAGAGAATGGCTAAGGGGAACAGATTTTTGCGCATGAACGCTGCTTTTAAGCGGGAACCGGACATCCGGCAAGCATTTCCAGCTGGAAAATGCAGAAAAATGTGCCAAACAGAACCGATGAACGAAAACTGATTTGAACGCCAATCCTATGGAGGCTATGGGAGGTATTGAAAAGACCTGGATAACAGATATCTTCTGTGTTATGATTACCAGTGTTTGACCCATTTATTTGGTTGCGCCAGCGTGCCCCTTGTGCCGGACTGTTCTTTGCCGCTGCCCTCGGGATTCTGGCTGCTGACGGACGCTGGAGCAGCTGGCCTCTCTGGGCTGGAGCAATTGCAGTTGCAGCCGCGGTGGCGATTTGCGTCCGGTCGACAGCATTAGCCTGCTTCACTCTGCTCCTTGGTTTCGCTTTCTGGCACGCTTTCCGGACAGATCACGATCCGGGATTTCGGTGGAGCCTCCGGCCGAATCTGAGCGCCGACGAGCACACGGTCACCATGGTTGTCTCGAGCGATCCGAAATCTGATGCGTTCCGCTCGCTCCAGCGATTTACTGGAGTTGTAACCTGCGTAGACAGCCAGGCGACTCGATTCCTGGTCTTCGCAGAATGCTCAGGCGACCCGTTCACCTACGGTGACGAGCTAATCACTCAGGGCAAATTTGTTTTGCCGGCCAAGCCTATGAACCCGGGCGAGTTCGACTTCAATAGCTATCTACAACGAAAGAACGTGTATCTCACTTTCCGCTCACTACGAGGCGTACCCGCCGAACTGGTCGGCCGCGGAAAAGCAAATCCGTTTGTTGCCATGGCGCTCAATATCAGGCATCGCCTCGCGAGCCTCCTGCAAACAGGATTGGAAGATGACCCCGAGGTGGCTGAGACCGTCGAGGGGATGGTGCTCGGCGCGCGCGCCGAAACTTCTTCAGAGCTTAAACAGGTTTTTCAAGACACCGGTACTGTTCACCTCTTTGCAGCGAGCGGGCTACAAGTTGGCCTGTTTGGCGGAATCGCGTGGAAGATCATTCGCGCGATGCGATTGTCGCGACGTTCGGTGGCTCTTGCGCTTGTACCCGTCCTGGTGTTGTACTGTGCCATCACCGGGTTTTACCCTGCCACAGTTCGAGCGACGGTGATGGCGGTCCTGCTGGCGATCGGCGCTTCACTTGAAAAGCCTGTCACGATACTAAACTCGCTGGCAGCCTCTGGATTGCTCATCCTAGCGCATGACACGCAGCAGCTTTTCCAATTGGGATTCCAGCTATCATTTGCCGCGGTGCTGGCGATCGTTGTGTGTGTCGCACCTCTCGCTCATTGGTTAAGCCGTCCGTTCCGGATTGACCCGTTCTTACCGATTCAATTCCTCAATCCCGTTCAGAAAATTGGTCATCGTATCGCAGTTCACGGCTGCGAGCTGATGAGCCTGTCACTTGTGTGCTGGCTGGCAACGCTGCCGATTCTGATTCTTCGAGACCATCGCGTTTCAACCGTTTCAGTACTGGCTAACGTGATGGTCGTGCCGATCGCGTCGATTGTAATGACCCTGGCCGTCGTCACGGTCCTGGCTGCGCCATTATCCACCTGGCTAGCCTCCTGTTTCAACAATACGACCTGGTTGTTGACCAAGATGATTCTCTTCGTCCTGCATGCTGTAACGGCGATTCCATATCATAGCGTCAACATCGGAGGCGTTGCACCGCCTGGTTACGTCACCGCGCTTCACCCTCGATCCGGGCACATGTTTCACGCGCATCTAGCGGGGCGGGACCTGCTCTTTACTGGCAACAGTTTTACATCTTGGAATCTGGTCGCTCGCCCTTATTTAGAATGGCGCGGTGTAAATCGCCTGAATACGCTTATCGTCGCTAACGCACAGCGCAGCCGGGTTCCGGACGAAGCCAGTAAGTGGTTTCTTATCGGTCAATCGGTTCGGCTGGAACCGCATCAATCCGGCATAAGCGCTCTCCAAGGAAAGATTCCGAGCATTCAGGTTGTTCCCTGTCATCAAACGGCTGCCATAGAGAGTTTGCAATTCGTTGTCGCTCTCGGCGCATTCCGCATGCTGATCCTGAGCGAAGTCAGCGACCGGTTGGCCGCTGAGCTGCCGGGCATCCGCCCCGATGTCGTGTACTGCATGCATTCCTCGAGTCGCAATCTTCCGTCGATTCTTTCAAAGCTTGCACCGAGAATCGCGATTTTCACCGGGAGCAAGGCCGAACTTGGAATTCGCTCGGCCCCTGACGTTCCAATCTGTTTCTATCTAAAAGAAAACGGTGCAGTGACGACGGCAGTCATGGGCGAAGAACTCGTCGTTGCCGATATGGCTGGGCATCAGGTTCGCTTACGAAGCCTCAACCGGTAGATCGGAAGATTGCTTTCGAGAAACTCTGTTTCGAAATCGGTAGCTGGATAAGGTTCGTCGCTCCACTCTATTGGAACAAACTGATGTTCTGTACGGGCCAGGAGTCTCTCGATCTGCTCAAAATATTCTCGATGATCGGTTTTGATCCATACCTCTCCTGAATCGATCAGGGCTCCCCAAAGAGCTTCAAAGAATTCGGCGTCAGCAATGCGCCGCGCAGCATGTCTTCGTTTAGGCCAGGGATCAGGAAAATAGAGATGAAAACGTGCAATCGAGTTTGAAGGAATCAGGTAGCGCACCGTGTAATCAATTTCCAGGCGGAGCACTCGCAAATTTCCGATGCCCCGGTACCATGCCTTTCGACACGTTTTCCGCACTCTGCCAAGCAATCGTTCCACACCTAGAAAGTTCCGCTCGGGGAAGCGCTCTGCCGCCTCTACTAAGAAGCTACCGGGCCCGGAGCCGAGATCGACCTCAACTGGGTGATCATTGCCAAAGAGAGCTGATAGCGACAACTGCTCCAAGATCGTAGCTGGAAAGATTCCGAGGATATCTTCTGGTGATTGCTTAGCCTCGGCAGCAGATCCAGCTTCCATATGTTTATCGTAAGCCTGATCGCAAACAGCGTGGAGTAAAGCGCAAGATCGTGTGGAAGCCTGGCTTTTCCTCTTCCTCTTGCTCGTCCTCGTTTTCGAACGCGCACCGAAAGACTCATCCGCCAATGGCGGATTCGCCTCACCCCACGCTCGGCCTTGGTCTGTCATCGGTAGGGTCGCGCTTTATCGTCCGGCGGCCGCCGGATGCGGCCGCCACCTCGAGGACGAGTAGGAGAAAGAGGAAAAAATACCGAACAAATAGCAATCTAATCGCAGCCTTGAGTAGAACAGGGCCGGGGTGCTACAATCGGCCCCGATGAAACCGACACTCGTTGTGTGCGTTGCCTTGGCACTTTGCCATTCTGTGGTTGCAAAACCACCCTCTCATCCTGCTAGCAAAGCTAGAAAATCCCCCCAGCCGGAAATGGCCGGTCCGAAGAGTTTTACGCTGAAAACAGCCGATGGATCGGTCAAAAATTACTCGCTCGAGATCCCAGCCACCCTGCCACCTTCCAAACCGGGAGGTGGGCCTGAGATTAAGGTTTCAACCCAATCCGCAGCACTGGCCGCTTTGGCGTGGGCGCCTGGATTTTACGGATCCAAGAGTACACAAGTGGATTCAGTTGCGTTCGCGAATACTCCGCAAAGTTATTATCTAGTTCACCTGACCGGAGACGTCGGTGGATCTCGACAGCCATTCTATGCGGCGGTATTGAGCAACGGCCTGATTGTTCGGCCCGCAGCCACCGCCGGTGCACCGCCTGCTAAGGCTACTCACGCCAAAAAGAAAGCGGCCAAGAAGAAGAGCTAACTTTATAAACGCCGGCATAGAAACGCCGGCAGCGCCGAGAACCGAAGCGGAACCGACCCGACGAATCCGTTGACGGCGATGTCGGCGTTGTTGGCACTGTCGGCGTTGTTATAATATGGAAGTCGAAGTCGTCTCAGGTGAGGTGCGCAACGACCTTGGTGAGGGCGTCGTCTGGGATCCGGATCGCGGTTCGGTCTTTTGGGTCGATATTGAACAGAGCGAATTCTGGGAGCTGGATCGTAGCGGCAACGTAAAGCTGACGAAAGCCCCGGAACGCATTGGCAGCTTTGCACCCCGAAAGAGCGGAGGGCTTATCGTTGCCTTCGCGAGCGGATTTTCATTTTGGGATCCAACAACCGGGCGGCGCGAACATATCAACTATTTCGAGCCTCACATGCCGGAAACGCGTCTGAACGATGGTGGCACCGACCGCAAAGGCCGGTTCCTGGCCGGCGGCATGGATGAACGGGAGAGAAAACCGATTTCGTCTTTGTGCCGGGTAGATTTTGACCTGTCGGTTCACACGCTAATTAACGAGATTTCATGCTCGAACAGCCTCTGTTTCAGCCCGGACGGCGACGTGATGTATTTTGCCGATACCGATAAACGAGTCATTTGGCGTTTTGCCTACGATAACGATGGAGGAACGCCGCACGATCGCCGAGTCTTCGCGACGTTCGAAGATCAACCAGGGAGTCCCGATGGTTCGTGCGTTGATGCGGAAGGCTGTTTATGGAACGCGCAATGGGGAGGAAGCCGCGTGGTCCGGTATCGGCCTGATGGAAGGATTGATCGAGTGATTGATTTGCCGGCGCCGCATGTAAGTTGCGTGGCGTTTGGTGGATCGGCCCTGGATATTTTATATATCACGACCGCCCGCCATCTGATGAAGCCGGAGGAAATAGTGGCTAAGCCGTTGTCTGGAGCACTGTTTGCGGTTGCTCCAGGAGTGAGAGGCCTCGCGAATACAAAGTTTGGCGGTTAGGTTTTTGGCAGAGACTGCCACAACACTACGTCCCATATTCGTTGTGGCGACGCCACCAGACGTAAGGTCCAGACTGAGGACGGCCAGCCGGCGTGTCTTCCCACTCCTCTTGCCGACCGAACGGCGTCAGATCTAGAAAGCTCCAAACGCTGCCGAGCGATTCAACGCCACGGGCAGTTGTAAAGTAGGTACGATAGACCTTCTTGCCGTCCCGCAGAAAAACGCTGAGACCGAAGTTCTCGCCTTCATCGGTTGTGACACCGAAGTCTTTGTTAAAGTCGTTCTCCGCGGAGGAAACCCACGGGATGTCCCACTCCATATACTTTTTATAACTCTGAATCTTCGGCAAGGGCGCGAGAGAAACTAAACAAAAAGAAACATCTCGCGCATGTAGATGCGCCAGATGGCAAATTTGATCGACAACCATAGAACAGCCATCGCAACCTTTCTCGGGCCAACCGGGGGCTCCGGGTCCAAACATGAAATGGTAGAGCAGGAGCTGTCGCCTTCCTTCGAAGAGATCGAGCAAGGAAACCTCGCCGTCCGGGCCAGCGAAAACATAGCTTTTATCGATTCTTACCATCGGCAGCCGCCTGCGCTCGGCCGCCAGAGCATCGCGGGCGCGAGTCGCCGCCTTTTCTTTAACACGCAGCTTGTTGAGCTCGGTCTCCCATTCGGTTTGGGAAACGATTGTTGGAAGTCCAGATTGGGAAGCGTTTTTTGTCATAGTCGCATTGATTGGTTCATTCCTTCGACGAACGATGGGCCTGGTTCTGGACAGGGTCACGCTCAGAATAGGACGAATGGGACTTAGAGGACGGATAGGACTTATGTTTATGGGATTGGGTGCTTGAAATGCAACCTTCAGCGTTAGCGGCGAAGTCGGTATTCAATTAAAGCCTAGGGCGAGTAGTGGCGTTGCCGCAAAGAACGTTGACGCGGGTACGCGGCCAGATATGCATCAACGAATGCAGGTGAGCGCTGGATTGTTGATGTTCAGAAAAACCGGACATAATCTAGAGCTGTTTCTTGTGCATCCCGGTGGACCGTTCTGGGCAAAAAAGGATGCCGGCGCCTGGTCGATTCCTAAGGGATTGGTCGACCAAAACGAAGATAAGGTCGCTGCTGCTCAACGGGAATTTACCGAAGAAACATCCCTGGTTGCTTCCGGGCCATTCATCGACCTTGGTATGGTGCGGCTGAAATCAGGCAAGCTCGTCCATGCCTGGGCATTTGAAGGAGATTGTGATCCTTCGAAAATAACGAGTAACACTTTCAAGATTGAATGGCCTCCACGATCGAAACAGATGAAAGAATTTCCGGAAATCGATCAGGCTCGCTTTTTTTCGGTGACGGAGGCGCGCCAGAGGATTAACCAGTCTCAAGTGCCGTTCATCGATAGGTTAGTACAGATTGTCACTGCTGAAAATTTATGAGCACAAAAGTGAAATGGGGCGTCTTAGGGGTCGCAGACATTGCGACGAAAAAGGTCATTCCTGCGATGCAGAAGGGCGGGATGTCAGAGGTTGCGGCTATTGCTTCGCGCGACCGAACAAGAGCCGCGAAGGCAGCAAAGGAACTTGGCATACCGAAAGCGTTCGGTTCGTACGAAGAACTTCTGGCGGATCCGGAAATAGAAGCGATCTACAATCCTCTGCCCAATCATTTGCACGTACCGTGGACGATCAAAGCGGCGGAGGCAGGCAAACATGTGCTGTGCGAAAAACCGGTCGCTCTGACCGTGAAAGAAGCAACGTCGCTGATCGAAGTTCGGGATCGAACCGGGGTGAAAATTCAGGAAGCGTTCATGGTGCGGACGCATCCACAGTGGCTTGGCGCCCTGGAACAGATTCGTTCCGGTAAGATTGGAAAGGTCAAATCGGTTTCTTGTTACTTCAGCTATCGCAACCTGGACCCGAACAATATTCGTAACATCGCCGGCTTTGGCGGCGGCGCACTGATGGATATCGGTTGTTACCTCGTGTTGAGTTCCAGAGTTATTTTCGATGAAGAACCGTCACGGGTGGTCGGCCTGATCGAGCGCGATCCGGACTTTGAGACCGATATTTTAACCTCGGCAATTCTCGATTTCCCGTCGGGCCACGCGGTATGGACATGCGGAACGCAGGTTGCTCCTTACCAGCGAGTCTTAGCTTTTGGGAACAAAGGGAGACTCGAAATTGAGATCCCATTTAACGCGCCACCGGATGTGCCATGCAGGATTTTCGTTGATGACTCGAGCACCGGTCGGAACCCACAGACGATCGAATTCGAGACGGCTGATCAATATACCATCCAGGGCGATGTGTTTTCGAAAGCGATCCGGGAAAACAGCTCTCAGGCTGTTCCCCTGGAGTGGACAATCAAGAACATGGCCGTTATCCAAGCGATCTTCCGATCGGCCCAGTCCGGCCAATGGGAAAAGCCCAGCGCGTAGGCGGTTTCTTTTCGTCCGAGTATTCCGCCACCCTTTTGCTCGCTAAGCCTGTATTGGTACGGCGCTGGTGAATAGGGTTCTTCGACGAAGACCGCCGTAAGCCGTTGAGGACGATAAGGCGTCTACGAGAAATCGGTTGAAGACTTCAGAGATTGCATTTAGTTACGCATCTCACTTCTCGGCGCGGTTAGCTCAGTGGTAGAGCACTACCTTGACACGGTAGGGGTCAGAGGTTCGAACCCTCTATCGCGCATGCCCCTCGTCTATCCAGGTTCCAGCGGAGACCACCATGTTTTTGGTGTCGCGTTTTTCGGCGTCTGATCTATGCTGGGAACCTCCGTAAATCTGAAAATTCGGTTCGAAGAATGGAATGTGCGCACCATCCGGCATGCGAGAAGACCCGAACCGAGCGTCGCCGCTCGCTGGGGGACTCTCGAAGAACGGAACCGCATCCGTGCACGGCCCCCTTCAGGCGGACCAGTTGCTCGAAACTTCCTTTTCCTCACGAACGATCATGAACAACGCTGACCAAGAGAAGAGCGAAAGTAAGGGGCGGCTCATCAAGCAAAGGCAGATGGAGCAGGCGTTGCGTGAGAATGAAAGACAATTCCATACCCTGGCAAATTCCATACCTCAACTAGCATGGATGGCCGATCGCGATGGTTACATTTTCTGGTACAACGATCGTTGGTTCGATTACACCGGTACCACGTTCGAAGAGATGCAGGGGTGGGGCTGGCAGAAGGTCCACCATCCGGATGAAGTGGGCCGAGTAGTTGAACGCATCAAAGTCGCCTTCGCTACGGGCCAGTCGTGGGAAGATACTTTTCCGCTACGCGGCAAGAACGGTGAGTACCGTTGGTTTCTTTCTCGTGCTCTTCCAATCACAGATGCGCAAGGAGAGGTCGTCCGTTGGTTCGGAACTAACACAGATATCACCGAGCAACGGCAACTGGAGCAAACCCTTCGCGCCGGCCGGGACGCTTTGGAACAAAAGGTATCAGAGCGGACGGCCGAACTCTCTCACACCAATGAAATCCTGCGGTCCATCATGTCGAACATGGGCGATGCCGTTATCGTCGCAGACAAGGACGAGCACTTTGTCGTCTTCAACCCGGCGGCAGAGCGAATGTTCGGCAAGGGGGCAACAGAAATGCCGTCGAGCGAATGGTCGAAACGCTACGGACTTTATTTACCAGACAAGGTCACACCCTTTCCCCATGATCAGTTGCCACTTAGGCGATGCATCCGTGGTGAGGAGTTCGATAACATTGAGATGTTCGTCCGCCACGAAAAAAGGCCGCGCGGGCTCTGGACGGAAATTACTGGACGGCCCCTGCGGAGCGGAGGCGGCAAGTTGTTAGGCGGGGTCGTCGTTTGTCGCGATGTCACTCAAATCAAAGAGGAAGAGTTTTTCCGTGCCGGACAAAGCCAGGTCCTGGAAATGATAGCGTCCGACGCGCCGCTGTCGGACACGCTCAAGCGCCTTGTTCTTCTGTTAGAAGGCCAGGCAGAAGGATTGCGCTGTTCCATTCTCCTCTTGAATCGCGGCGGCAAACACGTGCGGCACGGTGCGGCACCGAGTCTTCCCGAGGCTTATGTGAAGGCGGTGGACGGCGCTCCAATTGGGCCGCGTAACGGTTCCTGCGGTACCGCCATGTACCTGCGCCGGCCCGTGGTCGTGACCGACGTGATGACAGATCCCCTCTGGGCTGATTATCGCGATCTTGCGCGAATTTGCGGAGTCAGCGCCTGTTGGTCTACCCCGATCCTCTCACCTCAAGGCGATGTGCTTGGTTCATTTGCCATGTATCCCGAGGAAAAAAGAGGGCCGCGAGCGGAAGAAGATCGGCTGACTCGCATTGCGACCCACATCGCTGGAATCGCGATCGGGCGCCAGCGGCAGCAGGAGATTTTGCGAGAACGCGATGCACGCATCAGCCTGGCCGCCGAGTCGGCCGATCTCGCCTTCTGGGTTCTGTATCCGGACGGGAACCTGGCATGGATGAGCGAAAAAGGACGCAAGATGTACGGTTTCGATTCCAAGCTACCACTGACCTGTGAATTGATCCTTTCCCGGATTCACCCGGACGAGCGCGCGAAAGTGAAAGCGGAGTACGAGCAATCGTGTGCGCTCTACGGCACGTTCGAAAGCGAGCACCGCCTTGTTCTACCATACGGCAGGACGCGGTGGGTGATCATGCGCGGACGATGTTTACAGGACGAGCACGGGAATATTTTGGAGACGATCGGAGTGACCCTTGATGTCAGTGCCCAGAAGCAGGCTGACATGCAGTTACAGCTGCAGCGCGAAGAAATGGAGCACCGTAACCGAGTATCGCTGATGGGGGAAATGACCGCCTCCTTTGCACACGAACTGAATCAGCCACTCACTGCGATCGCAAACAGTGCTTCGGCGGCCCGTCGTTTTGTCGACCGTGGAAATGTTGACCCCGCGTTTCTCAAGCAGTTGTTGCAGGATATGGTCGCAGACAGCCAACGCGCCGGTGAAGTCATCCGCGGGATCCGCAACCTCGTGCGCAAAGAGGCCAGTGTGCACGCCCGACTGAATCTAAATTCAGTCATCACCGATACGGTCCGACTGGTCGGAACGGACATTTTATCGCGAGAGAGTGTGGTCTCGACCGAGCTGGACCCAAACCTGCCCGATGTGAATGGTGCCGTTGTCCAAATTCAACAGGTCCTCCTTAATTTGATCGTTAATGCGCTTGACGCGGTCGAAGCGTTGCCGCCGATTGAACGTCGTATCGTTATTAGTACGCGTTCGGACAAGGGCATCACAGCAGAAATGACGGTGCGCGATTTCGGAACAGGACTGCCAAAGGATCGACCGGACAAAATCTTCGACCAATTCTTTTCCACTAAACAACAGGGAATGGGAATGGGTCTGCAGATTGTTCGGTCAATTGTCGAAGGGCATGGGGGCACGATCACCGCCGAGAATGCACCCGACCGCGGTGCGCGCATCGTTGTCCGGCTACCGGCGGCGTGCGGAGGAATACAAGGAATGGCCGCCGCATGAACAGGCGGACATCTAACATGAACCATCAAATTTCACGGACCTGGGCGCGCTCCGTTAGATGCTGCCTGCCGCGCGGTGGCTTTGCCAAGCCGGGTTAATTTGTATGTCACGGGAGCCGGTTGAGCCGCAACCAAAGGAAGTCTGCCTAGTCGATGATGATCCGTCCGTCTTGCGCTCAATGGAGTATTTGCTCATCTCGGATGGATTAAAGGTCCGCGCCTTCAATAAGCCGGAAGAGTTCTTGGTTTATGCCGCCACACACCCTGTCCGAGTCGTGGTAACCGACATTTGGATGAAAAAGGTGACTGGTCTTGAAATCCTTGCGCGTATGTGCGCCCTTTCACCGCGTCCGCGCGTAATCGTCATTACCGCACGCGAAGATTTGGCCGCGCGCGCTACCGCCATGCAGATCGGCCCGGTCGCATTCTTCATGAAGCCGTTTAACGACGAGAAATTTCTGGCTGCTGTTCGTGACGCCCTGAGTCAATCCTGAATCCCGCCTTCGTCCGGCCAAGGCCGGACTAGCGGCGCGGCAAGCAAGAGATAACTTCGCAAGTTTTCGAGATCGCACCCAGCTCTCCGGTTGTTCGTTCACTCGGTTGCAGTGGTGCGGATCACGTCGATGATGCTTCCCACATCATCAACAGTCGCGCCTGGATTTACGATGCAAGCCCGCAGCCAGAACTCGTTTTCAAGCGTGGTGCCAGAAAGGAAAATGCGACCGCCCAGTTGGATTCTTTCAAGGATCGCGCGATTGGCGGCGTCCATGGCGTCAGAATCACCCCTTAAATTGGCCGGTGCGTAGCGGAAACAAACAATGCTCAAACTCTGTGGTTGGAAAACATCAAAATCGCCCGCGGCACGCAGAGCTTCAAAGAGGCGCTTTGCCAGCATGATGTCATGCTCTATGAGATTCTTATATCCATCGAGACCATGATATCGCAGCGCCATCCAGACCTTTAGCGCGCGAAACCCTCGGGTCTGTTGATAGCCGTATTCGCTGAACCAGGGTAAGCCGCCGACGCCTGCGACCTTCCCGTCTGTCTGCAGATAAGGCGGCACCAGACTGAACGTCGATCGCATCTGCTGAGCATCGCGCACGAGCACAAGTCCCGCTTCGACCGGTACATACAGCCATTTGTGCGGATCCAACGCCAGACTGTCCGCGCGGGAGAGAGCTGAGAGCTGTTTCGCGTACTGCGTGGTCAAGATTGCCGGCGCGCCATAAGCCCCGTCGACATGAAGCCAAACGCGGTGCTCGGCACACACATCGGCGATCTCATCGAGCGGGTCGATGGCACCAGTGTTTACCGCGCCCGCGCTGGCGATCACGGCAACCGGTCTAAATCCGGAGCGCAAATCCTCTCGAATCGCCGCGTCGAGAGCAGCTGGAATCATTCTGAGCGATCGATCATGTGGGATGATGCGCAGATTCTCGCTACCAATTCCGAGAAGTTCGATTGCCTTCTGGTGGCAGCCATGTCCTTCAGCGGTGCGGTAGAATCTCAGCCGCGTGAGGGATCCGTAGAGTCCTTTTTTTCGAACGTCGTAACCGCAGTGCACATGCCGCGCAACAGCAAGTCCGGTAAGCGCTGCGATCGATCCGCCACTTACCAGCAGACCCATTGCTTCTGGTGGAAATCCGATGATCTGCTTGAACCAGTTAATCACCTCGCGTTCTACGTAAATCGCGGCGTGATTCCCTCCGGCACAGCTCGGGTTCATCGAGGCAGCCAGCGCGTCGCCAAAGATCCCCAAAATTGTTGGAGGCGGATTCACCCAGCCCCAAAAACAGGGATGTCCGTTTCCGAATGGGTAAGGCTCAATCTCGCGGGCAAAGGTAGTCAGTATATCGTCCACCTCCTGTCCCGAATCCGGTAGCTCGGAGTTCAGGTACTTTTCAGCCAATTCGGGCGGAAACGGGTGAAACACAACCTTCTTGCGCAAGGTCGTCAGGTGCGCCGCAATCATATCGACGACGCGATAACCGACTCGTTTAATTTCGTCAGGCGACCATTCCCAGCACGGCACGGAACGACTCGACAGATTGCCGTCACTAGTATTTGCCGGAAGTCCGTTCATGGGCACTTATCCTCTCACGGATTCACCGGCAGCGCGCCCGCTATCTTTATCTAGGAAGAAAGTTTCCGAGATCCATCGGATGGCTGTCGTACTTGTTGTACAGCGTAAGATAATCTTCCGGGTCGATCGGATCTTTTGCCAAAATGCCAATCAATCCGCGAACAAATCCCTCTCGTTTTTGAGCTGGATTGAATACCAAGGTAACGACCACCGGCTGGTCGGTATTGTCCGATCAGCTGCTGAAGGCCGGAGAGAAGGCCGCCATTACGCTAAGTCAGGCCGGGTAGGGTCGCTCTCCTCCGCCAGGGCTTCGGCGGACAAGCCTGCGCGACCTAAGCCGAACGCGTGCCTGAGCGGACGCTGAGAAGTCCGCTCGATGGTCCGGTCAAGGCGGGTAGGTGAATGAGAAGATAAAAACTTGACGAGATCGGCAAGTAGGAGGATATCCCCGTATTATGCGGCGGTTGTTTGAACGTTGGTTGCCTGACCATTCGTATCCTGCCCGGCAGCCTTCGGCAAAACGGTATCAAACTTCATCCCTGGAAAGGCAGAGAACAAACCAATAGCACTTAGAAACACAGTATATGGGTAAGCTTGAAGGAAAAATCGCGCTGGTTACTGGCGGCAATAGCGGCATTGGCCTTGCGACCGCAAAACAGTTCGTGAACGAAGGCGCCTATGTCTTCATCACCGGACGGCGCGAAGGAGAGTTGGCAGAGGCGGTAAAACAGATTGGAAAAAACGCGACCGGAGTACAAGGCGACGTTTCGAACCTTGGCGACCTTGATCGACTCTTTGCACAAATCGGAAAGCAAAAGGGTAGGCTCGACATCGTCTTCGCGAACGCGGGCGTTGCGAAGTACGCCAAGCTCGGCACGATTACTGAAGAGTTGTATGACTCGATCTTTAACATCAATGTAAAAGGCCTCCTTTTCACTGTGCAAAAGGCGCTGCCGCTGATGCCGGATGGCGCGTCGGTCATCCTGAATGCGTCAATTGTTGCCAGCAAGGGGCTGGCAACAAACAGTGTGTACAGCGCGACAAAAGCTGCCGTGCGTTCTTTTGCGCGCACATGGACAACCGATCTGAAGGATCGGCGGATTCGGGTGAACGCAATTAGTCCGGGTACCACCGATACGCCAGGGTTTAGCGAATTGCAGGCCTCTTCAGAAGTGGGTCAGCAACGCTTGAAGATGATTTCGAACCTCGTTCCACTAGGCAGGCTCGGTGCACCCGATGAGGTTGCAAGGGCAGTGGTATTTCTGGCATCCGATGATAGTAGCTACATCACAGGAACGGAACTATTCGTGGATGGCGGTTTGGCGCAAGTGTAGTCGCCGGCTAGGCGACCGCCTGTTGATGCAACCCCACCCATGATTGAAGATGGTTCGAACTCCCTAACCGGCTCCTGCGAATACAGAAATCGAAGGCGAACTCAGGCGATCCAACGTCCAGCAGCCGGTGATAATAGGGGCGCTCCACCATGAACTTTAGGTGCTATTCAGGCTCGATACCGGTAGGAGCCTGGTTTAATCGTAACTTATATGAAAGCCAACAAATCGAAGGCTGTACTCCGAAAGCTTGAAGCTCCCCTGGTCACTCCCACTGATTTGTCGCCTGCCGCTACAAAGGACATAGAGGGAGCGATGAACGCGATCCTCGCCGATGTTTTTGCGCTCTATATCAAGACAAAAAACTTCCACTGGCATATGAGTGGTCCCCACTTCCGTGACTACCACCTGTTGCTGGACGAACAAGCTGAGCAGCTCTTTGCGATGACCGATGAAATCGCGGAACGGGTTCGCAAGATCGGCGGTATGACGCTGCGATCCGTGGGGCAAATCGCCAAGATGACGCGAGTATCAGACAACGACGCTGCTTACGTCGAGCCGTTGGATATGATTGCTGAGCTGCGCGAAGACAACAAAACGCTCGCTACCCGATTGAGAGCAGCGCATGACGTTTGTGATGAGCATCACGATGTCGCTACAGCCAGTTTGATTGAAAATTGGATCGACGAGGCGGAGCGACGGACCTGGTTCCTTTTCGAAACTGCCAGGGCCGGTACGCCGCAGCACTGAGTGAAGTATCGGCGTGTCGGAGTATCGGCGTGTCGGCGTGTCGGCTTTAGATTAGCGCAGAAAGGACAGGATAATGAAGACAAACCTTACAGGGCCGAATCTGCTGAACAATTCGCGCCTTAACAAAGGGACGGCGTTTTCCGAAAGCGAGCGCGACACCTTCGCGCTGCACGGTCTTTTGCCCACCCATGTCAGCACGTTGGAGTACCAGAGAACGCGACGACGCAAAGGGTTGTCGAACTTAACGGCGCCGCTCGAGAAGTATGAATTCATGCGGGATCTTCAGGACACGAATGAAACGCTCTTTTATTCGCTAATTGCCGAGCACATCAAAGACACGTTGCCGATCGTTTATACGCCGACGGTAGGCGAAGCGTGCCAGAAATTCAGCGAGATCTGGCGGAAACCGCGTGGCCTTTTCCTGAGCTATCCGGAATAGAAATCGCATCGAGCAGATCTTCTCGCATCGGCGTTATGATGACATTCGCTGTATCGTGGTCAGCGACGGAGAACGCATTCTCGGGTTAGGCGACCAAGGTGCCGGCGGGATGGGAATTCCGATTGGCAAGATGGCTCTGTACACCGCTCTGGCAGGTATCCGGCCAGAGTGGTGCCTGCCGATTTTGCTGGATGTCGGTACCGACAATGAGGAGCGGTTGGCTGATCCACTTTATATCGGCTGGCAAAGCAAGCGGGTACGCGGCGCAAAGTACGAAGAGTTGGTCGATACGTTTGTTTCGGCGGTTAAGCGTCGATGGCCGAAGGTTCTTCTGCAATGGGAGGACTTTGCGGGAGGTAACGCGCAAAGTTCCTTGAGCGGTACAGAAACCAGCTGTGCACTTTTAACGATGATATTCAGGGGACTGCGGCCATCGCCACTGGCACACTGCTGTCGGCAATAAATGTCACAGGCGTCCCTTTGGAAGATCAACGTATCGTCGTTTTAGGTTTCGGCGGTGCAGGCATCGGAATCTCTCGTCTCATTTTGTCGACGATGCGGGACGCCGGTCTGAGCGAACGAGACGCTTATTCCCGCTTCTACGCAATCGATCGCTACGGGCTAATTGTGGAAGGTGGCGAAGGCGTGCGTCCTGAGCAGCAGGCTTTCGCCCGCCAGCGCGCTGAGGTGGCGGAATGGAAGGTTACGGATCCGCAGAACATCGGGCTACTCGATGTGATCAAGAATGTGCGTCCCACCGTTCTCATCGGTGTTTCAGGTCAGCAGGGCGCATTCACCAAAGAAGCAATGAGGACGATGGCACAAGACGTCGCCCGACCGATAATCTTCCCGTTGTCCAATCCAAACTCGCGCTGCGAAGCGACGCCGCAGGAGGGTCGCAGACGCGACGGAGGGGCGGGCGTTGATCGGGACCGGAAGTCCATTTCCTCCGGCTAGCTATAACGGCCGGCCTGTGCCATTTGTTCAGACAAACAACTCGTACGTCTTCCCGGGGCTTGCACTTGGCATACTCTCTTCGCGCGCCCGGCATGTATCCGACGGAATGATCAAGGCGGCAGCACTGGCACTAGCAGAGCTTTCGCCCACTCGTCAGGACAAGAATGCCAGTTTGCTTCCAGCATTGGAGACAATCCGCTCGGTGAGTAAGTCAGTAGCCAGAGCCGTCGGCCTGCAGTCAATCAAGGACGGGCTCGCGGAAGTGGATGAAGCAGGGCTGGAACAAGAGCTCAAAGCGAATTTCTGGGAACCGGTCTACGAACCGTATGAGTACGTAGAGAGCGGCGAAGCTGCGTGCTCAAAATAGCCTAGGCCGGCGGGCCTCTGCCGCCAAATCCAGGATGCCGCGCAGCCTCTGGTCGCGAGGCCCATGGCACGGGCGCTGAAAGGTGCGATCATCGATTGAGGCGCGGACTACGGAGCGACGAATCCGATTATCACCGAATATTCGCTACGATTTCTTTGGCGCGGTGAACCGCGTCAGCCAGCTTGCCCAGATCCTTACCAACTCCACGTGCGAGATCGGGTCGCCCGCCGCCTTTGCCGCCTAGGATTTGTGTGAGCTCCTGCACCACGCGGCCGGCCTGGGACTGTTTGGTCAATGACGAATCCACATACGCTAGCACGTGGATCTGGTCGGATGTCTTTCCAAAGAAAATTGCCACACCGTTAAACCGCTTTGTTTTCAGCGCGTTCGCGATGGCCTGCAGATAGTCGCCACTCGCGCCATCCAAGATCTCGATGATCGTCTTGTCAGACAAACGAAGGCCGCTGACGAATTGTTCCGCTTCGCGTTGGGTCGTTTGCACCTTCTGCTTTTCAATCGATTTGCGGAGATCAACGAGCTCTTTGTTTAGCAGCTCAATCTGAGCGCTCTTCTCGTCGAGCTGGCTTTGGAGCTGCTGAAAAGCTGTCATCCCGGTGAGCGCCTCGATACGCCGTACACCAGCTGCGATGGCGCCTTCGCTGGTAATTTTGAACAGACCAATTTGTCCGGTCCGCAACACGTGCGTGCCTCCGCAGAGCTCCATCGAATAGCCATCCAACCGTCCTGGATTACCTCCGATTTGTACCACCCGTACCTCGTTCCCATATTTTTCGCCGAAGAACTGCATGATTTCCGGGTGTGAACGTACCTCGTCGAAAGGGACTTCGATCCAGCTCACCGGATCATTGGAAATCACCCGTCGATTAACAAGCTCCTGGATTTGCCGCACCTGGTCATGGGTCAAAGGCTGGCTATTAAAGTCGAATCGCAAATAGTCGGGCCCAACATAAGAGCCTTTCTGGCGGACATCTCTTCCCACGATTTCATGAAGGGCCCAATGAAGCAGATGGGTTGCCGTATGGTTAGCCTCAATCATCCGGCGTCGCACCTGGCTCACTTTCAAAACAACTTCGACCGGCGGTTCAGCCTTAACAGCTCGACCGAGTTTGAGGTAAAAAGTCCTTCCTTGGCGCACGATTCCTGAAACAGGGATGGATTGGCCCTCCGGTAATACGATCTCGCCAGTGTCACCTACTTGACCACCCATTTCGGCATAAAAAGGCGATCGATCGACGGCAGCCAGGACCTGATCTTGTTCCTTTACGATGCTGACGAGTTTGCCTTTTGCTTCGTCATGGTAAAAGCCGACGAACTCGGTTGGAACGGTCTCTTCTACGGCGCTGATGACTTCCGTTTCGCGAGCCGCGCGAGAGCGTTCACGTTGGGTCTCAAGGAGTTGCTGGACGGCTCCGAGATCGAGCGTCATCCCGCGTTCGCGCACAAGTACCTCGGTCAGATCGACCGGGAAACCGTAGGTATCGTATAGTTTAAACGCTGTCTCGGCGGAAAATTCACCTCTCTGTTGTTTTGGCAGCGCCTCTTCGAACAATCGCAAGCCGCGATCGAGAGTGCGATTGAACAGGGCCTCCTCACTCTCTAGTACTTGAATAGCCTTCGATTCCTGCTGTCGAAGTTCCGGGAAAACGTCTCCAAAGTTCTCGACCACGATCGGAACGAGCTTGCTTAAGAAACCCTCTGAACCAAAACCGAGATAGCGTCCAAACATCACGGCCCGTCGCAGGATTCTCCTTAACACGTAATTGCGATCGGTATTGCTGGGAATAATCCCATCGGCGATACCGAACGTGAGGGCTCGCAAGTGATCCGCGATAACTCGGAACGCCACATCCACTTTTTCCTGTTTCGAGAGATGTGCCCGCGAGTCTGGCAAAGTTCCTTGATACTCTTTTCCACTCAGCTCTGTGATTTTGCGAAAGATCGGCAAAAAGACTTCGCTATTGTAGTTAGAGATCGGCTTGGAAAAATCTTTGAACCCTTCAGTGCAAGCCATGATACCGGCGACCCGTTCAAATCCCATTCCAGTATCGACATGTTTCGCCGGCAATGGTGAGAACGTCCCATCAGCGTTCGCGTTAAATTGGATAAACACGAGATTCCAGATTTCAATGCAAAGCGGGCTGCCTTGATTAACCAACTTGCCCTCGGAGTCCCCTTCCGCCGTCAGATCAACGTGCACTTCCGAACAGGGTCCGCAGGGTCCCGTGTCTCCCATCATCCAAAAATTATCTTTCCGATTTCCGCTGATGATGTGTTTCTTGGGATCGAGCCCTGCCCTCTGAAACCGCACAGCCCAATGATCGAAAGCTTCTTGGTCGAAGCTCGACGGATCGCTTTCGCCAGGCTGATACACCGTTGCATAGAGTCGTTTCGGAGGAAATTTCCAGCGTTCAACTAAGAGTTCCCATGCCCAGGCAATTGCTTCTTTCTTGAAGTAGTCGCCGAAGCTCCAGTTCCCGAACATCTCGAAAAAGGTGTGATGATAGGTGTCGAAACCGACGTCATCGAGATCGTTATGCTTCCCACCGGCACGAATACATTTCTGCGTATCTGCCGCTCGAGGTGGAGAGAATGGAGCTTTCTCCTGACCGAGAAAATAGGGAACGAACTGATTCATTCCCGCGTTGGTAAAGAGCAGGTTTGGAGCGGTCGGCATCAGGCTCGCTGAAGGCACGATGGTGTGCTGTTTCTCGCGAAAGAAATCTAGAAACGATTGCCTGATGTCAGATGCGTTCATGGTGCGGCGGCTTTAAAGCCGAGTCGCGAAGATGCGCGAAAAACGGGGAGCGTGCAAACGGTGGCGTCGCTAACCCGCCGATCTGGACGCGGCGGGTTTTGCTTCTCATGCAAAACCCGGACTAATCCTGCGCAGTCGGGATATCCTTTTTCAGCGCAGCGAAAGGGTTAAATCCTTTTTCGATTGCGCGTGACCAAACAATTGCCAGTGCGCCTGAGCCGCCATCGCGGTGAATACGGTAAATCCCGGACTCTAAACGCATTGAACCCGTAAACGGCTCACCGTTAACTGTTCCGGCGAATGGTCCTTTCTCCGAGACGATAGTATAGGTTGACGGAACCCGAATTTCACAGGTCGCATCGTCACTTTTCATCGGCAGCAACTGGCCCGGAACTGAGAGACGAAAGGCAATGGGCAAATAGTTCTGGCGAATAAAGCCCGCTGCCCGAGGAGGCATCCGATGAACGGTTGCAAGCGGCGTTTCAGTCGAAACCAGTCGCTCCGGAATCGTGTCTTTGATTAGCCCAGCTTTCATCCGAATACCGGTCATCCCTTCCAGAACGTAATAAAACGGGCGGCGCCGAAAAATGGCTTCGCCCTTACTGTCCATCACATATTCGTCCGGCTGCGTAAGCATTAGCACGGTTTTCACCTGACCAATCTTGTCTACGGTGGCGTCATTTAACGGCGACTGGCTGCGAACAATCCAGGTAATCCCGGCAGCGGCGGCGACCAGCGGCAAAACAACTTCGGGCACTCGCAGCTGTTCACGAAAGACCTTGGCGAGGGCTAAGACTGCTGCGGCCAGAAAGATCATGAAGAGCGGATCGGACGGTAAATAATCCTCGGCAGTCGCAAATGGCCAAAGAGCCTTGAGCGTAATGTAGTAAAAGATCGCCACAAGAAAGAGCCAGACTGCCCGAATCAATTTCCCGTCACGTTGTGACCGGCGATACACAACGATGGAAGCTGCCACCGGCACGACGAGCAAAGCCGCCCACTTCAATAATCGTAAGTAGAGCGGCTGCGATTTGGGGCCAGCAACAAGATTGTGGAGAGCGACGCAGTCGTACATTGACGTAAGAGCGCCGTGCAATCGGAAGAACAGAATAGTTAAGACCGGATAAAGAGCCAACCCAAAAAGCATCAACATACCGCTACTCGCAATTCGCTGCCAAGGGACGGCACGATCATCGACTGCTCGAAGGATTATGATGATGATGCTCGCGGCAGCTATTGCGAACACCATCAGAACTGTTTTCATGGAGACGCAAAGGGCCACTCCGCCAAGAAGCCCGACGACCAGGCTTCGCCGAGACGGTACGTCCCCAGAGATTGCTACGAAAATCGCAGTGAACCAAAGAAGCGCCCAGAGATCGTCCGGGCGGAACTCTGTTGAAACGAAGAAAAATCTGAAGCAGACAGCCGAGAAAACAGCCGCCCAAAGCCCAGTCCGGGCCGAGAAAGCCATTGAGCCTATTTTTCCCACCAGGAAAACCGATAACCCGAATGGCAGGATCATGAGGAGGCGCATCGGGACGACGATGTCAGGTCGTTCCCCTAGCCAACCGAAGAACGGCGACACAAGCGCCTGAAATAAGGGAGCATGATTGTCGAAGTAGTCGCGGTACGGAATCATCCCTTTGGTCCATCCCCATACGACGTGGAGATGCTGATGCTCGTCCGAATCGATTCTATAATGGGCCGCGTAAAGAATTCGCAGCACCAGGACGACCAGAAAAAGGATTGCGGCGACCCAATACTCCCGCCTCTGCCGGATCATCTACCCCGCCCGTCTCCGCCTGAGCCCTGGTATTCTTGAAACGGGTTGAAAACCCGGATCTCGTAATACCAGACGCTCGTCCCGCGTACTTGAGCTTTGATGGCGGGTCGACCGAACAGTCTCGCCACATCAGTCGCGGTGGTAACACCCGGGACGATGGCCGCTAAACGCTGTTCCTGAAGCGATTCTGGGCGAATGGTGTAGATATAAACCGGCGCAAACCCAACGCGCTCATTCCGATTAAAGGGAATTGCAATCGCATCGGTGCCATATCCGTGATTAAAGGGCGTTGGCTCTTCGACGGGGGCACGCACAAGTCCCCAGTTCCACCATCTGCTCGAGTCGGAAGAGATCGCGTAAAATCCAGACTTTGGACCAGACCGAACAAAGTCACGATCGTTAGGGACATATGGGATCAACCCAGCCAACAATTGGGAGGCCAGAAGAAAACTACGACCACCAACCGCAAGCAACCGTTTCACGCGGGATCATAGCTCGTGTTCCTGTTTCCGTCCAACGGGCGGCGGCCCGCGGTCGGCGGTCGACCGTCAACCATCTTCCGTTTTCCGTCTTCCGTGGTTTCCGTTCTTTGTGGCACGACTTGCACCCCTGGCTCTGGAGGGCGGTGCTCTGTGGATCGCTGTCGTGGAAATAGCTGGCGCTCGATGGCTCCACGACGTAACGCCGCCATCCAGATCACAGCACGCGCCATGACCGAAGTGCATTCCAACGGTTGACGGAAGACGGTTGACGGAAGACGGAAAACCTGCGCGCGCAGGGCGCGCTCAGACCAGACTAACCTCTCGGCCAGTCAGACTCGATTGGTATACCGCGTCAAGAATCTCCATGAGCTGCACCGCTTGGATAGAGCTGTTGATAGGCGCTTCATCACCTTGAATTGCCTTGAGGAAATTCTTCATTTGCACCATGAAGTCGTGCTGAAAATCGGTGGACTCAAATGGTAGTTCTTGCCTTAGCGGTTCTCCATTCTGATCCTCAAACAGCGCAAGTGCCGGAATGTTTTCGGCCGGATCAGATTGGGAAATGTCGACCACTCGTAGCGACGCTTTTGGTCCGTAAACAGTTGTGCTGAACATCTCGCGAAGGCCTCGCTTTCCTCTGCCGCGCGGGACGTCGTCGGTAAGATTTGCCGCCCACGCTACTTCGAATAGCAGCGATGCGCCCGTTTCAAATCGAATCATCCCGTAGGCGCTGTCTTCAACGTCGAAGACCGGCGTTTTGACCAGTTGTGGAAACTTTTGGTAGGTCTGGGCAGAGACGGTTCTCGGTTTTGGGCAACCCATTAAATACCATGCCGAATCGATAGCATGGACTCCGATATCGATCAGAGCGCCTCCACCGGCTCGTGACCGATCGGTAAACCAACCATCGATTCCACCAGGTGTTCCGCGAGATCGTACCCACTTCGTTTGAGCATAATAAATCTCGCCAAGGCGCCTGGCTGCGACTGCAGATCGAGCAGCTTGCATCGCTCCGGAAAAGCGCATTTGCCGGCCAAAACAATAGACCAAACCATTCTTTTGGGCCTCGGCCTGAATCTGGCGCATCTGGCCGGCGTTCAATGTCGGTGGTTTCTCGCACAACACATGTTTACCCGCCTTCAAGGCTTGAAGTGTCGCCGGAAAATGCAGCGAATTTGGAAGACTGACTACGACCGATTCCAAGCGGGTATCCGCAAGCATTTCGTCATACTGACCGAACACTTTTTCGGATGGAAACATCGCCGCAAAATTCTTGCGACGTTCTTCATTCAAATCACAAATCGCGTAAAGCTGGCCCAGTCCGCACGCCTCGATGGCTTCTGCATGGCGTTCGCCCGGCCACCCCAACCCGACAATACCGACGCGGTGTTTTTCCATTGAATTGCCCTTAGCCGGGAAGGCCCAAAACGCAAGCCGTTTTGGGCCTCCCCGGCTGGGCAATTCAGCGCCAACCAATGGGATCCATGGCGCTGCAGCAACGGTGACTCTAGTGCTGCTCGGTTAGCTCGTCACACACATCCGCAAGGGTCGGAAAGCACCGTCCACCGTTTTCTGCGTCTCCGCAGAACTCATCGCGGCCATAAACGAATCGCTTGGGATTGTGCTTTCAGAGACAGCTCAATTGATTTGAAAATATGTTCCTGAGTCATTGAAGCATCAGTGCGATCAAGACAGTCTCGAATCAGTTGCCCAAAGAACGGGAACCCAATTTTACCGGCGACAGAAAAATGAAATTCGCCTTCTCCGTTGACCAGGTAAAGTTGGTCTCCTCGATCGTGGGCGATATCAACATTCTTCCGAAGTTCAATATATCCGTCGGTACCTAGGATAATCGTTCGACCGTCGCCCCAGGTTGACAGCCCATCGGGAGTAAACCAGTCAACCCGGAAATAGTTGCTCGAACCATTGTCACCAATCAGGCTGGCTTCACCAAAATCTTCCAGTTCGGGGGTCTCCGGATGGTGATAATTTGCTACGGCAGCACTCAGAATCTCCGCATCCTTGGACCGCGAAAAGAACAGAAACTGCTCGATCTGGTGGCTCCCGATATCACAAAGAATGCCCCCATAACGGTCTCGTTTGAAGAACCAATCTGGTCGAGCCGAGGCGTTAAGGCGATGAGGACCAAGACCTAAAACCTGGATTACACGCCCAATCGCGCCGTGCTCAATCAGGATTCCGGCGGCGCCGGCGCATTCGCTATGCAATCGTTCGCTAAAGTAGACAAAGAACTTTCTTTTCGAACTGTCGACCGCGCTACGGATAGAATTGAACTGAGCCAGTGTCGTTAACGCTGGTTTGTCGACGAAAAAATCTTTGCCTGCATCAAGCGCTTGAGCGCCAATCTCAGCTCTGTTACCAGGAACCGATGCGCACGCCACCATCTGAACGGCGGCGGAGTCGAGCGCTTGGCTCGAGCATTTCGCGACTCTTGCCGAAGGAAATCTTTGCCGAAAGACTGCGACCTTATCCGGATCAGGATCAAACACCATTTCTACCGAAGCGCCTGCCTCAACCAACCCTTGGCACATTCCATAGATATGATTGTGATCGAGTCCGACCGCAGCCACACGGAAATCGCCAGGCTTGCAGGCAGGCTCAGGTGAAATTGTTTCGTCGAGAATTTCTTGCCAACGCATGAGTTTTGTTTGTTTCAGGACATGGACTTCATTTGTCCTGGGCGTCGACGATGATTCCTTCGGGTAGATAGGGCCGAAGCGTTCCGCAGAATCCGAGTTTGCGCGCTTGGGTTTCGGGTGGGAACGCGAAGATTGCCGATGTCGAAAGATAGTCACTCGACGCAGCGCGTAGCGAGTTCAGATATTTTTCGGTCCGCTTAAGTGTAGCTGCGGGTCCGGATTCCCAAATATTTCGCAACTGCGGTTCTTTGGCGCGCATGAGACTTACAGCTCTCTCATAGAAAGCATGAAGCGCTCGAGGACCCTCGGACTCCACTCTTTTGCCTAGCGCCATAAAGCCTTCTACTGCCAAATTTCGTCTGCGAGTGGCCGCGTCGAGATCGTTGGCATAGACAGCGCCCTTGGAACTCAGCGAAGCATACTCGAAATATTTTTCTTTGTTCTCCAGGTACTCATCCGGAAACGCGAGCACGGAATCGCCGTGTTCCGGCAGTCCTTGGTTTTCCATGACGACATAAATCTCCAGGTGCTTGTCACGGTTGATCAACCGATGAATGACTCCGGGAGTAAACCAGACTACCGAACCCTTTTGCAGAGGTGTCTCACGGTAACCCTGCCCGCTCAAGGTCTGCACTGCGCCTTCGCCGGAAAGGACCAGATAAGCCTCGGTACAGGCGAAATGCATGTGGGCGCTGCCTCCGCAGAGTCCGTCCGGACCGGCAGAGTCATAGACGCGAAGATGTGTGACACTTATGCCGCCGGGCAGTGCTGGGGCGTCGATCGTAGACTGATCCATAGTTCTGTTCTCCTTCTGCAGATGTTAGAGATGCACGTATTTCGGATTGCTTTTGGCTAACGGCAGGGAAACATGTTCTCCACTCTCGGCTGACCAATAAACGGCGGCAACAAACTCCAGAACTCGGCGCGCGTCTTCCAATGTGACCGGCAGCGGTTCACCGCGACTCAATGCTTTATGGAAACGCCGGAATTGCTCTTCATATCCTTCCGCCAGGGGAGTGAACTTCTGCAGGACATTCAGGATCTGTTCATTTGGCTTTTCTTCCGGAAACGAGAACAGCCAGGGTTCGGTCGAGTTCGCGTACGGTTTCGTATTACTCTCCGCACTCAAATTGCGAAAGGTGAAGCGGTGACGCGAAATTTCTTCTGCCGAACCGAGTGTGACCGAGATCGTGCCAAGCGAGCCATCCTTCATCTCCGTTGAAATCGCCACGCAATCTTCAACCTCTATCGGATTCACACGTGTCGCGGCTCGGGCAAAGAGTGTTTGGGCCGGGCCGAGAATATAGAAAACCATATCTAATGCATGGCTCGCCTGGCTGAGAAGCGCTCCGCCTAATTCTGTGGCACGTTTACCGCGCCATGGCACCGCGTAGTAGTCAGAGGATCGCCACCAGGCGATATCGACGTTAAAAACAAAGGCGTCACCTGTCAGCCGGCGATCAACTAAGGATTTCAGCTTTTGCAGGCCATGACCGAAGCGGTACTGGAAAATCGGCATGATCTGGTTCCCGGTCCTGGCAGCAAGCTCTTCTAAACGATCCAGCTCGGCCAGGCTGCCGGTGATCGGCTTTTCGCATATCACATGTTTTCCAGACTCAAGAGCAGCGAAGATCTGTTGGAAATGAAGATGAGGCGGAGTGCAAAGATCAACGACATCCACATCGGCGCGACAGATCACCGCGGAGAAATCGGTCAGCGATTCCCGGATACCATACTGTTGGGCCAACGCTGATCCGCGCTCAGCGTCAATATCGCAAACGGCGACGACCTCGAAAAGATCTGGAGCGGCTTGATAGCCTTGGACATGTTGAGCGCCAATACCGGAACCGACCACGGCGATGCGGAGGGGAGCAGTCATCTTTCTGATGAAACTAGTGCTGCCGGCGACCAAAGTCATAGCTGGCGCGGGACGATATATGATATATGATAAGTCCGGGCGGTTTCAAATGATTGTGTCGTCCGCTTTTGAAATTTTCCAAATGGCGACAGAACGATTCCTCTCCAAAAAATGCAGCAGCGAATTCTCCCCATCCTGATGAACGGCGTTACTGGTCGCATGGGACGCAGCCAGCACCTGGTCCGATCCATCCTGGCGATCCGCGAACAAGGCGGTCTTCAGCTGACTAATGACGAGGTGGTCCAACCGGAGCCAGTGTTGATCGGCCGCAACGAACACAGATTGCGCGCGTTGGCGGAGGAGTTTGGGGTGAATCGGTGGATCACAAATCTCGACTCAGCTCTCGCCGATCCCGATGCCTCCATCTATTTCGATTCGCAGGTTACCAGCGAACGCGCTCCTGCTGTCAGGGCAGCGATCGCCGCCGGTAAACATGTTTACTGCGAAAAACCGGTCGCTGAAGACTTGCCAACAGCGCTTGAGCTAAGCCGATTAGCGACAAAGGCAGGCATCAAGAATGGCGTTGTGCAGGATAAATTGTTTTTGCCAGGGCTTCGCAAACTTAAGGATCTCATCGAAAGCGGATTCTTCGGAAAAATCCTGTCGGTGCGAGGCGAGTTCGGTTACTGGGTTTTCGAAGGAGATTGGCAACCAGCTCAGCGGCCTTCCTGGAACTACCGTTCGGAAGATGGGGGCGGCATCATTCTGGATATGTTCAGCCATTGGCGTTATGTGCTGGATAATCTGTTCGGTCAGGTACAAAGCGTCTGCGCAATCGGCGCGCGCCATATTCCTGTGCGATACGATGAGGAAGGGCATGGGTATGACGCGACTGCAGACGATGCCGCATATGCGCTCTTCGAACTGAAAGACGGCGTAATCGCGCAAATCAATTCCTCCTGGTGCGTGCGTGTCTACCGGGACGAACTGTTCAGCCTTCAAGTTGATGGAGTGAACGGAAGTGCAGTCGCGGGGCTTCGGAATTGCAAGGTGCAGCACTGCGTCCAGACGCCCAGGCCGATCTGGAACCCTGATGTACCGAACACGCACGATTTCTTTGGTGACTGGCATGAGATACCAGAGAACGAGACATTCGAGAACGGATTTAAGGCCCAGTGGGAGCTTTTTCTCAGGCATGTGCTGGAAGATACGCCGTTTCCTTACACACTTTTAGAGGGAGCCAAGGGTGTGCAACTAGCGGAGGCAGCATTGCAATCGTGGAGAGAACGTCGTTGGGTGGATCTAGAACCGCTATGAGCGTGTCGCGAAGCGACGACAGATAACCCCTGGCTTTCATTTGTTGTCGGTTGCGACAAGCGAATATCGCCCGAGGTTTTGGACCGTAGAAATGAAGACCAGGTCAATCAAGCTGCCAATCGGCGACCGAGATTTAACGACGCATAGGCTACAACCGCGCAAAGAATTCGCTACAGTCTCCAATTTCAACTACCGGACTGCCTACGCAGCAGCCCACGTGGTCGCCGATCCGTTGGCGGAAAATGGATTAGGAATCCCGGCTGCCATCGATTGGGAGGCGACATTACGTTTTCGCGAACATCTTTGGTCGCTGGGCTTTGGGGTAGCTGAGGCAATGGATACGGCCCAGCGCGGCATGGGACTCAACTGGACTGCCGCTAAGGAGCTGATCCGTCGCTCTAGCCTCGCGGCGTCGCGCGGGAAGCATCAGGTCGTTTGCGGCGCAGGAACAGATCAGCTTTCCAATGCTCGGTCATTGTCTGACGTGGCCGCTGCGTACGAGGAGCAATGCGATTGGATTGAACAATGGAACGGGCAAGTCGTTATCATGGCCAGCAGATCGCTGGCCGCGATCGCTCGTTCATTTGACGACTACCAACAAGTCTACAGCGAAATCGTTGGATCGTGCAAAGATCGTGTAATCTTGCACTGGCTTGGTCCGATGTTCGATCCAGCTCTCACCGGCTATTGGGGCTCAACCGACCTGGACATAGCGACGGAGAATTTCTTGATCCTGCTTAATGCATTAGCCAGCAAAGTCGTCGGAGTAAAAATTTCGCTTCTGGACAAGGACCGCGAAATTGGAATCCGCCGAAGGCTTCCACCAGGAGTCGCGCTATTGACTGGAGACGATTTTTCGTATCCCGAGTTGATCCTCGGGGATGAAGCAGGTTTCAGCCATGCGCTCCTTGGGATTTTTGATGCGATTGCGCCGGCTGCGTCGGCCGCGTTCGGTGCGTTGGATCGAGGCGATCGAGACGGGTTCCTGCAGATTTTGAAACCTACCGTGCCGTTGGCCCGTCACATTTTTCAGGAGCCGACCTACCATTATAAAACAGGGTTAGTCTTTCTGGCCTATCTCAACGGGCTGCAGACGCATTTTCGAATGGTTGGAGGACTCGAATCCGCGCGATCGGTTGCGCACGTGAGCCGGCTTTTTATTCTGGCAGACCAAGCCGGGTTGCTCCTCGATCAGGAGCTGGCGGTGGAGCGAATGCAACGGTTTCTAGCGCTAGCGGGGGTGATGTGACAAATGAAGGCGCACGCACAGCTCAGCATTAATCATTATTCGGTACGGCAGATAACGGTGGAACAGCTCGTAGAGGGTTGCCGCAAATATGCCATTTCACATGTTGGCTTGTGGCGAGACCGCGTACACGAAGTCGGAATCGAAAGAGCGAAAGAACTAATCGCGAATGCTGGACTCAAAGTATCCAGCCTTTGCCGAGGCGGGTTCTTTCCTTACGATGATGACAAACAACGCCAGGAGCGGTTGAAAGACAATCGCACAGCAATCGATGAAGCGGCTCTGCTTGGCGCCCCGTTGTTGGTGCTAGTTTGCGGTGGGATTGGCAAAACGGGGCTATCAGCAAGCCGTCGAATGGTAGAAGCAGGGATTGCTGACCTCGTTCCGTATGCGGCCGAACGAGGCATTCAATTAGGAATCGAGCCCCTGCATCCGATGTTTGCTGCTGATCGATCGGTGGTCGTGACATTGGCGCAAGCAAATGATCTGGCGGCCCTTTTTCCGCAAGAAATAGTTGGAGTGGTAATTGATGCCTACCACGTCTGGTGGGATCCCGACTTGGAAAAGCAAATTGAACGTGCGGCGGGCCGGATCCTTGGATTTCATATAAGCGACTGGATCCTTCCAATCCCGGACATATTGAATGGACGCGGGCTTATGGGAGACGGATACATTGAGCTAGCAGCGATTGCTGCGATGATCGGAAAGGCAGGGTTTAACGGTCCAATCGAAGTCGAAATATTTAATCAAGAGCTTTGGCAACTACCGGGCAACAGAGCTCTTGAACTGATCAAGGAGCGGTTCGGAAAAGTCCTCAGCGGAAATTAGAAAGTAAACGCTCCCGACCTTTCCGGAGCGCACCGGGGCCTAAACAGTGATCCGATGAAACGTTTGATCGGTGTACGCAGCAAAAAAGATCTGGTTGTGGCAGAGATCCGACTAGCAATCCTGAATGGTGAACTTGCGCCAGGAGCCAGGTTAGTTATCGACGATCTGGCGGAGGACCTTGGCGTCAGCACAATACCGGTTCGCGAGGCGCTTCAGCAGTTGCACGCCGATGGCTATGTTGTGTTCGAACCGTTCATCGGCGCGCGAGTAGCAGAGATCAAGGCAGAATCAATTGTTGAAGTGTTCACCCTGCTCGAGGCGATGGAGGTGGTGAGTAGCCGGATCGCTTGCCGACGGTTGAAGTCGGCAGAACTGGATCAGCTCGAAGCGATTGTGACTCGCATGGATGCGTTGACTTCCGATGCGGAGGCGTGGTCGCAAGAGAACCGTCATTTCCATGAATTCATCTGTGCGCACGCCGGCACACCACTTATCGCGAGTCTCATTGTCAAAGTACTCGATCATTGGGACCGGCTGCATCGACACTTGTTAAAGGAAGTGTTTGTCGATCATTTGCCGATTGCTCAGAAGCAACACTGGCAGATCCTTAGCGCCATCCGAAGCGGGGATGCTGACCGGGTAGAGAATCTAGTTCGCAAGCACAATCAGAGTGCGCTCCGGGCGTATGAAGGTTTCTTGGAAAAGAAGCCCTTCGGTGCGGCAGTCAGCGGTCGTTAGAATCGAGCCGTAGGGCCGTTCCGCAATTCGGTCATCCCTTCAGAATGGGGCGCTGGAAACGAACGTACCAACCGTTACCCGTAAGTCGCATCCGCGTTTGGGTCCCACAGGCGTTTGAGACGCACGGTGTCGGTCCTTGGCCTAGTCGCGAAGCAACAAGGCTGGCCTTCAAACACCGAACGGCAATTCGATAACGACCGAACCCGCCAATCAGCGGCCTTCACTTCGCGAAAAACGGATTGTGGACAAGCTCGTTGGCGACTGTGGTCAAGGGTCCGTGTCCGGGGCAGATCAGAGTGTTTTCCGGGAGCGTAAGGAGCTTTTCTTCGTTGTTCCTGAGAGCTTTCTGGTATTCGTTCGGCGCACCTCCCATTGATCCGGCGAACAACGAATCACCGACTATAGCGACCGGCGTTTTGAGGCCATGGACAACAAAAGATGTCCCACCCGGTGAATGGCCGTTGGTCAATTTGACTTCAATCCGAAGGCTTCCCAGGCGGAACTGATCTCCTTCCCTTACCGCTTTGGTATCGGCAAGTCGCTCGGGAGCAGGAGAGAACACTTCGGCTCGAGTTTCCTTCACGATTGCACCCAGATCAGCGACATGATCCGAATGGGTATGTGTGAGAAAGACATACTTCACCGCCAGCCTCTCGGCTTTGACAAAAGCCAGCATCTCACTGGCATCGGCTCCGGTGTCGAATACGGCGGCCTCCTTGGTCGCTGGATCCCAGACCAGATAGGAGTTCACAGTCATATCCATCAATGGGGTGTTAAATTGCTTAACACCCGGAATCGCTTCGACACCGCTCGGATACCAGGACTTTTGATAACTCTCCAGCAACGCCTTTGAATCAAGCCCGAGTGCCTTGGCCACTGCGCCGACCCGCGCGGGATCACCGCTACCATTCTTAAGGGCACGCAGCTGGTCCGAACTTAATTGGCTTTTTTGGCTCAGCTCCTGGTCACTAACCTGAAGACCGCGCTGCGCTTTGCCGACGATGTCTTCAAATAGATCTTCGAGAGGAATCTTCATCTCTTTTGCAGGGTAATTACGCGATTATCTTCCAGGCACTTGATGACAACCTGGTTCGGGCGAATGTCGACCACTTTGTAGGTATGACTCGTATCTCCCGGTAGATTGAAATTCTGATCCGCCTCGACCCTCAGCGTCCGGTCTGCTGCCGCGAGAATTGCATATGAGCCGCGTTCTTGTGCCGGAATCCCTTTGATTAGCGATATGGTTTCTCCGGTCCTGGTATTTTTAAGCTTCACTACGGATGCATCGACCGGGTTACCATCTTTGTCCTCGGTGCTGCGTGTTTCGACGTCCAAGACTTTGTAGTTCAGGCCTTTCAGCTGATCTCCGCTAGAAACAAAGTAAGGCTCCCCTTCGGCAGGCTGGATCTTGGCCCGCTTACCACTGACTTCGGCAAGTGTTACCGGCAAGAAAGCTTCCTTGATCTCAAGCACAGATGGCTGACCTCCCTCGGTGCCCTGACTGCCGGCATCTGGAGTCACTTTTGGCGGTGGCAACCCAAGTACTTCTGCGTCTGACATCGAGCCGGTCGGCTCTACGGAGCCAGTAGAGCCTTTGGCGGAACCAGGCGGAGCGCCTGGGCCTCCCGCTGTTCCGGTGGCGGATCCTCCAGGTGCTTTCGTGTCCTTGCCGCCGGCGCTCGTTTGCTGTTTCCCTCCAGGAGGGGCCGGCGCTTGTTCAAGGAGCGCGGCGACATCAGAAAAAGCTTTTGCTTTCGCGATTGCGGCCGCGTTTGCTCCGGTCTTATCGGTCAGCGAAGGATCGGCTCCGGCTTTAAGAAGGAAAGCGACCAAGTCTTTATTACCTTTACTCGCCGCGAACATTAAGGGTGTCCGACCGTCGTCGGCATGGGTATCGACTTCGGCACCATAGTCGAGCAGGATCTTTGCCGTATCCTGATGTCCCATCAGAGCTGCTACCAGCAATCCGCGGTTCACTTCTTGTCGTGAACGGTCAGCGAGCGCTTGTACACACTTTGAGTTTCCGGCGTAAACGGCTTTCATCAAAGCAGTCCAACCGTTGTGATCGGTCAGGTTTGGATCTGCATCCTTTTTGAGAAGCGCCTGGACAACCGGGAGTTGATTATTCTCCGAGGCTAACATCAATGCAGTCTGTCCGTCTTTGCCGGCGATGTTAGGGTCGGCTTTCGCCTCCAATAGCTTGTTGACGATATCCGCGCGCCCAAGCTGAGACGCGGCCATCAATGCAGTGATCCCGTCACTGTTCAACGCGTTGACGTCGATCCCGCCCTGAAGGAAGAGCATGACCGCTTTGTTGTCCCCATTTTCGACCGATTTCACGAAATCATCGGTCGAAAACTTCAGATTGAGTCGGCCTATCTCTTCGATGGCTTGTTGCTTCGATTTACCGCATCCGAAAAGGAGCAGAGTAATTGCTAGTACAACCCAGACAGGCTTTTTGTTCATGGCACTAAGCAAAGACGAGGCGGCTGCCTTCTCTCTTCAGCAATCGGCGAACCCGGAATATGTGTGCGGGCCGATTATGCGGATCCAACATGACGAAGTTGCGCCTTCCCTTCCAGAGAAACTTCTCGTCTGTTAATAAATCATGGAGCTGATAGGGATCAGACTCGCTGATGCCGAAGTCCTCAATTGGAACGTAAACAAACGCGCTCTGCGTATTGAACGGATCCAAGTTCACTAGAATCAGAACAATATTGTCCAATGCTTCGGTTGCTTTCGAATAGAACAATACTTGTTCATTTTCTGCAGTGTGAAACCTGAGATTCTCGTAGTCGTGCAACGCACGATTGGTTTGCCGGATCCGGTTCAGCTTGGTGATATACTCCTTGATGTTTCCGGGCGCGTTCCAGTCTCGTTCCTTGAATTGGTATTTTTCTGAATTCAGGTACTCCTCTTTTCCGGAGATACCGACATTTTCGCACAGTTCGAATCCGCTATAGATCCCGTAAACCGTGCTTAAAGTGGCAGCCAATACCGCCCGAATCAGAAAGGCGGGGCGCCCGCCGCTTTGAAGAAAGAAAGGCAAGATATCGGGAGTATTAGTGAAAAAGTTGCCGCGGAAATAGTACTTCATATCCGTCTGCGTCAACTCAGTCAGATACTCCACAAGTTCCCACTTGGTGTTGCGCCAGGTAAAATAGGTGTACGACTGAGTATACCCGATCTTTGCCAGGCCCTTCATCATCTTCGGCCGGGTAAATGCCTCTGCCAGAAAGACGGTGTCTGGAAACTGCTTCTGGACCTCAGCAATCATCCATTCCCAGAATGCCACCGGCTTTGTGTGCGGATTATCAACTCGGAAAATGCGCACACCGTGCTGTGCCCAGAAGAGAATGATGTCTCGCATCTCTTCCCAGAGCGCTCTCCAATCTTTGTTGTAGAAATTCAGCGGATAGACGTCTTCGTATTTCTTAGGCGGATTCTCGGCGTACTTAATCGAGCCATCGGGGCGATGAAAGAACCAGTCCGGATGCTCTTTCACGTAAGGATGATCGGGAGAACAATTAATCGCAAAGTCGAGGGCTATTTCCATGCCTCGGGCGTGTACTTCTTGCACCAACCAATCGAAATCTTCCAACGTCCCGAGTTCCGGCTCTACCGCTTTATGACCGCCAAACTGACTACCAATCGCGTAAGGAACACCGGGATCGCCAGGTTCACAGGTAACAGAATTATTTCTGCCTTTGCGGTTGGTAAATCCGATCGGGTGAATGGGCGGAAAATAAATAACATCGAATCCCATCGCTTTCGCATCGTCGATGCGGGCCAGGCAATCGCGAAACTTGGATCCTTCATTTGCTTTTCCTTCGGCCGATCGCGGAAAAAATTCGTACCAGGCGGCAAAAAGAGCTTGGGGTCGATCGACGGTGATATCTACATAAGGGCGAAACTCAGTACTCAATGAGCGATCGGGCCACGCTGTCATCAGGCCCATAAATTCCGGATTCTTCGCCAATTGCGCGCCTGATTGGATATCAGCGTTTCGCAGCTGTTTGGCGAAACTTAGGAGACGCTCGTTATCGTGCGCCCGGCTGGCTCGAGCCGCCGCTTTTTCGGCCAGCACCGCGCCTTCTCCGAGTTCTGTCGCCAGATTGGTGATACCAGCGGTGAACTTCTTATCGTACTCGACCTGCCAGGAACGAAAATCATCTTGCCAAGCTTCAATGGTCAACTCATAGGGGGCGTTTTCGGAGAAATGGCAGAGTCCTTCCCATCGATCATTGGTGGTCGGGCGCATCGGACTCTGGGACCATTCAGTCTTACCCTTTTTTCGCCATTTCAATACGGCTGCGAGCTGATCATGGCCCTCCTTGAAAATATCGGCGGCCACTGCCAATTCCTGTCCGACGATCCGCTTAATCGGGTATCGTCCGATGTCCGGATCGAGATTTTCGATCACGACCGTTTGTGGTTGTTCCATAGTTTGGGGGTTCGTGTTTCGCCTCGCGTATCACTATCACATGCGAGACGGTACACTGAGTTGCGGAAGTTCAGCGAGGAAACCTGTAAAGAACCTAAATTCCTGCATCGAGGACGCAACTGCGATCAGCGATTTTCTTGCCGGCGCAATATGTCGCAAAAACTCCGGTTTCTGACCGACCAAAGAGATAAATCCGTAAGCCCCCAGCGCCTGCATCAACCGCTGCAGAGCACATCTCAGATAGATCGCTGTGAATTCGTCGAAGCTCGCACCGGCGTGATTGTTTTCCCAGTAATAACGAACGAGGCTCCAACGCTCCTCATCCCTCAACGAAACATAAGGATCGTAGAGAACTGAGGCGAGATCGTATTGCGGCAGACCGAGCCGCATCCCTTGGAAATCGATAAGGTACGCTTCTCCTTCGCGTAGAATAATATTTTGGGATTGGAAATCTCGATGAATGAAGACTCGAGGATGAACCGCGAGCTCGCGTGCTAAATTCCCAAACGCAGCGTGGGAGCGTAACGAAGCCAGCACATCTTCGGTGAGCCCAAAACAGCGGCTAAAGCAATTTTCAAAGCAATAGTTTTGTTCCCAACGATACAACCCTTCGTCGAAACCAGCCTGTAGCCGGAGTGTTGCGCCGCGCGATTGATCGGCGCGATGCAGGATGCTGACTTGATCCAGCGCCGCCTGGTAATGCTGTTTTCGGATATCCCACCGATCGTTCCGATGATGCCACAGGTCAACGTCTCCCAGGTCTTGCGTCCAGATCAGGGATCGTTCGGAGTCGTGATAGAAAATGCGGGGAGCGTTGACGCCGATCTCGTTGAGAAAATTAGCGATTGCTACGAAGCGCAGGTCTTCAATTCTGCCTGGATTGTATTTGACTAGAATGACTGACTCCGTCGAATTGAATCGAATCCGATAGTAGAGACGCTGTCCCCCGCCCTTTTCCAGCGGCACAATTTCAATCGCGGTTTCCGCATATTGTGGAAATAAGTTTCGTGTCCAGGTGATCCATTGGTCTAGTGTAGTGTCGCTCATACGAAATCGATGTGATCATGCCGTCCCGGTTTCACACGGGTCCCGGCGACGATACAAGATTCAAGAATCGCTCCAGGAGCAACCGAAGAATAAGGCAAGAGGATCGAATCAAGCATCGAAGCTCCGTCGTCGACTTGGCAGCCAGCGCCGACATAAGAGCAACCATGAATCTCGGCAGAAGGAGAGACTTGTGCTGACGGTTCAATCCGGGCAGGCCACGGGCCCTCATTCAAGTAGGCGGGTCTCCAGCCATCACGGAGAATGCTCCGGTGAACGTTCAGATATTGTTCCCGGTCACCTATGTTGAACCATTGCTCCTCCTCCAGTACCACCCCTCCGATCTGTCCACCTGCCTTCATCCATTCGATGATGATCGGGATGAACGAGATAATCGTTCCCGCGCGAATTCTGGAAAAGACTACAGGGCTCCAAATCGATACGCCTGCAAAATCGAATCGATCACCATCCAATCGGCCAAACGCGTCCAAAAGATCGATAACACGATTGGTCTTCGCGTCCCAAGCGACAAATTTGGAAAGCCCGGTCGGCCGAAGAGCCAGCGTAACGTCGTTCCCCGACGCGAAGTGTTCCTCAACGAGACGGTCAATTCGGATATCAGTGAGAAGGTCGCCGCTGTATACAACGAATGTTTCTTGGCCGATTTCGTCCTCGACATTCTTGATACCTCCGCCGGTTTCCAGCCGGGTCTGTTCCCGCACAAGCTTCAGGGCCGCGCCTCTATATTCGTTGGACGGAAAAGCTTCGATGAATTTCTCCGCTAGATGATGGGTGTTCACCACGATTTGTTCGATGCCGATCTGGTGAAGATGATCCAAGACAAACGTGATTACGGGCTTTCCAAAGATCGGAAGAAGCGGTTTTGGGAGTACGTTCGTGATTGGGCGCAACCGAGTTCCGAGGCCTGCACCGAGAACGAACGCTTTTCGAATTTTGGGCATCACTGATATTTGTAGACGCGAAGCGTATAACAGCTAGGAGACTATTTTCAAAAGAATGAAATGTCATCGTCGTTCAATCCGTACGGTCCTTATAGAAGAAAACTGGAAGGCGACTCGCCGTCGTCGCCATCTTGACCAGGGATATTGAACAACGGTTTGGTAGGGCGAATCTTGCTTTGCCCTACCACCATCCGCAGTCTCGTCCGTGCCATACTAAATCGCGGCTCGGCGCTGCCGCTGAGGTTTCGCCGATTCTGAAACATGATATATTCGCGTAAAGGCGAACATTATGCGGGCAACATGCTTGGTCGCGGCGTTGTGGCTTGGCGTTCTTGGGGTGGAGACGAATGCCGCAGAAGTTTGCGTCGCGAAAGTCGAAGGCACCATTGGTCCTGCTACAGCGGGTTACCTTTCCCGCAGTGTCGATCAAGCGGAAGCGCGACGCGCGAACTGTCTGATTGTTGAACTCAATACACCGGGCGGCCTGTTACAATCGACGCAGACCATCGTTCAGAAATTTTTAGGCTCAAGGACGCCGATAGTTGTTTTCGTGACCCCGATGGGCGCGACCGCTGCAAGTGCCGGATGCTTTATCACGCTGTCGGCTGACATCGCGGCTATGGCTCCGGCGACAACGATCGGGGCGGCACACCCCGTCACCATCGGAGGAGCGCCGGGAGGGGATCAAGCGAAACCAGATGACACGATGGTTAAGAAACTCGAGAATTTCGCGGCGAGCTATATCGCGGCGATTGCATCCAAGCGCGGTCGCAATGTGGAATGGGCAAAGTCCGCGGTTGTTCAAAGCGCATCGATAACCGCCGACGAAGCGCGCAAGCTGGACGTGATCCAGATTATCGCAAACGACCGGGAAGATTTACTCCACCAACTGAACGGGCGGGTTGTACGAGGCACCACTCTTGCAACTGACCACGCACGATTGGTTCGGATGAAAATGACGCCTGCTGAAGAGGTTTTCCAGCTCGCCTGGAAACCGGAAGTGATGTTCATCCTGATGTTGGTCGCCATGTATGGGTTGATCGCAGAAGTGACATCGCCAGGCGCCATCTTGCCGGGAGTCGCCGGTTCTATCGCTCTAGTTCTGGCGCTTTACATGGCGGCGATCCTTCCAGTCAACCTGGCCGGCCTTCTGCTAATTGGGCTCGCGGTGGGATTGTTCATGATCGATGTGTTTGCGCCGACCCATGGCGTTCTCACAGCAGGCGGTATTATTTCGTTTTTGATCGGTTCAATGATGCTTTTCAATCGAAGCGATCCGGTGTTCCGCCTCTCCCTGGCCTATATCATTCCGGCAACGGTGATTACGGCAGCGTTCTTTATCTTTATCGTCGGCAAAGGACTGCGCGCACAGCAGCTGCCAATCAAGGTTGGGAAAGAGACCATGCTGGGCAAGATCGTCCAGGCTTTGACTCCGATCGATGCCAACGGCGGCAAGATCATGGTCGAGGGAGAATATTGGAATGCAACGAGCGAGACTCCAGTCGGGCCGGGGCAATCGGTAGAAATTACCGCTGTTGAAGGCTTGACGGTGAAAGTTAAACCAAAAATTCGAGGAGCTTAAACCGTGTTTGAAACTTCGCTGAAGGCGCTGAGTTGGTTGATTCCGTTGGTCCTGCTGGCGGTAATCGTCTTACCGCAAATGATTCGGATCATGCGCGAGTATGAACGCGCGGTTGTCTTCCGGCTCGGCAAGCTGCTGGGAGCAAAGGGACCCGGCATCGTTCTGCTTATCCCTATTGTCGATCGTATGGTTAAGATCGATTTACGAATCGTTGCGATCGACGTGGCACGCCAGGAGGTCATGACCCGGGACAACGTTCCAGTCACAGTTGATGCTGTAGTTTATTTTCGGGTAGTGGACCCCTCGGCAGCGATCGTTCGAATCGAGAATTATCTGAAGGCGACCTCGCTCATTTCTCAGACAACGCTCAGAAGCGTATTAGGCCAGGCTGAGCTGGACGAGTTGTTGGCTCAGCGCGACAAGATCAATCTCACTCTTCAGGAAATTATTGATCGCCACACCGATCCGTGGGGAATCAAAGTCACGGGAGTTGAAGTGAAGGATGTTTCGTTGCCGGAAGGAATGAAACGCGCGATGGCACGCCAGGCTGAAACCGAGCGCGAGCGGCGAGCGAAAATTATCAATGCAGAAGGCGAATTTCAGGCCGCGGAAAAGCTGGTGCAGGCGGCCGCGATGATCTCCGAACAACCGATCGCTCTGCAATTGCGGTTCCTGCAAACAATGAGGGAAATTTCGAGCGAGCACAATACGACAACGTTTGTGCCAATCCCGCTCGATCTGTTTGCGCCTTTTGTGAAGAACGCTGTAGGGCGGCAGGCCTCTGCCGCCGATACTCACGACACGCCGTCGTGATAACGCAACCCAATGTGAAGTGGCATGCGTTGGGTTCAGGTCGCGCAAGCCGCCTCTCGCCGAAGTCCGGTCTTGGCCGGACGGAGGCGGAAGTGCGAACCCTAGCCATTCATGATCACGCGGTCGGTAGGGTTCGCGCTCCGCGCGACCTGAACCCGCGATGTACCATAGATCCTGGATTTTTATATTTTGTGAACACGCTCCCCGTCCGTTCTTGAGTTCCAGCGCAGACTTGATAAATGGTCCTGCGTTCAAATGAAGGTCTCTGTTGTTCTGACGCTGCTGTTCGGCTTCTCCCTCTCGCTCGTTGCTCAGGGTCCGCCGGCTCCGCTGATCACTGTTCAAAAAGGTGTCTCCATTATTGTCGATGTGAAAGATGTCACCGGTGCAGCCGGAAGCAGTGCTGTGGCTCTTCTAAAGAATGATATCCAGCTTTCCGGCGCGTTGACTCTTGGTGACGCCAATTCGGCGACTGTAACAGTCAGCGGTATCGCAAGCACCGGAGCTTTCAGCGGAAAAGCGATCGACAAAAGTGGCAACCCAATTCTTCAGAAGGCGTACCCGGGAGAAATCCGACACGCGATTCATGAATTTGTCGATAGTCTGGTGGAAACGCTTACCGGGCAGAAGGGCATCGCTTCATCCAAAATCGCATTTGTCGCCGACCGCACCGGACACAAGGAGATTTATACCTGCGATTACGACGGTAAAAACGTACTCCAGCTCACTCACGACAACGCAATCAGCGTGAGCCCTGCGTTATCGCCCGACGGGAGACGGCTCGCTTACACTGGCTACCAAAGCGGATATGCGGATATCTATCTGGTCGATTTGACGACCGGCGCCCGCAATCGCATTATCAAGTTTCCAGGAACCAATTCCGGAGCAGCATTTTCACCGGATGGCTCGCACATTGCCTGCACGCTAAGCAAAGATGGTAACCCGGAAATTTATGTGACCGGTCTGAACGGCGAATCCCCGCGACGATTGACGCGCACCCGCGGCGTTGAATCATCACCGACTTGGTCGCCAAGTGGATCCGAGATTATTTACTCGTCGGACGAGAAAGGAAGCCCGCTACTTTACCGGATTTCCACGGGAGGCGGCTCGGGCCGATTGCTCTCAACCGGGTACAACTACAACACGGAACCGAACTGGTCGCCGGACGGCAAGAAAGTGGTGTTCAACGTTCGGAGTGGAGGATTCGAGGTAGCCGTTCTTGATCTGGATTCCGGTGCGACTCGAATCGCGTCAAGCGATGGAGAAAGCCCTACATGGGGTCCCAACTCGCGACACATCATTTTTGCCAGAGGTACTGGTCTTTATCTGCTGGATACAGTGACTGGACATGAAACACGATTAATCGGGGACCTGGGAAGAGTCTCTGAACCAAGCTGGTCGAGGTAGGTTGAGTTGTGAGTGTGAGTGCGAGTGAGTGGAGAATGAGTTGAAATTTATGAGGAGAGTTCTGATTCTATTGGGCCTGGTTGCATTCGGTCTTGTTTCCTGTAAGACGACCGAAAAGCCCTCTTATGCGGGAACAGACGGCGATTACGTCAACGCGACTCCGCTTCCTCAGCGCCAGGAAGGAGTTTCATTCTTCAGCACCAGTGTTCAAAAAGCCCAGTTCCCTCCGGTCCACTTTGCGTTCGATAGCTTCGAAGTTAGCGTGCAAGAAGGTGAAAAGCTAAAGAGGCTGGCCGACTTCCTGAAAGGTGCGCGGAACAATATTATCCTGGCTGGCTTCACTGACGAACGCGGTACCCCTGAATACAACCGGGCTCTGGGAGAGCGCCGAGCACAGGCGGCACGAGACTTTCTCGTCTCACTCGGTGTTTCGCCCGCTCGAATTCAGACCGTCAGCTTCGGCCAGGAAATGCCCGCTGATCCTGGCCATTCAGAGTCAGCATGGGCAAAGAATCGGCGAGTAGAGACCGGCGTTGTTAAGTAAGAGCGCCGTCATCGCCGTCATCGCCGGCATCCGATGACGGCGGTGTCGGCGTTGTTGGCGGTGTCGGCGTTTAACGCGGACGCCTTCGCGTTCCTTGTTTTTTATCTATACCTGGTGTGAAATGTCATTTTCGCCAGTTGAGAATATCGGAGTCACATGGATGACCAGCGGTTGCCGGATGACGAAACATTGGTTCGCCGAACCCAGGGCGGAGACACCCATGCTTTTGACGGCCTTTGGCAGAGGTACAGCCCTCGCATCTACTCGCTGATCTACAACATGACAGCGAATCACGAAGACACGAACGACCTGTTGCTCGAAGTATTTGCTAAGGCGTACCGATCGATTAACGGCTTTCGCGGTAAGTCCAGTTTTTATACTTGGATTCATGCCATCGCTGTCAACATGACCATCAATTTCCTCAAGAAAAGGGGACGACGCTTTCAAATGAGTCTGGACGATATCGATACAAACATTCAGAATGCGAAGGAATTCATCGATTTGACCGCCGTCCGGACGCCGGTCCGGGAGGTCGATCTGTCGGAATTACAACAGAGATTGAACGAAGCAATGATGAAGCTGTCTGTTGAACACAGAGCAGTTGTAACCATGTTCGATATCCAAGGGATGCCCCACGCGGAAATCGCGAAAATCCTTGGGATACCTGAAGCTACGGTAAGGTCGCGATTGTTCTATGCACATCGGCAGTTGCAGAATTACCTCGAGGAGTTTAGAAAGAAATGATGCTCGACGAACAGGATCTACAAAAACTGCTTCGACTCAAGCGGCTCGAGCAACCGCCCCCAGGATATTTTGATAGAGCACTGAACGAATTTCATCGGCGACAACGCGAGGAATTGTTGCGACGTTCTGCTGTCCAGATCTGGTTCGATCGATTTGTGTCGGGGCTTTGGAGTTTTCGGGTGCCGAATTATGCTTACGGCGTTGCCTTCGGGATATTCCTGATAGCTGCGAGTATAATCGGTTCGGGAGTCTGGGCGCCTACAGGCGTGGCCAACAACTCGCCTGTGGCACAAACGCGAGTTGCCAAAACGGAGAATTCGCCTAGCCGCCTCGCGCTCAGCGGAGACCTTGATTGGTCCAAATTTGAACGCCGATCCGCGCCAGAGTCACGCGTTGTACCCGCTCTTCAACCTTCTCAATCAGCTCTTCCGCGCTACGTGATCGACGGTCGGCCTCTGAGCCGCGAAGCTTCCTTCAGCTTTTAAAACCGAATGTTCGATCTCCCTCGTTGCAGCTTGTTGCAGCTCCATACTCACGCTCTTGCGATGAATCTCCGGCTTGTTTGTAAAGCTGGAGCTCTGAGCATGCTGCTCTTGTGCAGCGCTCACCCCGCATTCACGCAGCAGACTGCCGCCTCAATCGCTTCGGACGTGCAGCAGGTTTTTGAGCGCGCGAAAAACGCAGTGGTCCGGATTATCGCCGAAGATGACCACGGCCGGCTGGAAGGGACTGGCTTTTTCATTAAGCCGGACGGCACGATCCTGACATCATATGGAGTCGGCGGTGAATCAAACGATATCGTTGTCGAGTTCGGCTCGAACCGGTTCCCGGCTCATCGCCTGGTTGCAGACACGCGCAGCATGGTGGCGATCCTGAAGATCGAGACCACAACTCCTTGGTTACCGATGGGCAACTCTGAATCCCTGAAAGTTGCTTCTCCGGCAATCATGATCGGGTATCCAATGGATCTGCCAGCTACTCCGCATTTCGGCATGATTGGCGGCTTGGATCTCAAATATCTTCATCAATATTTCAGCACGACCCTGATCCGGGCCAACATTCCGATGCAACGCGGCGAAGCCGGAGCCCCGCTCCTGAACATGAATGGGCAAGTGGTCGGAATGCTGATCTTTCCAATCGAGAACTACACTGCTGCTTACGCACTACCAATCAATGCCGCAGAAAAGATTCGTTTTGATTATATCCGTTATGGCGAAGTCCGGCCCGGTTGGGTAGGCGTGCTCCCGAAAGCGACGGATGACGAGAACCACAACTCGAAGGTTGCAATCGAAAGTATCGCCGAGGGCTCTCCTGCTGAAGAAGCTGGATTGCAGCCAGGTGACGTTCTCGTGCGAATCGGTACGGTTGATATTCACGAGTTGCCTGACGTCGCGAACGCGGCCTTTTTCCTGACCGCGCTACAGGGCGTACCGGTGACTGTAGTACGTGATGGCAAGGAGATGACGGTTAATATCACCCCAGCCGATCGCCCAGCCTATCAACCACAGCAGTCCCCACTCTTCGCGCCGCGGGATTGATTGTCGCGGGAACCGAAGCTCGAATCTCGACGTCCCGAGAAAGATCGCTGATCCCTTCGAAATTCGCGCTTCTAGATTCGAACTTCCGCTTCTGCGAGCGCATTTTTTTCCTAAAAACTCTTGGAATCTTACTATTTGCGCGATCCACCGGGCCCGCTTACTATCCCCGGATCTAGTCATGCCAAAAGATGAGCCGAAAGCACTCTCGTTTGAGGGCGCAATGGAACGACTGGAGAAAATCGTCAATGAGATGGAATCATCTAAGCTCCCGCTGGAGGAGCTATTGGTGCGCTACGAAGAGGGGATTCGCCTGATTGCCGTTTGCAACGAGAGACTTGCCGACGCTGAGAATCGCATTGAAACATTGACCCGAAACGCCGAAACCAAATCCTCTCCGACGACCGAACAACCGACGGAAGGTCCATCGAGAGTACCAACAAAGAATCAGAATGATGAAATCAGACTCTTTTGAAGCCGCGACGGAGCCGCGACTATTGGACGGGATAGCCAGTCCCGCGGACGTGAAACGGCTGGAGGAACACCAGTTGCCGAAGTTAGCTCAGGAAATCCGCGATGAACTGATCACGGTGCTTTCGCAAACCGGCGGCCATCTTGGGCCAAACCTCGGCGTCGTCGAATTGACCATCGCTCTGCATCGCGTCTTCTCAACGCCGAATGACAAATTCGTTTTTGATGTCAGCCACCAAGGATATGTCCACAAGCTGCTGACTGGGCGCCTTGATCGATTCAAGACGATCCGGCAATACCAGGGTCTGAACGGTTTTTTGCTTCGGACCGAAAGCGAACATGATTGCTACGGAGCGGGCCACGCAGGAACAGCGCTGTCAGCCGGCTTAGGAATGGCCGTCGCCAGAGATCGTAAGGGAAGTAAAGAGCATGTGGTCGTTGTCGCGGGCGACGCCGCGTTGACGTGCGGTCCAAGTTACGAAGCGTTGAACAACGTCGCCACTAACACCAAGCGTTTTATCGTTGTGCTGAACGATAACGAATGGTCAATCGCGAAGAACGTGGGTGCTATTGCCAACTATCTCAATCGATTGGTCACCAGCGACACCTACAGTCATCTGCATGACAAAGCGGCCAAGTTTGTCGAAATGATTGGAGGTAAGTTTGCTTACCATTTGGCCCACAAATTCGAGGAGGGCGTGAAACACCTGGTTCTTCCGAACGTGTTTTTCGAAGAACTCGGCCTGCGTTACTACGGCCCGATTGATGGCCATGATATTCCGCTGTTGATCAGAACATTCGAATTTTTGAAACGACAGAGTGAGCCTGTTCTGCTGCATATCATCACGCAAAAAGGGAAAGGCTATCCACCTGCCCTGGAGAAACCGGACAAGTTCCATGGTCTGGGCAAATTCAAGCTGGAAACCGGCGAAACAGCGCCTGCA